>NZ_NEVM01000001.1:1520694-1841388 GCF_002261225.1 Bordetella genomosp. 10
AGGGTGAACATCAGCGCCAGCATGTTCCAGCCGCCTTCCGAACGCGCGTTCATGTGCAGGAAGTAGATCATGTGCACGACGATCTGGATCGCGCCCAGGCCGAGCAGGATCAGGGCGGTGGTGCTGGAGCTCTGGAAGACCTTGCCCATCACCAGCCAGAACGGAATCGCGGTCAGGATGACGGCCAGGACGAAGCCGGTCATGTAGCCGCCGAAGGTGCTGTGGCTGGCGCCGTCGTCGTGGTCGTCGTGGCCGTGGTCGCCATGGCCGTGGGCGTCGTGCGCGGTAGCGGAATGGTTGCTCATGGCAGCACTCCCATCAGGTAGACAAAGGTGAAGACGCCGATCCAGACGACGTCCAGGAAGTGCCAGAACATCGACAGGCACATCAGGCGACGGCGGTTTTCCGGGATCAGGCCATGCTTGCCGACCTGGATCATCAGCGTGATCAGCCAGACGATGCCGAAGGTCACGTGCAGGCCGTGCGTGGCCACCAGGGTGAAGAAGGACGACAGGAAGGCGCTGCGCTGCGGGCCGTTGCCTTCGTGGATCAGGTGGAGGAATTCATAGAGTTCCAGCCCGATGAAGATGGCGCCCAGGATGCCGGTGATCAGCAGCCAGGCCTGCACGGCGCCGATGCGCTGCTTGCGCATTTCGATCATGGCGAAGCCGTAGGTGATCGAGGACAGCAGCAGCATCGACGTGTTGACGGCCACCAGCGGCAGGTCGAACAGCTCGGCGCCGGTCGGACCGCCGGCGTAGCTGCGGCCCAGCACGCCGTAGCAGGCGAACAGGCAGGCGAAGATGAGGCAATCGCTCATCAGGTACACCCAGAAGCCCAGCAAGGTGCCGTTCTGCGGGTGATGGTCTTCGGTGAGATAGAAGTTCAGCTCGCCCGACGCGGCGCCGGGCTGCTTGATGGCGTGTGAATTAGACATGTTTGGCGAGCAGGCGAGTACGTTCGGCTTCGACTTGGGCCACTTCCTCGGCGGGGATGTGGTAGTCGCGCTTGTAGTTGAAGGTGTGGACGATCGCGCCGATGATCAGGGCGGCGAAGGACACCACGGCCAGGAGCCACATGTGCCAGATCATCGCGAAGCCGAACACGGTGCTCAGGCCGGCCAGGATGATGCCGGCGCCGGTGTTGGCGGGCATGTGGATCGGCAGGAAACCTCCCAGCGGGCGCTTGGAGCCGCGCTGCTTCATCTGCCACCAGGCGTCGCCGTCATGGATCTGCGGGGTGAAGGCGAAGTTGTAGTTGGGCGGGGGCGAGGAGGTCGACCATTCCAGCGTGCGGCCGTTCCAGGGATCGCCCGATTCGTCGCGCAGCTTTTCGCGGTTGCGGAAGCTGACGAAGAGCTGGACCAGGAAGCTGCCGATGCCCAGGGCGATCAGCAAGGCGCCGAAGGCGGCGACCTGGAACCAGATCTGCAGCGAGGGATCGTCGAAGTGGTTCAGGCGGCGCGTCACGCCCATCAGGCCCAGGACGTACAGGGGCATGAAGGCGAAGTAGAAGCCGACGAACCAGAACCAGAACGAACACTTGCCCCAGAACGGATCCAGCTTGAAGCCGAAGGCCTTGGGGAACCAGTAGGTGATGCCGGCCATCATGCCGAACAGCACGCCGCCGATGATCACGTTGTGGAAGTGGGCGATCAGGAACAGGCTGTTGTGCAGCACGAAGTCGGCGGGAGGCACGGCCAGCAGCACGCCGGTCATGCCGCCGATCACGAAGGTGACCATGAAGCCCACGGTCCACAGCATCGGCACTTCAAAGCGGATGCGGCCGCGGTACATCGTGAACAACCAGTTGAAAATCTTCGCCCCCGTCGGGATGGAGATGATCATGGTCGTGATGCCGAAGAAGGAGTTGACGCTGGCGCCCGACCCCATCGTGAAGAAGTGGTGCAGCCAGACCAGGTAGGACAGCACGGTGATCACGACCGTGGCGTACACCATGGAGGTGTAGCCGAACAGGCGCTTGCCGCTGTAGGTCGACACGACTTCGGAGAAGATGCCGAAGGCGGGCAGGACCAGGATGTACACCTCGGGGTGGCCCCAGATCCAGATCAGGTTCACGTACATCATCGGGTTGCCGCCGAGATCGTTCGTGAAGAAGTTGGTGCCGACGTAGCGGTCCAGCGACAGCAGGGCCAGCACGGCGGTCAGCACCGGGAAGGCAGCGACGATCAGGACGTTGGTGCACAGCGAGGTCCAGGTGAAGACGGGCATCTTCATCAGGGACATGCCCGGGGCGCGCATCTTGATGATGGTCACCATCAGGTTGATCCCCGATAACAATGTCCCGACCCCCGCCACCTGCAATGCCCAGATGTAGTAGTCGACCCCCACGTCCGGGCTGGCCTGGATGCCCGACAGCGGCGGCATGGCCAGCCAGCCGGTGCGCGCATATTCGCCGACGAACAGCGAAACCATGGTCAGCGCGGCGCCGCCGGTGGTCATCCAGAAGCTGAAGTTGTTGAGGAAGGGGAAGGCCACGTCGCGCGCGCCGATCTGCAGCGGCACGACGTAGTTCATCAGGCCCGTCACCAGCGGCATGGCCACGAAGAAGATCATGATCACGCCGTGGGCGGTGAAGATCTGGTCGTAGTGGTGCGGTGGCAGGTAGCCGGCGTTGTCGCCGAAGGATATGGCCTGCTGCATGCGCATCATGATGGCGTCGCCGAAGCCGCGCAGCAGCATGACGATGGCCAGGACGATGTACATGATCCCGATTTTCTTGTGGTCGATGCTGGTGAACCATTCGCGCCACAGGTAGCCCCAGACCTTGAAGTAGGTCAGGGCGGCGAGCAGCGCCAGGCCGCCCAGCGCGACAACGGCGAACGTTCCGACCAGGATGGGTTCGTGATAAGGGATCGCGTCGAGCGAAAGTCGACCGAATAACAGTTTGGTTATGTCTAGATGATCAGGCATCGTTGTTCCCATAGCGGCGCGCCGCTAGGCGAAAAATCTGTCGGATGGCCGGGTTACAGCACTTTGTTTTCGAGCACGCCGGCGCCGGTGGGGTTGCTGGCGGTGCAGATGCTGCCCAGATACTGGAGGGCGGACACGTCGTTGTTGGCGACGCTGTAACGCCCCTGCAGGCCGGTGTTGGCCCGTTGATCCATGGCCATCTGGTCCTTCAGGCAGGTCTTGCCGCTTTCCACGCACCGGTTCAGGATGGCGTCGTACAGGTCGGCCGCCACCGTGGCGTAGCGTTGCACCGGCACGCGTTCGCTGGGCTTGTCCAGTTCCAGGTAGGTGGGGCGATCCAGCGTGTTGCCGCCGTCGCGCGCCTGTTGCACCCACTTGTCGAAGTCGCCGGCGGGCATGCCGTAGAACTTGAAGTGCATGCCCGAGAAGCCGGCGCCGCTGAAGTTCGCCGACATGCCGTTATACGTGCCCGCCTTGTTGATCACGGCGTGCAGTTGCGTCTCCATGCCCGGCATCGTGTAGATCATGCCGGCCAGGGCGGGCACGAAGAATGCGTTCATCACCGTCGTCGAGGTCAGCTTGAACTGGATCGGGCGGTCGACCGGCGCGGCCAGTTCGTTGACCGTGGCGATGCCCTGCTCCGGGTAGATGAACAGCCACTTCCAGTCCATCGAGACCACTTCGACCACCAGCGGCTTGACGTTGGTGGGCAGCTCACGGCCTTCGGACAGGCGGTCCAGCGGACGGTAGGGATCCAGGCGGTGGGTGCTCACCCAGGTGATCGCGCCGAGGGCGATGATGATGATCAGCGGGGCCGACCAGACCATCAGTTCGATGCGGGTGGAGTGGTTCCATTCCGGGTCGTAATCCGGGTTATTGGCGGCCGCGCGGTAACGATACGCAAACACCAACGTAAGGATTATTACGGGGATGATGATCACCAACATCAGAATCGTGGATATGATGATCAAGTCGCGCTGCTGTACCGCTATGTCCCCTGACGGAGACAGCAGGACGGCATTACAGCCGCCCAACAGGAGGGTAACGGCAAGGAGGGGGAGCAGGAGTAATCCGCGTGGGGGCTTGTTTGGAGGCATTGCGGTGAGACGAGACAAGGGCGCAAATTATGGAAAATAACGCGAAATGTACGCTCATTGATGCGCTGCGGGAAGTGGACATTTTGTCCAACCGTGGTGCATGGCAGAGAGAGCGGTCCGTTCAAGGGCCGGTGCAGTTTAGCTCGAATCGGGAGGCAGCATGATGTCGACAGGTACGCTGGACTACAACGAAACCACACAGTCCGAATTTCAGAGGGACGCCCAGGCAGACATGGGCGGGTACCAGGGACACTCCGACGTCGCGCCGGGCGAGATCGCCATCGGGGTGATCATCGGACGCGCCTCGGAATACTTCGACTTTTTCGTCTACGGGATCGCTTCGGTCCTGGTCTTTCCCCAGGTGTTTTTCCCCTTCCTGCCGCCATTGGACGGCATGTTGGCGGCTTTTGCGCTGTTCTCCTTCGCTTTCATCGCGCGGCCCTTCGGCACGTCGCTGTTCATGGCGATCCAGCGGCGCTGGGGCCGCAGCGTCAAGCTGACCGCGGCGCTGTTCCTGCTGGGCACCGCGACGGCGGGGATTGCATTTGTCCCTAATTATTCTTCATTGGGGACACATGCCATCGTCCTGCTGGCCATCTTCCGGGTGGTGCAAGGGGTGGCGACCGGCGGCGCCTGGGACGGCCTGCCCTCGCTGCTGGCGCTGAACGCGCCCGAGCACAAGCGGGGCTGGTATTCGATGATCGGGCAGCTTGGCGCGCCCATCGGCTTCCTGCTGGCCGGCGGCCTGTTTCTGTACCTGCACAGCACCCTCTCCGCGGACGACTTCCTCGACTGGGGCTGGCGCTATCCCTTCTACGTCGCCTTCGCCATCAACGTGGTGGCGCTGTTCGCCCGCCTGCGGCTGGTGGTGACCGACGAATATACGCGCCTGCTCGAGGAGGGCGAACTGAAGCCGGTGGGCACGCTGGTCATGTTCAAGGGCCAGGGATACAACATCTTCCTGGGCGCCTTCGCCAGCCTGGCCAGCTATGCGCTCTTCCATCTTGTAACCATCTTTCCGCTTTCCTGGCTGTCCCTGCAATCGACGCAGTCGGTCAATTCCATCCTGACGGCGGAAATCATCGGCGGCTTCCTGGGGATCGTCGGTACCATCATCTCGGGCAAGCTGGCCGATAAGTTGGGGCGGCGCAACACCCTGGGCGGGCTGGCCTGCCTGATCGGCGTCTTCGCCCTGTGCACGCCGTGGCTGCTGGAAGGCGGCCCGAGCAGCCAGGATGCCTTCATCATGATCGGCTTCTTCCTGCTGGGCCTGTCCTACGGCCAGGCGGCCGGGACGGTGACGTCGAACTTCACGCGCCAGTTCCGCTACACCGGCGCGGCGTTGACTTCCGACTTCGCCTGGCTGGTGGGAGCTGCCTTCGCGCCGCTGGTGGCCCTGAGCCTGTCTTCCCATTTCGGGGTGGTGGCGGTCAGCGCCTACCTGCTGTCGGGCGTGGTTTGCACCTTGTTGGCGCTGCGCATCAACCGGGCGTTGGAAACGCGGGAAGATTGACGCGGGCTGTATGAAAAAAAGGCGTCCCGGCTTGGCCGGGGCGCCTTTTTTTGCGCTGCAATAAGAAAGCAGAAAGCCGGACAGCCGCCGGCTCGACCTTGATAAATCGTCTTAATAAATAGAGATGGGATCGAACGCCGGGCGCACCGCGCCCAGCCGTGAGAGGAAGCTTTCCCGGTCCCCGCCGGCGCGCACGCTCAGGGACACGCCGGGCGGCGGGTCCAGGCGGGTCGCGCGGGCGCACAGCCAGCCCGCCATGACGACGGCGAGCACGGCGACGCCGTGGTAAAGAATGATCTGGTACCGGAACCGGGCCTTCGACCAGCGATGCATACCGTCTCCCTTGCCCCGGCCGCGGGCCGGGGGTGCTGTGCGGTGCTGCTCTGCTGCTATATAGAAACGTCTCGGGTCCGCCGTGCTTGCGGCGGACTTCGTTTTTTGAGTGGATGACTTCTATATTTAACCCGAGTCGCGGCCGTTCGTCATCGGGGGCTGCCCGGAGGCGGCCCCTTCTTTCCAGCCCAGGCCCAGGCTCTTCTGCAGGGACACGAAGTCGTCCAGCAGCTCGGCCTGGCCGGCTACCACGTCCTGCTGGGCGGCGAATTCGCTGCGCTGGGTGTCCAGCAGGTCGATCAGGGTGGTCGTGCCGGCGCGGTAGCGCTGGCGGGTCAGGTCGGCGGCGCGCTGGGCCGACACCTCGACCTGGCGCAGCCGGTCCAGGTGCTCGCGCTGGTGGCCGTAGCGCGACAAGGCGCCATTGGCGTCCTGCAGGGCTTGCAGCACCGTGTGCGCGTACTTGGCCTCGGCTTCGTCGCGGGCCGCCTCGGCGGCGTGGATGGCGCCCCGGGTGCGGCCGAAATCCAGCAGGTTCCATTGCAGGTAGGGCACGCCCAGCCAGCTACGGTTGCTTTTGCGCAACAGATGCCCCGGCGTGTCGGCGCTGAAGCCCAGGCTGCCGAACAGCGACACCTTGGGGAAAAGATCGGCGGTCTGCTCGCCGATCTGCGCGTTGGCGGAGGCCAGCCGGCGTTCGGCGGCGCGGATGTCGGGGCGCCGCCGCAGCATGGCGGCGGGATCCTCGACCTCGACGGCGGCGGGCAGGGTGGGCAGGTCGCCGATCGGCGCCAGCGCCTGGTCCAGGTCGCCGGGCTCGCGCCCGGTGAGGACCGCCAGGCGGTCCAGCGATTCACTGATCTGCTCGTCCAGCGGGACCAGCGTGGCGCGGGTGGTCTGGACTTGCGTGGTCAGGCGCTCGACGTCCACGTCGGCGGCGGTGCCGGCCGCGCGGCGCTGCAAGGTCAGGTCCAGCATGCGCTGTTGCAGTTCCGCCGAGGCCTGGGCCAGGCGCAGGCGCTGTTGCTGGTCGCGCAGGCCGATGTAGGCCTGCGCCACTTCCGCCGCCAGCGACACCTGCGTGTCCGCGAGGTCGGCGTCCACCGCCTCGGCCTCGGCGGAGGCGGCTTCGACCGCGCGGCGTTTGCCGCCGAAGAGATCCAGTTCCCACGACGCATCGAAACCCGCCGCGTACAGCGTCAAGGGGCCGCCCGTGGTGAGGCCGCTGTCGGGCGCGCTGGTGCGCACCGCCGCGACCGTGGCGGAACTGGTCGGCATCTGGTTGGCCTGCTGCTGCCGCAGTTGCGCGCGCGATTGCCGCAGGCGCGCCTGGGCCGCGTGCACGTCGGGGTTGTGCGCCAGGGCGGCCTCGATCAAGGTATTCAATTGGGCGTCGCCGAGCGCGCGCCACCATTGCGCGGCCGCTGCGCCGGCGAGGACGCCGGCGCCCGCGTCCGGCTGGCGCACGAAGGTCCGCGCCTGCCGGGCTTCGGGCGCGGCGTCCGGCGCGCCGTGGTAATCGGGGCCGACCGCGCAGCCGGCCAGCAGCAGCGAGAGGAACAGGGAAACGGGCCGCAACGACGGCAAGGGCCGGCGGGCAGGCCCCGGCAAGGGCGCGGCGTGGCGGGAAGACTTCATGGCGTTCATTGCGGATTCAATGTCCGGCGGACGGCACCGGGCCGCGTGGGGTTTTCAGCAGCAGGGCCAGCGGGACGCAGGCCAGCAGGGCCAGGGCGAGCAGATAGAAAGTGTCGGAGTAGGTCATGACCGCGGCCTGCTGCTGGATCTGCGCGGCCAGTTGGCCCAGGGCACGCATTTTCGAATAGGCCATGTCGCCGGTCTGGGCGAACCAGTTCGCGGCGCTGGCGGCGATATGGTCCTGGCCGGCGACGGAGTTGGCCGTTAGCGATTCGCGGATGACGTCGGCGTGGTACTTGTTGCGGCGGTCGATGACCACGCCGATCAGCGCCAGGCCGACCGAGCCGCCCAGGTTGCGCGCCATGTTGTACAGGCCGGCCGCATCGCCGGATTCCTCGCGCGTCACCGCGGCCATCGACGCCTGGTTCAGGGGCATCATGCACAGCATCTGGCCGATGCCGCGCAGGAATTGCGAACCGTAGAAATCATGGCCCACCGCCTGCGCGGTCAGGTCGATGTCCAGCAGGCAACTGCCGACGAACAACAGCAGGCCGAGGATGACCAGCACGCGGAAGTCGGCCTTGCCGAGCAGGCGCGGCAGCAGCGGCATCATCAGGAAGGCCGGGATGCCGGACACCAGCATGACGGCGCCGGATTGCTGGGCGTTGTAGCCGGCGATCAGGCTGAGGAACTGCGGCACCAGGTAGGACACCCCGTACAGGCCCGCGCCCACGGCGAAGACGATCAGGATGACGCTGGCGTAGCGGGGATTGCGCAGCAGGCTCAGCCGCACGATGGGCTTGCGCGCGGTGAATTGCGCCACGCCCAGCACGATGAAGCCGATGAAGGACACGATGCTCAGGGTGGTGATCATGGTCGAGTCGAACCAGCGTTCGCGCTGGCCTTCCTCCAGCACCACGGTCAGCGAGCTCAGCGCCACCGACAGGCCGGCGATGCCCAGCCAGTCCGCCTTGATGAATTCGCCCCAGTGCGCTTTTTCCGACGGCAGGCCCAGCAGCAGCAGGGCCACCAGGCCCACGCAGACCGGCAGGTTGACGAAGAAGCACCAGCTCCAGCTTATGTTCTCGGCCAGCCAGCCGCCCGCCACCGGCCCCAGCAGCGGACCCAGCAGCACGATGAGGCCGAACATGGTCATGCCTATCGGCATCTGCTCGCGCGGCAGGCGCGTGCGGATGATGGTCTGCGCGGTGGGAATCATCGCGCCGCCGACGAAGCCCTGGCCGATGCGGCCGATGATCATCTGCGGCAAGGAACTGGACAGGCCGCACATGGCGGAAAACATGGCGAACAGCACGGCGTTGCCGAGCAGGAAGTTGCGCAGGCCGAAGACGCGCGTCAGCCAGGCCGCCAGCGGGATCATGACGATCTCGGACAGCAGGTAGCCGGTGGAAATCCAGGTGCCTTCCGTGCCGGTGGCGCCGATCGAACCCTGGATCTGCGGCAGCGCGGAATTGGTGATGGAGATGTCCAGCGTGGCCATCAGCGCGCCCAGCGCGCCGCCGGCGACGGCGATCCAATCCGCCGCGGTGGCCCGCGCCGGCGGCGGCGCGGGCTGGGATGCGGGCGCGGACAGGGCGGCGGCGTCAGCCATGGCTGTTTTCCGCCGGGGCGGTGGCGCGATTTTCCTCGCGCACCTTCTGTTCGTCGTCGCGGGCGCCGCGCGTGTCGACTTCCGCCGTCACCGACAGTCCCGGCAGCAGCAGGCTGCGCGTGGCCGGGCCCGTATCGATGCGGATGCGCACCGGCACGCGCTGGACGATCTTGGTGAAGTTGCCGGTCGCGTTCTCCGGCGGCAGCAGGGCGAACTGGGAGCCGGTGCCGGGCGCGAAGCTGTCCACCACGCCATGCAGTTCGGTGCCCGGCAAGGCGTCCACGCGCAGGGTGACCGGCTGGTTGACGCGCATGCGGCCGATCTGGGTTTCCTTGAAGTTGGCCACCAGGTAGACGTTCTGCACCGGCACCACCGTCATGGCGCGCGTGCCGGGCTGGACATACTGGCCGACGCGCACGCTGCGGTCGCCGACGCGGCCGGGCTGGGCCGCCCGCACCACGGTGTCCTGCATGTCCAGGTTGGACTGGCGCATGCTGGCGCGCGCGGCCTCGGCCTGGGCGCGGGCCTGGTCGATGCCGGCGGCGGTGACGGCCAGTTGCGCCTGGGCGGCCGCCACGGCGGCGGTGTTGGCGGCCAGGGTGGCCTGCGCCTGGTCGCGGGTGTTGACCAGGTTGGCCAGGCGCTCGCTGGTTTCGGCGCCGCTGGCGGCCAGGGGGCGGTAACGGCGCACTTCGTCCTCGGCGTGCTGGGCGTTCAGCCGCGCCACGCGCTGCTGGGCCTGGGCCTGTTCGAGGCTGGCCTGCTGCTGCCGCAATTCGGCCTGGGCGCGGGCCAGGTCGGCGTCGCGGGCGGCCAAGGTGGCCTTGGCCTGGTCCAGCGCGGCGCGGTACGTGCCGTCATCCAGGCGCAACAGCGGATCGCCGACTTTCACCGTTTGGTTGTCGGCAACGTAGACTTCAGCAACGTAGCCGCTGATCTTGGGGGCCACCGTCACGGCGTCGGCCTGGAGATAGGCGTCGTCGGTGCTTTCGAAGTAGCGTCCCACCAGCCACCAGTGTCCCAGCCAGGCGGCGCCGGCCAGGACGACCAGTCCGGCGCCCGCCAGCAATACCATGCGCTTGCGGGAGGCGCGGCGCGGTCCGGCGGCCGCGGGCGTGGCGGGAGGCACTGCGGGAGGCGCGCCGGGCAAGGTGTCAGCGTTGGTCGACATGAGGGGCGAATAGACGAAAATTTAACGACCGGAAGATTTTTATCGATCGGAAAAAATTTATCAAGTGTTATATTTTTAGAAGTTGTCTGGTTTGTTACGGTTGCGGGAGAAAACAAAATGATCGATGCCAAACGGCCCCGGCGCCCGGCCGCGGGCGGTTACGCCCGGGGGGATGAAACGCGCTTGCGCATCATCGATGCCGCCATCGAGCGCTTCGGCGAGGCGGGTTTCGACGGCGCCTCCACCCGCGATATCGCCCAGCGCGCGGGCGTCAACGCGCCCGCCTTGCAGTATTACTTCGAGAACAAGGAAGGCCTGTACCGGGCTTGCGCGGAACACATCGCGGACGAGACGCTGGCCTTTTTCGAGCCGGTCTCGACGCATGCGCGCCAGGTGCTGGCGGAGAACGGCGACGCCGAGCGCCTGATCGACGCCTTCATCCGCATCCAGGAAACCATCGCCGACAAGATGTTCACGGTCCGGCGCGACCCGGACCCCCGCATGTTCTTCGCCCGCGAGCAGGCGGGGCACGAGCCCGGCATCGCGTCGGAAGTGCTTCAGTGCCGGCTGCGCAAGCCGCTGAACGACCTCTGTGCAGCCTTGCTGGGGCGGCTCACCGGCTGCCCGCCCAACGATCCGCGGAACCTGGTGCGCATGATGAGCCTGAACGGCCAGTTGCTGGTGTTCCACATCGCCCGCCGGACCACCCTGACCTTGTTCGGCTGGAACGACATCGACGCGGAAAAGGCGGAGCTGATCAAGTCCACCGTGCGCGCCCAGACCCGCCAGTTGCTGGAAAGCTGGCACCGGGAAGCGAACAGGAAGGGCGGGGAAGCGGCTTGATGCCGCTGACGGGGATGGCGTTCATGGCGATGAAGACGGGCCGCAAGCGTTAGCTTATCGATATCTTGTATTTGTTCGCGGGGCACGCGGGCCCGAATAATCGACGCTTGTCGATTGTTTTGCCTGTAGCGGGAAGTTCGCATGCCTGTCGTGAATGTCGGTGACACAACCCTGTACTACGAGGATGCCGGCGACGCCGCGCGCCCGGCGATCCTTGCGCTGGCGCCCGGCGGCCTGGATTCGCAAGCCCGTTTCTGGGGCGTCCGCGCCGACGGCCAGCCGCGCAATTTTCCCGATCCCCGGCCGTTCCTGGCGCGGCATTTCCGGCTGATCACGCTGGATCAGCGCAATGCGGGGAATTCTCACGGTCCCTATGCGCGCCCGCTGACGTGGGACGACTATGCCGCCGATCAACTGGGACTGCTCGACCGCCTGGGCATCGAGCGGTTCCATATTCTCGGCGCGTGCATCGGCGGCCCGTTCGGCTTCAAGCTCATCGAGCGCGCCGGCGACCGCGTGGCGTCCTTCGTCGTGCAGGCGACGTCGGGCCTGGACGACCACAACCGCGCGCACTTCGAACAGTCCTTCCGCGACTGGTCGGCGGGCTTCCGGGCGCGTTGGCCCGACGCCGATCCCGACGTGCTGGCGCGGCAATATCAATTGCTGTTCGGCGGGGACTTCATCTTCTCCGTCGACCGGGACTTCGTGGCGTCGGTGACCACGCCGCTGCTGGTCTTGCGCGGCCACGATACGCCGCATCCCGGCGCGATCTCCGACGAAATCCATGCGCTGGCGCGCGATTCGCGCATCGAGGACGCCTGGGAGGGGGAGGAAAACCGCGCCCGCTATCCGGGCCTGCTGCTGGATTTCTTCCACGCGCATTCGACCTGAGGCGCGCCGCCGTTCACCGGTCCATTCCACCGGTTCATTCCCTTACCCGCCAGGAACCCGCCATGTCTTCCGCCTTCAATCGCCGCCGATTCCTCGGCGCGGCGCTGGCCGCCGCCTTGCCCTCCGGTTTTGCCATGCGTGCAGCGCGCGCCGCGTCCCCGACCCGGCTGATCGTGCCCCTGGCTCCCGGCGGCGCCATGGACCTGCTGGCGCGCAAGCTGGGAGAGGCCCTGGGCGCGGCGCTGCAGGCGCCGTTCGTGATCGAGAACCGTCCCGGCGCGGGCGGGAACATCGCCTTCGACTATGTCGCCAAGGCCGATCCCGACGGCGCCACGCTGCTTTTGTCCGGCAGCGCGCTGGTGGCCAACGTCACGCTGATGCCGGGCGTCGCGCGCTACGATCCGGTCAACAGCTTCAGCCCGGTCGGCATGGTCGCCACCAGTCCGCTGGTCATCGTCGTGGCGGGCAATTCGCCCATCGCATCCTGGGCGGATCTCGTCCGGCAGGCCAAGACGCGGGGCGTGACCGTCGGGACGCCGGGTTTCGGCAACGAGCCTCACGTGGCGATCCTCAAGGTGCGCCGGGCCGAAGGCGGCGACTGGCGCGCCATTCCGTACAAGGGCGCCGGCCCGGCGACAGTGGCGGCGATGGCGGGCGAGACCGATGCCGCCGCGGGCGCCTTGCCGGGCATGCTGCCGCATCTGGCGAGCGGCAAGCTGCGCGCCCTGGCGGTCATCCAGGCCCGGCGTTCGCCGCTGGCGCCGGCCATTCCCAGCCTGGTCGAGGCGGGCACCGTGATTCCGTTCAGTCCTTCCTGGTTCGGCTTGCTGGCGCCGGCCGGCACGCCGGCGCCCGTCCTGGATCGCCTCGGCGGCGGATTGCGCGCGCTCTCGCAACAGGACACGTTCCGGGGCCAGCTCAATACCCTGGGTTTCGAGCTGGCGGACAGCAGCGCGCAGGCGTTCGCGCGGCAATTGCGGTCCGACGGCGCGGCCTTGCCCAAGCTGTTGGCGGGGCTGGATCGCGTGCGCCAGGAATAGCGCCGGGGCGCGGCGCTTCTTTCCTATCTGGCGCCGGCCCCGCGCAGGTGCAGCAGGCCGGCCAGCAGGTCGCCGGCGGCGCGCTCATAGCCTTCCTGGCTGAAATGGACGCCGTCCTTGCGGGCGAGCTTCTGGTTGACCCATTTCCGCATCGAGCATCCGCCGCCCATGGCCTGCTGCCAATCCCAGTAGAGCGTGTGTTTCTCCCGGGCGACCGCGCGCTGCGCCTGCTGGACCAGGTTCAGGGACGGCGCGCGCTGGCCGCAGGCGCCGCCCTTGAAGGAGGACAGCGATTCGGGCGCGCCGATGATGAGGATGGCGCTGCGGGGAAATTTCGCGCGCAGGCGATCGACGGCCGTTTCCAGCGTGCGCTGGAAGTCCTGCGGATCCAGGTTGCCCTGGAAGGCTTCGTTGGTGCCGTAGGCGAGCGCGATCAGGTCGGGCTTGCCCAGGGCCAGGTCGTCCATCCAGCCGGCGCGCCAGCGGTCCCACTGCGCCAGTTCGGAGCCATTGATGCCCACCGCGGAGACGATGGCGCCCGGCCGTTCGGCGGTCATCCACCATCCGCCGATGCGGGTATTCGGGCTGCCCTCGGTGGTCACGATGAAGGGCAGGCGGGCGGTGAACGCGGCGTCGGACCAGGACCCGTCGGCGCGTTTGGCCTTGACGTCCTGGACCTCGCTGTCCGCGTCGATGATGTGCAGCGGCGGATCGCCGGCGGCCTGGCTGATCACCATGACGATGCGTTGCCGCGGGCTGTCATCGGACTTGGTCTTGATGGTCAACTGGCCGCCGACGCCGGTGCCGCGCGCGATCATGCCGCCGAAGGGATAGTCGGCCTCGCCGCCGTTGCGGCTGGTGAGCAGTTCCCAGCCTTCTTCCTCATAGCCGACCCGGGCCAGCCGCTGGCCGCTGGCGTACATCGGCATGGCCCAGCCTATGCCGCCGTCGCCCAGCCGCTGTTGCAGCTCGGTGCGCAGGTAGTCGGTGAAATAGTCTCCCGCCGTGTGGGAGTCGCCGATCTGCACCATGTGGAAACCGTCCTGGCGTCCGGCCGAAGTCGTCAGCAAGGCGGCGATGCGGGCCGCGTTCCTGTCGCCGTAGTCGTACAGCGCATGGGCGCGCGCGGCGGGCGCGAGCAGCCCCGCGCCCAGGACCAAGGCGGCAAGCAGGATGCGAGGGCGGAACGTCGAAAGCATGGGCGACTCACTGTGATGAAACCGGTGGCGGCAGGCGCAGCTTATCCAAAATCTGCCCCGCGAGGTATTTCTGTCCGGCGACGGAGAAATGGATGCCGTCGCCGCTGCGCATTTTCGTGGTCTTGCCGTCGAGCACGATGGAATCGCTGTAGCCGACGTTCTCGCCGGGCAGCAGGTGGCGCGTGTCCACGAACACCGCGCCCTGCTTTTCCACTTCGTCCTGCACGACCTGCATCAGCCACAGCATCTGGCCGTCCAGCCTGGCGGCCTTCATGCCCGGGGCGCCTATCCACAAGGTGCTGACGCCCCGGGCGGCATTGGACTGGACGATGCCGGCGATGCGCTGGCGATAGACCGCTTCCCATTCGGGCGTCTTGAAGCGGAGGAATTTGCCGCCTTTGTTGGCGGGGTCCGGCATGTCCCAGGGATCGTTGGGGCCCAGCATGATGACCAGCAGGCGGATGCCGGGATCCTTGAGCAGGGTGCGGGAGATGGTCTCCGGCCAATTGAAGGCGCTCGGATAGGACAGGCCCGTGCTTTGCTTGCTCAGGTCGACGCCCTCGATGCCGTATTGCGTCTTGAGCGTGCGCAGCAGATGGGGCGCGATGCCTTGCATCAGGGAATCGCCGGCCATGAAGACCTTGCCGGGCGGCGCGATCATGAGGTAATTGGCGCGTCTTTCTTCCTCGGCGCGGCGCCGGGCTTCCTGCGCCAGGGCGCGGCTGCGTTCGTCCTGCGCGGCCTGTTCTTCGCGCAGGCGCGCCTCGTCCGCCCGTTGCCGTGCCTCGGCTTCCTGCTTCTGCCGCGCCAGCAGTTCGGCGGCGGCCCGGCGCTGGTTTTCTTCCTCCGCCCTGGCCTCGCGCTCGCGCCGGTAGAAGTCCTCGGTCAGGACGAAATTCCGGTTGGCGTCGTCGGTCAGGCTGGCGGAGCCGGCATCCAGGGACTTGCCGGTGTCGTCGATCGCCCGGTTGAGGCTGGCCCAGATCCGCTGCCCGGATTTCCAGACCCCGCTTTGTTCGAGGACGGCGAGCGGGTAGTCGCGGTGATAGGTCTGCTGATAGTAGATGCCGATGGGCCCCTGCATCAGCCAGAGGGAGGCCAGCGCCAGGAATACCAGCGAAACCAGGGTCGACAGGGATTGTTTGCGCGGGGATGCCATGACGGATTCAGAAATTGGCATACATGAAACCGGGGATGCCGGACGGCGCCAGCAGCACGATCAGGACGAAGCCGGCGAATATCAGCGCCGGGCGCAGCAGGGCGGGAGACCGCGCCAGGCCGCCGGCGCATTGCTCGGGCAGGCGGCGCAGCCGGGGATACAGCAGCCACAGCACCAGCATGGCCATGAGCACGGGCAGCGTCCACGGGCCGATGCGGATGTCATGGACGTTGTGCAGCAGGGCATGGAATAGCGGCGCGAGTTCGCCGAGATCCTGGATGGGGAACAGGATGAAGCAGAAGCACACGAACTGCACGGTCAGGAAGATCGAGAGCGCGCGCGCCGGCAGGCCGAGGCCGGAGACGAAGTCGCGCTTGCGGCCGCCGCCGCGCCATCCCGGGATGCGCGCGAACAGGTTGTCGCCGATATTCAGCAAGACCAGGCCGAGGCCGTGCAGCAGGCCCCACAGGGCGAATTTCAGGAAAAAGCCGTTCCAGCCGTGCCAGATGCCGGACAGGACCATGGCCGCGAGCAGGTTGAATTGCGTGCGCAGGAAGCCGCCGCGGCTGCCGCCCAGCGGGATGTAGAGATAGTCCCGTATCCAGGTGGAAAGGCTGATGTGCCAGCGGTTCCAGAACTCGCGCAGGTTGTGGGCCAGCAGCGGGGCGCGGAAATTGACCGGCAGGCGCAGGCCCAGCAGCAGTCCCATCCCCACCACCAGGTCGCTATAGCCCGAGAAATCGAAGAACAACTGCAGCGTATAGCCCTGGATCGCGGCGAAGATGTCCAGCGAGTGGTATTGGGAGGGATTGGCGAATACGGGCGCCACCACGTGCGCGGCCAGCCAGCCGGATAGCCACCATTTCTTCGCCAGGCCGACCAGGATCAGGCAGAGCGCGAAGGTCGGCGCGATGATGTGCCGGGGCTCGCGCGTCTTGATCTGGTCCAGCGCGTTGCACGGGGCGTCGTCGTAGCCGGTCAGGAGCCTGGCGTCGGTGGCGCGATGGATGGGGCCGGCCGTGACGGTCAGGAACAGGCCGAAGTGGCCCAGCAGTTCCAGCAGGTCCAGCCGCCGCTCGACCTGGATCTCGCCGCGGTAGCAGCCGACCAGGTAGCTGATGCCCTGGAAGGTGTAGTACGACAGGCCCAGCGGCAGCAGCCATTGGTTTTGCAGGTCGACGTCCAGCCCATGATTGGAGAGCAGTTCGGCCAGGGGCACGCGCCAATGCTCGCCGTATTTCCAGAAAATCAGGTTCAGGGCCGCCAGGGCCACCCCCAGCAGCAGCCAGGCCTTGCGCGCGCCCGGCGCGGGGCTGGCGTGGATGGCCTTGGCCAGCAGGTAGACCAGGACGGTGAAAACGACGACGCAGGCGACCACGCGGCCGGAGCCGTAATACCCCAGCAAGGCCAGGCTGGCCAGCGTCAGGAGCGCGTTCTGGATGTCGGGCCTTGGCCGGAAGAGCCAATACAGGAGGAAAAAAACGGGGAATCCCAAGCCGAATTCGATGGATATCAGGCCCACGAAATATTTCTCTTCTTCATCCTGGTTGTGCTTGTCGCTGTCGCTGTCGCCGGCGCCGTTTTCCGGGCGGCGCGGGATTTTGCCCTGTTTTCATGCCGGGCAGCGGCGCGGCGATTGCCCGCGGGGCAAGGCGCGCGTCCGTAAACCGCGCCCGATCACGGGACGGACGGCAGTCTAGCACCGGAAGGCCCCTGTCCGGTACTGCGGGGGCTTGAGGCGGCGGGGGCGGGGCAGTCCCCGTGGTGGGGAAATTCGATAGGGCGCGCGGCGCCCCCCTCAGTCGCGCGGCGGCTTGGGTTTCGCGCCGCCCAGGCCCAGTTTCTCCATGGCCTCGCTGGCTTCCAGGATCATGGCGGCCACCTCGGCCACGCTGACCCGCAGCTTGGTGGCGCGGGCGCGCATGTGCTCGTAGGACTCGCGCTCGCCCAGGTGCTGGTTGTCCATCAGCACGCGCATGGCCTTCTCGATGACGCGCCTGGACTTGATGGTGCCTTCGAGCTTGGCGATCTTGTTCTGCTGGCGATTCTGGAACTGCTTGGCCGAGCGCGCCAGCACCAGCGTGCTCAGGATCCCGGCCGACCGGAAGGGGCGGGTCAGCACCCCATGGGCATTGGTCTTGAGCAGCAGTTTCAGCGTGGTGGGCGTTTCGTATTCGGACAAGGCGATCAGCGTGGCGTCGACCTCGCTGGCGCACCAGGCCGAACTGTTCTGCAGGATCTGGGACACCTGGAAAAAGACCACGTCGGCGCCGGCGGGCGGATGCCCCGGGAACGGCCAGCACAGATGGATGCGGCAGCCGATGCGCTGCAATTGCTCGACCAGCAGGTCGCGGTCCTCGCCGGGCGGGTACACCACGGCGACGGCCACGCTGCGCAGGTCTTCATAGAGGCGGCGAAGACTGGGATCCATGCTTACCTCAGCCAGAATTCGTCCAGACCGAAGGTGGTCAGGTAGGGATCCGGCTTGACGGGTTCGGCGCTCTGCCAGACCACGTCGAAGCGGCCGTCGGGCCGGCACACGCCGATGCGCGGGGTCAGCACGCAATGGTTGTTCTCGGCCAGGATGGACAGCGGACCCTCGGGCGAATCCAGCGTCACGCCATGCGCCGCCTGCACCAGTTTGCGCGTGTCCAGGCTGCCCACCCGTTGCAGGGCGCGCGCGAACAGGTGCACCTGGTTGTACGAGGCCTCGGCATACACGCTGGCCGGCCGGTCGCCGAACCGCGCGTGCCAGCGCTGGAGGAAATAATCGTTGCGCGGGTTCTGCAGCGTATTGAAGTAGGGCGCCGCCGTGATGTGGCCGGTGCAGACCTCGGCGCCGATTTCGCGGACCTCGGATTCGGTGACGGTCAGGCTGGCGATGGGGATGTTCCGCGCATGCAGGCCGACGTCGTGGAAGCGGCGGTAGAAGCGCAGGGCGTCGCTGCCGATCTGCGTGGAAAACACCACGTCGGGGTCCCTGGCCTGTATATCGCGGATGACCTCGTGGATATCGCTGTCGGCGCAGCCCAGCGGCAGGTAGATTTCATCCAGGATCTCGCCGCCGTGGTCCTCGACGGCCTCGCGCAGGATGCGGTTGGTTTCGCGCGGATAGATATAGTCCGCGCCGACCAGGAAAATCCGCTTGCCGCAATGCTGCATCAGGTAGGCGGCCAGTTGCATGCTGCTTTGGTTGGGCGACGCCCCGGTGTAGATGACGTTGGGGGAATACTCGAACCCTTCATACACCGAGGCGTACCACAGCAGCGCGTTGGTGCGCTCGACCGCCGGCAGCATGGCCTTGCGGCAGTGCGAGGTGCAGGCGCCGAAAATGACGTTGATCTCGTCGTCCAGCAACAGGCGGCCGGCCAGGCGCCGGTATTCGTCGGCGTCGCTGCGCGGGTCGTAGGCTATCGGGTCCAGCGCGCGGCCCAGGACGCCTCCCAGGGCGTTGATTTCCTCTATGGCCAGGACGGTGCCGAAAAAATGCTGCGATTCCGTGATGCCGGACACGCCGGTGCGCGAATACAGCACGCCCACGCGCCAGCCTGAGCTGTGGGGAGCGGTAGGAGTAGAGGACGTCATGATTCATTCCAGGGAAAAACGGGGCGGCGCGCGTGTTTCCGCAGCATACCCCGGCGCCGTGCGCTTGCGCGGGCGCGGTGTGCATCGCTGCATCGCCGCGCGTCACACCTTCAGATGCTCGAAGATGCGCGCCGCCGCGTCCGCTTCGCGCACCTGGCCCTCGTCGACGATGCTGCCCTGCTTCAATATCACGTAGCGGTCGGCCACCTTCAGCGCGAAGGCCACGTTCTGCTCGACGATCAGCATGGTGGTGCCGCGGCGTTCGCGTTCCCACAACAGGGCCTGCGCCAGGGTGTCTATGACCGACGGCTGCAATCCTTCGGTGATTTCGTCCAGCAGCAGCAAGGTCGGCTGCATCATCAGCGCGCGCGCCACCAGCAGCATTTTCTGCTCGCCGCCCGAGAGCGTGCCCGCGTGTTGCCGCAGCCGGGTGCGAAACACGGGAAAGACCGCGGTCACGCCGTCGAACCGTTCGTCGAACTGGCCGTCGCTGGCCAGGCCCAGCCGTAGGTTGTCGCGGATGCTCAGGTCCTGGAACAGCGGCTGCTCCTGCGCGGCATAGGCCACGCCGCAGCGCGCGATCTGGTACGGGGGCAGGCGGGTGGCGTCGCGGCCGCCCAGGCGCACGCTGCCGCGTTTCTTGGGCAGGTAGCCCATGATGGTTTTCAGCAGCGTGCTCTTGCCCATGCCGTTCTTGCCCAGCAGGGCGATGGATTCGCCGGGCCGGATGGACAGGGAAACGTCCTGCAGCACGATGGAGGATTTGTAGCCGCTGGCGACTTTGTCGACGTCCAGGGCGTAGGCGGATGCGGATGCGGTCATGCGTTCATGCTCCCTGCGGACGGATGGATGTCGCTGCCGATGTCGCTGCCGACGCCGGATCGGCGTCCGGCGCGTCGTGCTGCCGGGCCTGGCCTTGCAGGCTGCCGGCGTCCGCGCCCATGGCCGTCTGCGCCGTGCCGGCATAGATGGTGCGCACCAATTCCGATTCCACCACTTCCTTGAAACTGCCCTGCATGACGATGCGGCCCTGGTGCAGCACGACGATGCGCGTGGCGACTTCCTGCACGAAGTCCAGGTCGTGTTCGACCAGCAGGCAGCACAGGCCATAGGTGTGCGCCAGCGACGACAGCACCTCGCCGATCTGCGTGCGTTCGGTCTTGGTCAGGCCCGCGGTGGGCTCGTCCAGCAGGATGACGCGCGGCTCCAGCGCCAGCACCATGGCCAGTTCCAGCGCCTGCTGCTCGCCGTGGGACAGGTTGCGCGTCACGGCGTCCAGCTTGCGGTCCAGGCCCGTGGTGCCCAGCACTTCCAGCGCGTAGTCCGGCAAGGCCAGGTCCGGCGCGCGTTTCAGCCAGGATTGCCTGGCGCGCAGCGTGGAGGCGATGCGCAGGCTTTCCGCCACCGTCAGCGTGTCGAACACGTTGGCGTTCTGGAACTTGCGGCCCAGCCCGAAGCGCACGCAGCGGTCCGGGGCGTGGCGGGCGATGTCGTGGCCGCATAGCTGCACGGCGCCCGCCGAGCGCTCCTGGCCGTCGCTGATGCAGCGCATCAGCGTGGTCTTGCCGGCGCCGTTCGGCCCGATCAGGCCCAGCAGCTCGCCGCCGTCGGCGCGCAGGTCTATGCCCTCCAGCACTTTCAGGCTGCCGAAATGCTTGGCGACGCCCTGCATGGCCAAGGCCGCCGCGGCCTGGGCGCCGGCGCCGGCCGCCACCGGCCGCGAACGCAGGGCCGGGGTGGGCGCCGCCGCCGCGCGCCGGCGCAGGGGCGCCAGCAGCAGGGGCAGCAAGCCGCGTGGCAGCAGCAGGATCACGGCGATGAATGCCACGCCCAGGATCAGTTGCCAGACGAACGGCATGCTGCCGCTCAAGTACGACGCGGCGACGTTGATCGCGATGGTGCCCGCGACCGGCCCCCAGATCGTGCCGCGGCCGCCCAGCGCCACCCAGATGATCAGCTCGGTGCCGAACACGAAGCCGGCCAGCTCGGGCGCGACCACGCCGCTGAACGCGCCGTAGCCGAAGCCCGCCGCGCTGGCCACCACGCCGCACACGACCAGCAGCGCGATGCGGATCCGGGCGGTGTTCATGCCAAGGTAGGCGCAGCGCGATTCGTTGTCGCGCAGCGCCACCAGCAGGCGGCCGCCGTCGCTGCGGACCACCACCCAGGCCAGCAGGGCGACGACGGACAGCGACAACGCCGCGATCACGTACCAGGCCTCCAGCGACAGGTCGAAGGTGTCGTAGCCCGTCAGCCCCGAGGACGAGCCGGTGAACGTGCCGCCGGACAAGGCCAGTTGCGTCAGCACGATGGGCAGCACCAGCGAAATCACCGTGGCGAAGAAGGGCGAGGCGCCGCGGTAGAACGACAGCCATCCGGTAATCGCCGCGATGACGGCCGCCGCGCCCAGGGCGGCCGCGAACGCCAGCCAGGCCATGCCGGGCGAGAAACCCAGGTGCGTGAACACCAGGCCGGCGGCATACGCGCCCACGCCGAAGAACGCCGACTGGCCGAAGGTCAGGTAGCCGGTATAGCCCCACAGCAGGTCGACGGTGACGGCGGCGACCGCGAAGAACAGCGCCTTGATCAGGACGTTCAGCAGATAGGTGTCGAACAGCCAGGGGCCGGCGACGGTCAGGACCAGGCAGATCGCCGCCAGCCAGCCCAGTTCGCCGGCGCGGCGCGCGCGGCGTGTGCGGAGGACCGCCGCATCGGAATGGGCGCGTTCAGTCATGGGCGAATCCTTTGGGTCGTATGCGCAAGGTCAGCGCGGCCAGCACGGCGATGGTGACGCCGCCCAGGATGGGGCTGACGAAGGTGCTGACGGCGACCTGGGCGGCGCCGAACACCACGCAGGTCAGCAGCAGGCTGGCCATGGAATGGCCCGACACCATCACCAGCATGAAGGCGCTGATCAGCCACGGCAGGCCCATGTTCGGATCCACGCTGGACAGCGGCGTGATCAACGCGCCCGCCAGCGCGCCCAGGCCCGCGCCCAGGCTGAAGGTCAGGAAGCGGATGCGTTCGGAATGGATGCCCAGCCCCTTGGCCAGGTCCTCGTTCATGATGACGGCGCGGGTCTTCACGCCGAAGCGCGTGCCGTTCAGCAAGCCCGTCATGAGCAGGCACAGGGCCACCGCGATCGGGATCAGCAGCAGCCGGTAGGCGGAATACTCGGTGCCCAGCACCGACAGCGCGCCCCGCACCGGCGAATCCACGAACTGGACTTCGCGGCCGAAGCCGATGGTGATGACCTGGCCGATGACGATGCCCAGGCCCCAGGTGGCCAGGATGGCGTCCAGCGGACGCTTGTACAGCGGACGCACGATCAGCCACTCGACCAGCATGCCCGTGACCACCCCCACGCCCAGCGCCAGCGGCAGGCCGATCCAGGGGTCCAGGCCCAGGCGCGTCGTCACGAAGCTGGCGTAGCTGCCCAGCGTGATGATGGCGCCGTGGGCGAAATTGACGATCTTCATGACCCCGAAGATCATCATTAAGCCGGCGGTGACGATGTACAGCATCGCCGCGGTGCTGAGAATGTCCAGCAACATACCCATGGTGTTCTCCCGCGCGGCGGTTCCGCGGCGGGGCGGCCGGCGGCGCACGATGCGCCCGGCCGGCCCCGCCCGCGGTATGCCGCGTCCAGTCTGGCGATGCTTACTTCAGGTTCGGGCACTGCGCGCCCGGATCGACCTTGTCGAAGGTTTGCAGGATCTTGATCGACCCGTCGGCCTGCACCTGGCCCAGGCGCATCGACAGCGCGGCGTGGCGCTGCCGGTTCATCTGCACCGGACCGCGCGGGCCGTCGAAGGAGACCTGGCTCAGGGCGTCCACGACCTTCTGGCCGTCCACGCCGCCGGCTTTTTCCACCGCCGCCTTGTAGAGGAAAAAGCCTTCGTATTGCGGCTCGGACAGTTCGTTGGCGGTCTTGGCGTCGTTGCCGAACTTCGCCTTCAGGCCATCCAGGTATTTCTTGTTGGCGGCGTTGTCGATGCCGGTGAGGTAGGAGGCCGACATATACATGCCGGTCGCGGTGTCGCCCATGGTCTTGGCCGTGCCTTCGTCGATGGCCAGGTTGCCGTAGGGCATGGTCAGGCCCGCGGCCTTGATCTGCTTGGCCAGGCTGACGTTCGGGCCGCCGCCGGCGGTGGAGCTGATCAAGGCGTCGGGCTGGGCCGAGCGGATCTTGGAAATCACCGTGGTCCAGTCGTTGCCGTCCATGGGCAGGTATTCCTCGCCCACGACCTTGCCGCCTTGTTTTTCGATGTACTTGCGCGTGAAGTCCAGCATGCCGCGGCCGAAGGCGTAGTCGCTGCCCACCAGGAAGAAGGTCTTGGCTTTCTGTTCCTTCATGAAGTGGTCGACGATGGGCGCGACCTGCTGCTCGGGCACCCAGCCGTTGACGTGCATCCACCGGTTGCACGAACGTCCTTCGTAGAACGACGTGTAGATGTACGGCACCTTGCCGCGGTTCACGATGGGCAGCGCGGCGTTGCGGGCGGCGCTGGTTTCCATGGCGATGATGGCGTCGACCTTTTTCTGGAACACCAGCGTGTCGTAGGCTTTCTGCGCGCCCACGGCGCCCGAGCCGTCGTCGGCGATTTCCAGTTCGACCTTGCGGCCCAGGATGCCGCCGGCGGCGTTGATTTCGTCCACGGCCAGTTGCGAGGATTGCACCACCGCGGGCGCCACCACGCTGTTGGCGCCGGACAGTCCGACCGGCACGCCTATGCGTATGGGGTCGGCGGCTTGGGCGGCGGGCATTATGGCGGCATAGGCCGCGGCGAGGGCGGCGGCCGTGACGCCGGCGCGTAGTAGACGGGATACGGATTTCATGGGGTTTCTCCTTGGGGGGGCCGGCAAGGCGCCTGGTTTTGCGTTGAGGGTGGTCTGGGGACGGCGGGGCTGGAACGTGGTTGTCGTGGGTTGCGCGATTGCGGGTGTGGGTACTGGTGCTGGTGCAGGCGTGGTCAGCGCGCCAGGCGGGGGTAGCCGCTGCCCAGCATGAGGTCGTACACGTCGCCGCGGCGGTCGCGCAGCACGTGGTTGAACGCATTGAGCTGTCGTCCGTGACGGGCTTGTTTCAGGTTCACGGCGGCGATCAGGATTTCTTCCTGGTCGTGGCTGGCGGGACCGGCGACGATCCATCCCTGCGATCCCGCGATCAGGCTGCGGCCCACGAAGGGCTGCCCGCGTTCCACGCCGACGCGATCGGCGCAGGCGATGGTCAGGCCATTGCTGTGCGCTGCCGCGATGGCCAGCGAATGCGCCATGGCCGGGCCGTCCGGCGTCTGCCCGGGCATGGGCACCCAGTTCGTCGGCACGGCCACGATGTCCGCGCCCTGCATGGCCTGAAGGCGGAACACCTCGGGAAACCAGCCGTCGTAGCAGATGGCTACGGCCAGCTTGCCGATCTCGGTGTCGAACACGGGCAGGCCCAGGTTGCCGGCTTCGAAGAACAGGTTCTCGTCGCCCCACAGGTGCAGCTTGCGGTAGGTGCCCAGATAGCCCCGCGGGCCGGCGACGATGGCGGCGTTGTACAGCTTGTCGCCGTCGCGTTCGGTGATGCCGGCCACCAGGAAGATGCCCAGGCGCTGGGCCAGCGCGATCCAGGCCTGCGAGGACGGGCCCGTGGGCACGGGTTCGGCCAGCGCATGGGCTTCGTCGCGGCTGGCGAACATATAGCCGGTGTTGGCCAGCTCGGGCAGCACCACCAGCTTGGCGCCGCGCGCGGCGGCTTCTTCGATCAGCGCCGTCGAACGCGCCAGATTGGCCGCCACGTCGCCCATGACGGGGTGCATCTGCACGCAGGCAATGAGGGTGTCCGGATACGCCGGCATGCCGGCATCATGACCGGCGGAAGGATTGTTCATTCGATCTCCAAAAAACGAAAATGCCCCCACGCTGCGCGACTGACGCCGCTTGCTGCCCCCCGAGGGGGCTGTTTGCCTTGGGGCGGCCCGGCGGCAAACAAAAAGCCCTCGACCACGCATATGCGTGAAAGTCGAGGGCTTCTATAGCCAACTGAATGTGGATGCGGCAATTATTGCCGCGAACCTGGGCGCCATGCTGCGCGCAGGTCAATCATGGAGCGAAGTCTAGGGGCCTGGATTGCAAGGGGTCAATACAGGCTAACCCGAAGTTCGACCGTCCTACACCGCCGCCGGCGTGGGCCGCCGGCGGCTGACCGCGGCAATGCGCCGCGCGGCCAGCTCGGCGACGACGAGGGCCACGGCGAGCAGGGCGGCGGCGACATACTCCAGATATTGCGCGCCGGCGGCCGCGATGGTGCCCGCGCCGATGACCCCGGCGGCCGAGACGCCGATATAGGTGCAGGCGGTGTTCAAGCCCAGCAGCACGGGCGCGATGGCCGGCGCCATCGTAACCAGCCGGTGCTGCTGCGGGACCAGCACCCCCCAGCCCGCGCCGCCCCAGATCGCGATCGCCAATGCCGCCGTCCAGGGATTGCCCGTCGTCCAGGGAAACACGGCGATATCGATGACCAGCACGGTCAGCATCGACAACAGCACCTTGCGCGAACCCACGGTGTCGATCAGGCGTCCCGCCACCAGGTTCGTGGCGGTGCCGGCCGCGCCCCAGATCACCAGCAGTGTGCCCAGCATGGCGGCGCTGCCGCCGATGACCGGCTTGAAGACGACGGAGAAGTACGTATAGACCGTGAACAGCCCGCTCATCGCCAGCATCGTCGTGGCCAGGGTCAGGCCGACCCGGCGGTCGGCGAGCGGCGCCAGGCGCTGGCGCAGCGTGACGGCCGGCGGCAGCGGCAGTTCCGGCAGCAGGATCCACACGCCCACGCCGGCCACCGCGCCCAGCAGCGACACGAAGCCCATCGTCCAGCGCCAGTCGCCCAGCCCGCCTATCAGCGCGCCGATGGGCGAGCCCAGGGCCGTGGCGGCGGTAAGGCCCGCGACCACGATGGAGAGCGCCCAGCCGCGGCGCTCGGGCGGCACCAGCATCGTGCCCGCGCCAGTGGCGGTCGGCGAGAACATCGCCGCGCCCAGGCCGGCGAGCACGCGGGTCAGCAGCGCCAGGCCGAAGGTGGGCGCCCACGCCGTGCCCAGATTGGCCGCCACGAAGATGGAGAGCCCGGCCAGCATCAAGCGCTTGCGCGGAACGGCGGCCGCCAAGGCGGCGATGGTGGGCGCCAGCAATGCATAGGCGATGGCGTAGGTGGTGGTCATCTGCCCGGCGGCGCCGATGCCCACGCCGTAGGAACTGGCCAATTGGGGCAGGATGCCCGCGACGACAAAACTGTCGGTTCCCAGGGCGAACATGCCCAGGGCGAGCACGAGGAGGCGGCGATCCATGACGGAGATCCTTTGTGCGGTCGCACAATAAGTTTCGTCACGAAACTATAAACATTAGGGTTTCGTGATGCAACTGTTCTGGCATGGAAAGTTGTGTCATGAAACCTTGGGTGGTAAAAAAACGCCATGTACCGAAAACGCTTTACCGCCATGAATTGCTCGATCGCCCGCGCCCTCGAAGAGGTGGGCGAGTGGTGGAGCTTGCTCATCGTGCGGGAATGCGGCCAGGGCACCGCGCGCTTCGACGAATTCCAGAGCCACCTGGGCATCGCGCGCAACGTGCTGGCCGCGCGCCTGGACCGGCTCATCGAACTCGGCATCGTCGAGCGCTTTCCCCTGGAGGGCCGGGCCAATACGGAGGGCTACCGCCTGACGCCCAAGGGCGACGCCCTGTTTCCGGTGCTGGTGGCGCTGAAGCAGTGGGGGGACGATTGGCTGGACGGCACCTGCCGTCAGCGCCTTGAACTGGTGGAGGAAGGCACCGGGAAACCGGTGGAAAAAATCACCGTCCATGCCGCCGGGGGGCGACCGCTGTCCCGGCAGGACATCCGGTACTTGCCCGGGCCGGACGCGACGGAAGATACGCTGGAATTGATAGAGCGCCGGAACCGGCGGGTGCTGGGCGATCCGCCCGCGCGGGAGGGCGACGACCGGGCATGACGACCGTGGCGCGGAGCGGGTCCGCCGCCACGGAACACATCAATCAGACGGGAGCGAAAATGAAAAAGCTGTATGCCAGCCTTTTGGGCGCCTTTGCCCTGGCCGCGGCGGCGCAAGCCGAGCCGGTGACTTACCAACTGGATCCGGACCACACCTATCCCAGCTTCGAGACCGACCACTTCAACGGCGCCTCCATCTGGCGCGGGAAATTCAAGAAGACCAGCGGCACGGTGGTGCTCGACGCCAAGGCGGGCAAGGGCAGCATCGACGTCGCTGTCGACATGACGTCGATCGACATCGGCCACGACGAGCTGGACGAGCACCTGCGTTCCGACAAGTTCTTCGACGTCGCCCGCTTTCCGCAGGCCACCTTCAAGAGCCAGGACGTCACCTTCAAGAACGGCCGGCCGGTCAGCGCCCGCGGGCAATTCACCTTGCACGGCGTCACGCATCCGCTGACGCTGACCATCGTCTCCTTCAAGTGCTATCAGAACCCCATGCTGAAGAAGGAGGTCTGCGGCACGGAGTCCACCGCGCGTTTCGACCGCGATGCCTATGGCGTGGGCTTCGGCAAGGACTACGGTTTCAAGATGGAGACCGTGCTGCACATCCAGGCGGAAGGCATCCGCCAGTAAAGCGGGGGCAGGGCGTGGCGCCACGCCCTGCCATCGTGGGGGCCAGGTTCGGCCTTTCCGGCCTTTCTGGAATTACGCCTCCGCTTCCGCCTCCTCCTCGTCGGCCTGGGCGGGCGCCTGCGCCGCCATGGCCGTCATCGTCACGTAGTCGAGCTTGCCGGTGCCCAATACCGGCAGCCGCTCCAGTATCCGGATATCGCGCGGGATCATCAGTTCGGTCGCCCCATGCGCGCGGCCCCACTGTTGCAGCGCCTTGGCATTCGCCTCGGGCGCGGTGGTGAACAGCACCAGGGTTTCGCCCTTCTTGGGATCGGGGCGGGTGACCACGGCGTGTTCGAAGCCCGGCCAGCAGGCCGCCGCCTGGTTCTCGACGGCGGGCAGGCTGACCATTTCACCGCCGATCTTGGCGAAGCGCTTGGCCCGTCCGCGGATGGTGATGAAGCCGGCGGCGTCCAGGCTGACGATGTCGCCCGTGTCGTGCCAGCCTTCGGCCGGCGGCTGCAGCACGCCGGGCGCGTCGGCGAGCATGTAGCCGGCCATGACGTTGGGACCGCGCAGGTGGAGCCGCTGGCCGTCGGCGATGCCCGGCACGGTCTCCAGCCGCGTCTCGATCCCGGGCAGCAGGCGTCCGACGCTGCCCACCTTGAAATGCATGGGCGTGTTCACCGCGATCACCGGCGCGCATTCGGTGGCGCCGTAGCCCTCCAGGATGCGCAGGCCGAATTTCTCGGCATAGGCCTTGTGGGTTTCCTCGCGCACCTTCTCCGCGCCGGCGAAGATATAGCGCACCGAATAGAAGTCGTAGCCATGCGCCATGCGCGCGTAGCCCGCGAGAAAGGTGTCGGTGCCGAACAGCACGGTCGCGTTGGCGTCGTAGGCGAGCGCCGGCACCATGCTGTAGTGCAGGGGGCTGGGATACATCACCGTGCGGATGCCGTTGAGCAGCGGCAGCAGCGTGCCGCCGGTCAGGCCGAAGCTGTGGAAAATGGGCAGCGCGTTCAGGATAACGTCGCTGGCGTTGTAGTCGACGCGGGACGCCAACTGCGCGCAGTTCGCCAGCAGGTTGCGGTGCGTAAGCACCACGGCCTTGGGCGTGCCCTCGGAGCCGGAGGTGAACAGGATGGCCGCCGGCGCGTCGGCGCCGATCCTCAGCCTGGCATGGCGGGCGGCGGCGCGCCGGGCGGTCAGCAGCGCCCACAGTTTCTCGATGCCGCCGATGCCGGCGCCCAGGTCCTCCAGCCAGACCACGCGCACGCCATCGCCTTCCAGGGCCTCGACCGCCGCGCCCAGGTTGGCCTGTTCCACGAAGGCGCGCGCGGAAACCACGGTGCGGATGCGCGCCGTGTTGCAGGCCGAACGCATATTGGTCACGCCGGCGGTGAAGTTGAGCATGGCGGGCACGCGGCCGCTGGCCTGGCAGGCGAAGAAGGCCACGACCGCGCCGTTGACGTTGGGCAGCATCACGCCCACCGCCTCGCCGGCCTGGGTGCCGGCCGCCAGGCGCTTGCCCAGGAGCTGCGCGGCGGCGATCAGGCGGTCGTAGGTCAGCGGCTTGCGCTTGACGTCCTCCAGCACCTTCGCCTTGCCGCCGTGGATGGCGCGCGCTTCGCAGAGCGCGCCGAACAGGGTATTGCCGGTGCGCGACGTCGAAAACAGCATGTCGCTCATCTCGTCGTAGAGGCGGCGGCCGGCGGCTTCGCGGTGCTGGCGCGCGGTCAGTCCTTCCTGGATGTGGAAGCGGCGCGGGGCCAGCACGGTCAGCGTGATCTTCGGGAACCAGCGCGAGCGCACCTTCCCCTTCAGGTAGCTGAAGGGCGTGTACTGCGGACCGTCCAGGCGCACCGGAATGATGGGGGCGTCGGCCTTGTCGGCCACCATGCCGGGGCCGTCGAACACCTTCATCAGCGCGCCGGTGACGGTGATGCGTCCTTCGGGAAAGATCACCAGCGTATTGCCCTCGCGCACCGTCTTGATCATCGCCTTGGTCGACATCGGATTGGTCGGGTCGACCGGAAAGGCCTTGAACAGCTTGAGGAAGGGCTTGATCCACCAGGACTGGGCAATGGTGGTGTTGACCGCGAAGGTCGGCTTGCCCGGCAGGAACGCGCCCAGCAGCAGGCCGTCCAGCAGGGAGATATGGTTCACCACCACCACGGCGCGCTCGCCCGGGCGCGGCATGTGCTCCAGCCCCTTGACCTCCACGCGATAGAGCGCGCGCAGCAGCAGGCGGACCAGGTCCTTGAACAGGGTCTCCGGCAGCAGCCAGATCGACACGAAGGCGACCACCAGCGTGGCGCCGCCCAGCACGCCGATGATGCCCGGCACGTCGACGTTGGCGGCCAGCAGTCCCGCCACCGCCAGCACGGCCAGCACGGTGACGCCGGCGTTGACGATGTTGTTGGCGGCGACGACGCGCGAGCACTCGTCGGGCGGGCTCATGACCTGGAGGATCGCGTACAGCGGCACGACGAACATGCCGCCGGCGAAGGCGACGACGCCCAGGTCGATGAGGATGCGCAGCGAGCCTGAGTCCGCCAGGAACTGGCTTACCGACGCATTGGCGGTTTGCGGGGCAAAGCCGCTGGTCGACAGCCACAGGTCGATCAGGCCCAGCGCCATGGCGAGCGCCGAGATCGGCACGTACCGGGCGGAGACCTCGCCCTTCTGCAAGCGGTTGACGGCGATCGAGCCGGCCGCGATCGCCAGCGAGAACACGATCAGGAACAGCGTCGCGACCTCCTGCGAGCAGGCCAGCCTGTCCGAGACCAGCGGCGCGAACTGGGAGACCAGCACCGCGCCCGCCGCGAAGAGCCAACTGATGCCGAGGATGGCCAGCCACACCCCGCGGATGCGGCGGGCGATCGAGAGGATTTCCCAGGTGCTCTTGAAGACGTTCCAGTCGATATGCTGCCGCTCGCCCAACGGGGGGGCCGGCGGCACCGCGAGGCTGGCCGCCAGGCCCAGCACGGCCAGGACCATCAGCACGATGCCGGCCTGGTGGATGGAGATGACGCCGGCCAGCAACTGCCCGGCGAGGATGGCGAGGAAGGTGCCGGCCTCGACCAGCCCGGTCCCGCCCATGAGTTCGTTTTCGGCCAGTTGCTGCGGCAGGATCGAATACTTCACGGGGCCGAACAGGGTGGAGTGCAGCCCCATGCAGAACAGGGCCGTCAGCAGCAGCGGCACGGACAGCAGCCAGAAGCCGGTCAGCGCCAGGCCCATGATGGCGACTTCCGCCGTCTTGATCCAGCGTATCAGCCGCGCCTTGTCGTAGCGGTCGGCCAGTTGGCCGGCGAGGGCGGAAAACAGGAAGTAGGGGAGAATGAAAAGCCCGGTGGCGACCGTGGCGAGCATCTTGGCGCGCGCCGGATCGGCGGCATAGAGCCCGAAGTTCGCCAGGAACAGCAGGGCGTACTTCAATAGATTGTCGTTGAAGGCGCCCAGGAACTGGACCAGGAAGAGGGGGCCGAGGCGGCGCTTGGCCAGCAAGGAAAAATGGGGGGAGTGGGTCATTGTGCTCTCTTACTCAGACGACAAGAGGGGCATGCCTGTTGTTTATTGTTCGCCGGCGGTCTTCTTTCGGAGGGCCGGCTCTTGCTTGCGGAGTGGATAGTGGCACGAAATTGATCGGTGTTCAATAATATTTTGATCAGTGTTCAATAAAATATTGGACAGTGTTCAATTTTGGCCTTATCTTGTCGGCATCGCCGATGTCATCGGCCGATTGTTCCCGATTGTCCCTGATTTCCTTCTATTGCCACCGATTTCCCCCATTTGCCGATGAGCCGCCGATCCGATCACACCCGCGAACAGCTTGCCGAACTCATCGTCCGGGAGGGGCACCAGCTATTGTCCGAGGTCGGCTTCGCCCGTTTTTCGGCGCGCGAGGTGGCCAAGCGCATCGGCTATTCGGTCGGCACGCTCTACAACGTCTTCGGCAGCTACGACGCCCTGATGCTGGCCATCAACGGGCGCACGCTGGATCTCTGGCGGGCGGCCTTGCTGGAGAAACTGGAGCAGGCGAAATCCGGCCGCCTGGAGCAGGCCATCGCCGTGTATTTCGACTTTGCGGCCAGCCATCGCCACGCCTGGGCGGCGCTCTACGATTTCCGCCTGCCCAACGACGTTCCCCTGCCGGCGTCCTATGCCGAGAAACTCGCCGCCGTGACCGGCATCCTGGTGGACGAAATCACCGCCGACCTGCCTGCCCACCGCAAGGCCGAAGGCCCCGGCCTGGCCCGTTCCATATTCGCGACCGTGCACGGCCATTGTTTCTTCGCGCTGAACGGCACTTTCGATTTGCTGGGGGAAACCGATGCGCTCGGGGCCGCGATCGCGCGGGCGCGCGAGGCGATTGCCGGGGTCTCCGGTCGTGGCGATTCGCCGCGCGGGTCGGACTGACACCGCCGGCGCGCTGCCGGTAATTCGATATTTTTTGCCTCAATACGAGTGCGGGCGACGACGTTCCAGGCGCCAGCTATAAAGCGCCACCAGCAGGCCGATGGTGGTCATGCCTGCCGCCATGAGCGGCGCGGGGGACAGGCCTTCCCGGCGACCGAAGAACGGGAGGAGTAACCAGCAGCCGGCAACGCTGCCCAGGCAGGACGCCGCGACGTTGACGGTGGAAGCCAGGACGGGAGCCGCGCCGGCCTTGGCCAGTATGCGTCGCTGTTGCGACGGCGCGAAGGCATAGGCAGCGGCCCCGGACAACGCGTACATGATGGCCACGACCGTCTTGCTATGTATGGCGAGCGCCAGCAGCGCCTGCGTGATTGCTAAAACGGAAAGGCTTGCCACCAGCGTCGGCATCAGGTGCTTGTCGGCCAGTTTGCCGCCATAGAAGTTGCCGATTATCTGGAAGGCGCCGAAGGCCAGCATGACGAACAAGACGGATGAGGGCGCAAACCCGGTCGTCTTGACCAGCAATTCACCGATGGAGAGGGAGGCGATGGCGAGACCGCTGCTGAGCAGCGCCGTCATCGCGAAACTCAGGAGCACTTGCAAACGGCCCAAGGCGCGGATGTTGCCGGACAGGCCTTGGGGCTGCCCATGGCGGCAGGGAGGCACCCACTTGGCGATGGCCATGAACGACGCGGCGCCCAGCGCGGCCATTATCCACACAATGGCTATGCCGCCGTTTATTCCCATCCACCAAAGAAACAGGGGATAGGCGAGTACGCTGCCCAGTATCGGCCCGCTGAATACCAGTGCCAGGGCCGAGGCGTGCTTGCCGGGACAGGCCGATTCGGCTGCGACGATCGAACTCGCGCCGACGTAGAGTATGTAGACGGCGGCATAAAGCATGAAGCTGATGGACAGCATGTCCGCGCTACGGCTCAAGGCGAGTATTGCCAGGCCCAGGCTGAAGATGGCCGACAGTCCCAGCAACACCGTTTTTCGCGCCAGGCGGGTGGTCGATATGGCTATCAGGAGGGAAACCAGCGAGGGAAGGAGCAGATAGACGCTTTGCTCCATAATAACGGCGGGTAGCGAGGCGCCCCGCTCGATACTATTCTCCATTATCGACAAGCCGATAAACGTACCGCTGATGCCGATAATGAATCCGCCGGCGGGCAGCGCCCAAAGCGCAAGAGGCATGTCGTGCATTCCTGGTGGTTGAAAGAAGCGTCGCCGCCCGAAGCCTGCCTTCAATAGTGCCGGCCGGCAAGCCGCCAGAACATCAGGCCCGCGACCGCGCCCGCCGGCAGGAATCCCTGCCACATCTTGAACAGCGCCGCCGCGATATCCGCATTCACATACCGGGAGGGCGTGCCGGTCAGCCTGGGGAGTGCCGTGAGGAAATGCACGCACGCAAGCGCCGCCAACGCGCTGATGGCGATGCCGGCGATGAAATAAAGCAGCCAGGCGCGGATGCGGAATTTTCGAGCCAGGAATGACAGGCCGGCGCAAGGGAGCGCGGTCACCACGATTGCGCTCATCCACGCGGCGACGAAAAGCACGATAAAACCGAGTGAATCGATCCAAAGGGAATCATGCATCCCGGTTTTGGCACGGGGTACCGCGACCAGGCCTATCCAGATCGTGATTATCAAGGTCCCGACCGTTACGCTCGCCAGATAGCTGGGCGCCGTTCGTTCTATCGGCGAGGATGGGAAGGGTTTTTCTCGTCGCATTTTCCAGCAAGGCTTTTGGATCCGGGCTTGGTCAGCGACTCAATTGCGGCTTCCACGGCCCGAAAAATTAACGTTAAAGATCGGGATGCTCGATTCGCTCCCACGCGTTCCCATCGAAGCGAAAAATGTCTTTTTGGCCGACCACCCAGAGGACATCGCCCACGGACTCGGCATGGAAAATGTAGTCGCCGCGCAGCTTCGGCAGTGCAGGCGCGAAGCGGCGGAGTTCGGATGTACCGGTATCCAGCTCGTAAAGTCCGCCAGGGCGCGTGCTCGACGGCAATACGAGTTTCCCGCGATAGGGGGTGATCATATGGAAGAGATTGTGCTGTTTACGCAAGTCGACGGGTGTAAAACCACGCGCATGACTTCCATGCAGCAAAACGCCTTCACGCCCACATACCCAGACACTCTCGGCATGTTCCATGTGGATGCCCGTCAAGGCGGCCTCTTCGAGAGGAACCTCCAGTTCATGTAAGGCGCCGCCATCCCAAAAACAGAGCACGGGCTTCGTGCCTTCCACGCCGCAGACATAGATGGCATCCTCGCGTTGACCGGCGATATCGTGCAGCGACAGGTTCCGCGGTTCCTGGCGTCGGGAGTCCATCAGCCATTGCAGGAAGCCAGGGTCCGTTGTCGGAGGTGCCGTTCTACCCAGCCGTGCATGGGCCTCCGGATCGAAAAGTATCGACTTGGTCAGTAAATGCCAATTGGAGCCGGAGCGAACGTACATCTGTCCTCCATTTCCACATGCGTAAAGCTTATCCCCGATCTGGGATATGGCGGACAGACGGCCTCGGCCTTCGGCATCGTCTACCCAGCTTCCTGCCCCAGTGATTTTTTCCCTGAAGTTGCCTTTCCACCACGCGTGATAGACGTCGCCTTCGGAAGACAGGTAGGTCAGGTAATCCGTCTTCGGATCCACATCCAGGTTTCTGAAGCGCGTTATGTCCTGCAGGTGGAAATCGAAGTCGTCGAAATACCATTGCTCGCCTGGCTTGCCATCGTGCTCGTAACGGAAAAGCCGGGCTTCCGGGTGATGGACATCCCAATCGGAGAGAACGGCGCCGATTACCAGAACATCGGCGGAGCGCGCGCGGGCGCGCGTGAATTCGATCTTGCCGGCCTTGCTTCTAAGGTCTTGCATTGGCGCCTCTTATTGCATCTGCGTCGAACGCATCCAGAGCCTGTTGTGGTTGCCGTAGATATTGCACAGTGCCGCTCAAGATGATTTCCGCGGCCGCGCCGTCTTCGACCGAAAAGCCGCGTTTAGCGACTCCAGCACCTGATCGTCGGCGTGATAGGACATGATTTCGCGCCAATCATTGAACTCGCGCACGCTGATAAGTTCAGGTAGCCGCGCGCGCGTCGCCTCGTCGTCGGCAAGGTGTTCTATGAAGCCCACGGCGACAGCCGTATTCACGTCGGCATTCGGCGCCGCGAGGCAGTAGCGGGCATAGTCCATGATGCGGCGAGCGCGCTGAATGTCGCCGTTTTTCATTGCCTGCTCGAACAACGAACGCAACTCGATCCACGCCGCCATCGGCGACCAGGATTGCTCGATGCGATCGCGCAATTCAGGCACAGCTTCAATGGCCTTGCGCCGCCAGGTACTCATGTTTTTCCACCGTTAAACCTTTCCCATGTGCGCCAACTATAAAACTTCTATCAGGCTTCCCGACGCTTGGGTTCGCATCTTGTTTCAATGCTAACGCCGTCCACGACGAGTCGTCATGTCGAGATTCATCTGTAGTCCAGCGCACGCGACGCTGCAATGGCCGGTGAGCGACACCGGTGCCTCCACGGCTCGCTCAGCCATCTGACCCCAAGCGGGTTTGTCTAGAAAAGGTCAGAGCAAGCTAAATAGGCAACTGCTTTCCAAAGTTAAACCATCCAATTTCTTTGGGGGTACATCAATGTCGACATAGCCAACGAACACGGAATGCCCATCGTGAAGGAGCGGGCAGGGCGTGGAGAAGCACTACGGCACTCAAAACAGGTTGGAAAGCGTATTGCCTATTTCAATAAGCAAACGGCAAAAAAGGAAGATTTAGCTATTACCGTGTGTGGCACACTCTCGTTCAGCCAGCGCAAGCCATGGGGTAAGGATGAATATCTTCGAAATGACGTTTGACCAACGGTTGGAATGTCTGAGGAGCTTAGTGAAGGCGGCGAAAGATGAAATCCTGTTGGTAGTGACATTCCATGAAACATGGAAACCTACCGTTTATGACGAATCGCTGCTTCAGCGCATGGGGAACTCCTATGCAACCCACACCTTTCTTATTATTCGTAGTGCCCTACGTCGTGAAGTGCTACTCGGGCTAATGAGGTTGTGGGACAACAATCGGCAGGCTCTGAGCATGGCCAAGATCGTGGAAATTTTAAAGGACAGATCTTTTTTTGACGCGCTGGTCGCACAACGCGCAGCACATTTCTCCAGGGATTTTGATGCCGCGGCGATGATGAGAGAAGCCCTATTGCCGAAGAGGGACAACGTACTTGAGCTTGTCCGCAGATATCTAAAGGACGGTGGAGGTAGCACTGTACTTGAAAGGCTGAAGACACTGAGAAACCAACACCTTGCTCACAGACAGGTGAGCGAAGGGCAAGCCGAGGCGACCGCCCAAGCGGCGGATGCAGCGGACAGTGAAATCGAAGTGTTCTACGCTGACACTATTGAATTAGTGACTGCACTACTCAGCCTCGTCTTTGGAGAGGCATTCGACATTGGTACTGACACCGCTGGTCTATATCAGCATCATGGAAAATTTTTTTGGGCAGCGGTGCGAGGTGAGCGTACTGAGGGACATCCGAACTACAGGCCGTCGATGTGACGCGGCTTTCCTGCCCAAAGCCGAAACTTGTAGCCGTCAATGGATTGATAGGGCTTGATGCCTAAGTCACGTCGTATGGCGAATAAAAGAGCGGTAAGCCATTCGTCGTGCTTGTCGTCGCCTGTTCGGGTTCGACTGGGCTGTCTCATCCAAGTATCCGCGTAAAGCAAGCAAAACCGATGGCGAACCCACCAGAAAGATATTGTTTGCTGCACTTGCAAATCTGACCTTTTCTTCTGTGGTTGGTGGAGGGCCAACGATGTCGTTTAGTGCCGCCATAAATTCTTTGTAGTGGTCGAGCTTTTGCTTCCTCCACTCAGCTTCCCGCTCTTTCTGCTTCGTGAAGAAAAAAGTGAGCGCGCTGACCATGACCGTACCGGATACGGAGATGATTGCAACAACGACGCTGGCATCCATGGGCTGCTGACTCCGCAATGAGATATTGAGATGTTTTTACTTCGTGATGCCAAGGTCTTTTCGCATTGCAGTTTCCATGGCTACGTCGTGCAGCGGCTTCCTTGTGTCGCCGCAAACGCCGCTTTAACTCTATCTTCTGTTTGGTTGCGTTCATGATAGCGCTCCGAGAATATGGAATGCCCGCGAGTTCAGGAATACAAGCGTGGTGCGTAAGGGGATGGAGGGGAGTGGTGCGATTAGCGGCAGGGCTTTTGAGGTATTGGCACTCGCCGGCGTTGGTGATTGAGATTGCCCATACGACATCTATTTGCTTGATGTCTGTGGCTGCCATGATCTGGCAAAACTCGCTGATGTGGGGGGAGACTTGGGCGATGCGCGCAGCGAGTCGTACGGCGACTTCTTTTAGAGAGGAGACGCCCCTATGAGTGACCACGGAGGAGAATGCTAAGAAAAAAGCCCCTGATAAATCAGGGGCTTAGAATGCTTGGCGGAGAGGGTGGGATTCGAACCCACGGTACGGGGAAACCGTACGCCTGATTTCGAGTCAGGTACATTCGACCACTCTGCCACCTCTCCGGGGTACTGCTGGTTCCAATGACCTCGTGGTCGAGGCAAGGTCACTGTCTTGCTGTCCAAACGAAACGCTTCATAAGCGGTCGGAAAGAACCCGAGCCAGTCGATAAAACAAAATAGTCATTGCTGACTAATTTAATGTCTCGCACGTACGCTACGGATCAACCGTAAGTCCGTGTGGAGCAGCGAAGCTCGCTATTCTAGCAGAGATTTCCTGGAATTAGCTAGTCGAAACGTTCTCCTCATACGATGAGTCTGGAGAGGTGTGTTGTATTCCACCACGAAGGGTGTCTGAGGGGGATGCTGGGTACACCTCTCGCCGAGGGTGGTTACGAGACGAACGGCTCCTAGGCATCCCGGGCCCCAAAGGGTTTCTGGCCGCTTCGGTCAGCGGGCCCACCAGTGGTGCCTGGGACTTGGCGAGAATGCCCGCTCGCCTGCATGTAGGCTGTGTGTCGCCGCTTCAGTTATCCCGCTTCTTCGTCGCATCCATCCGAAATTCGTAGGCAAATTTCGGACAAACAGGATCGGCAAACATTGCTGTTTTTTATATCTCGCCGTGAAGGCCGTGCCGGGTAGCACTTCCGCCTCTGCGCACACCCGCCCGACGCGGCTAAACTCCCGAAGCGGCGGCGGGCTGCCTGTCGCGCCGCGCGACGCCGGCGGGCGGGACAGGCGCCCGGCCGGCGGTTCTTGCCCCCCCCAATCATCATCCCCCTCATGCGCTTAGGAGAATCTTCATGCTCAAAGGAAAAGTAGCGGTCGTCACCGGATCCACCAGCGGCATCGGCTTGGGGATCGCCACGGCGCTGGCCGCGCAGGGGGCGGACGTGGTGCTGAACGGGTTCGGCGACGCCGCCGAGGTCGAGAAGACCCGGGCCGGCTTGGCGCTGGCCCATGGCGTCAAGGCGCTCTACGACGGCGCCGACCTGAGCCGCGGCGAGGCCGTGCGCGGGCTGGTGGAGAACACGGTCAAGCAGCTCGGCCGCATCGACATCATCGTCAACAACGCCGGCATCCAGCACACCTCGCTGATCGAGGATTTCCCCGTCGAGCGCTGGGACGCCATCATCGCCCTGAACCTGTCGGCCGTCTTCCACGGCACGGCGGCCGCCTTGCCGCACATGAAGAAGCAGGGCTGGGGCCGCATCATCAATATCGCATCCGCCCACGGCCTGGTCGGTTCGGCCAACAAGTCGGCCTACGTCGCCGCCAAGCACGGCGTGGTCGGGTTGACCAAGGTGACGGCGCTGGAAACGGCGGGGCAGGGCATCACCGCCAACGCCATCTGCCCGGGCTGGGTGCGCACCGCCCTGGTGGAAAAGCAGATCAGCGCCATCGCCGCGCAGAAAGGCATCAGCCAGGAAGACGCCGCGCGCGAACTGCTGGGCGAGAAGCAGCCTTCGCTGCAGTTCGTCACGCCGGAACAACTGGGCGGCACCGCCGTCTACCTGGCCTCGCCCGCGGCCGAGCAGGTCACCGGGACCACGATCTCGGTCGACGGCGGCTGGACCGCCCGCTGAGGCATCGAGGATACCGAATCGAGGATACCGATCCCGGACATCCATCCGAAATACCTCTCCGCGACGCTAATCATCCAAGCCATCAAAGCTGTCAAACAAAGCAAGAAAAGGAACCCGTTTCCATGCTGTATCTGCTGTCTCCCGCCAAGAAGCTGGACTACGACTCTCCCGTCCAGGTCCAGACCCACACCCAGCCGCTGTTCGTCGACGAGGCCGCCGAGCTGATCAAGGTGCTCAAGACCAAGTCGGCCGACGATATCTCGGCGTTGATGGACCTCAGCCCGGCTTTGTCCGAGCTGAACGTGCGCCGCTACGCCGAGTGGAAGCCCAAGTTCACCCAGGCCAATTCGCGCCAGGCCATACTCGCCTTCAACGGCGACGTCTACGAAGGCCTGCAGGCCGATACGCTGACGCCGGCCCAGTTGGACTGGGCGCAGGAACACGTGGCCATCCTCAGCGGCCTGTACGGCGTGCTGCGGCCGCTGGACCTGATGCAGCCCTACCGCCTGGAAATGGGCACCCGCCTGGAGACCCGCCGCGGCAAGAGCCTGTACGACTTCTGGGGCGCCCGCATCGCCGAATACCTGAACGAACGCCAGGCCGGCGCCAAAAAGCCCATCGTCGTCAACCTGGCTTCCGAGGAATATTTCAAGTCGGTCGACCTGAAGACGCTGCAGGCGCGCGTGGTGCAGTGCGTGTTCCAGGACTGGAAGAACGGCGCTTGGAAGATCATCAGTTTCCACGCCAAGCGCGCGCGCGGCCTGATGGCGCGCTACGCCGTCACGCACAAGGCGGGCACGCCGGAGAAGCTGCAAGGCTTCGACAGCGAAGGCTACGCCTACGCGGCGGAGGCATCGACGCCGGACAAGCTGGTGTTCCGGCGCAAGCTGGAAGGCTGAGCGCCCGGCCTCAGCCCAGCGCCCCGCTTTCCTGCCGGATCATCTGCCCCGCCTTGACCATCAGCTTCAGCGGATACGCCAGGGCGGCCAGGTCTCCCTGTATGTCCAGTTGCTCCGGCAGCGGGGGCACCGGCGGCCGCGCGGGGTCGAGCATGATCACGATGTCCTGCAGCGTTTCCTGGACCGATGGCGGCGGTTCCTCGGCCAGGGTGGACAGCGTGGGCACTGCCGCGGTGGTCTGCGACGCCAGGATGTGGTTCTGTATCAGCAGGTTGTTCAGTTCCGGCACGAACTGCTGGCGCGAGCGCGGCTCGCTGATCATGCGGTAGAACGCTTCGGCGAAATTGCTGAAGGAAATGTGCACGTTCTTGCGGGCCAGGCGCCAGTTCAGGTCGGCTTCTTCTTCCTCCGGCTGGGGCGGCACTTCGGGTTGCGGCCCTTGCACCAGCGCGGCGGTGACGTCGGCCTGGGCGGCCTTGGTCATCTGCTTGTGCCGCAGGACTTCCGCATAGCGCAGGCCGGCGGTCAGGTAGTCGCGGTTGGCGTTGATCGCCGCGCGCGCCAACGGCGCCATGTAGCGCGACTCCCACCATGGGAAGGCATAGCTGCAAAGCGTGGCCACGGCGCAGCCGATCAGCGTGTCCAGGGCGCGTTCGCCGATCACCGCCATCGACACGGTCCCCGGCGAGACGAAGTGAAAGACCAGGACCACGAACAGGGTGTTGAACACCGCGCTGCCCATGTAATTGAGCAGCACCAGGCTGTTGCCCATGATGCAGGCGGCCAGCAGCGCCCCGAACAGGATGGCGGGCTTGTCCGTGAGGTGCAGCAGCACGGCCGCCAGCAGGCAGCCGATCAGGGTGCCCATCAGGCGCCAGCCGTTGCGCTGGCGGGTCAGCGCGAAGCCGGGCTTCATGACGATGACGATGGTCAGGATGATCCAGTAGTTGTGCGCCGAGAACGCCTCCGTCACCCATAGCTCGGTCAGGATCATCGCCAGCGAGGCGGCCAGCGTGACGCGCAGCGCATAACGGAAGTTGGGCGAATCCAGGCGCAGGTTGCTGGTGAGCATGCCCAGGCGGAACTCCTGGCGCGACATGAAGCGCGTCAGCGATTTGTCGATGCGCAGCGCGCTGGTCGGCTTGGCGTCGGGGCTGGCCTGGGTGTGGTCGGCCAGGCGGTCGACGATGCGGCTGGCATTGCGCAGGCGGCGCTGGATCTGCACCAGGACGGCCAGGGTTTCGGGGTCGCGCTCGGCCAGGCCCTGCTGCTTGAGCAGGTCGATCTCGTACTCCATGGCCCGCAGTTCCGCCTTGATGCTGGTGCGGCGGCGGACCTTGTCGTTGCTGGACAGCGCCAGGGCGACGCGGTTCATCTCCAGCGACATCTTGATCAGCGAGTCGTGCATGAACAGCAGGATGTCGTTGCCGGCGAGCGTGCGCCGCAGCACCGCGTAGTCGGTGTGCGTGGCGAACAGCGCGTCCACCAGTTGCAGCATGTCGACGAACATATTCCACACCATCACGCGGCGGCTGTCGCCCGCGCCGCGCCCGCGGGGCAACTGGCGCAGGACCATGTCACGCGCGGCCTGGTGCTTTTCCGTCATGGCGGACTGGCGCTGGATCACGGTGCTGTAGCAGGTGTCCAGGTCCTCGGCCTCGTCGTAGAAGGCGGCGCGCGCCTCCATGTAGTCGGCGGTGGCGAACAGGGCCACCGACATGGCCTGCTGTTCCTCGCGCAGCCAGAAGACGCGGCTGAACGTCAGGCTGAAGGCCAGGTAGAAGAGGGCGCCGCCCAGGGTGCCGGCCGCGTGCAGCAGCACCTCGTTCGGCTGCAGGGGCGAGTGCATGGTCAGGGCCATCACCAGCAGGCCGCCGAAGCCGATCAGGCCGCCGCGCTTGCCGAACACCGTCAGCATGCAATAGGCGAAGCACTGCAGCGTGACCACCGCCCACAGGATGGGGGTGCTGGTCGAGGCGAAGCCGGTGATGATCACCGTGACGGTCGCCACCAGGGCCCCGCCCAGCATCTCGTTGGTGCGGTGGCGCTGCGGGCCGCCGGGCTGGTCGATGATGGAAACGCATTGCGCGCCGAAGGTGGCGACCAGGCCCAGCGTGTACTGGCCGAACAGCACGCCGAGGATCAGGACCGGCAACAGCATCCCCGTGGCCTGCCGCACCCCGCCGAAAAAATAGTGGCTGTAGAGAAATTTGCGGAGGCTGGTGAGGCGCAAATCCATAGGGCGGGCGGGTCCGGGCTTGAGGGTGCGACAAGTATATAGAGAGTGCGGCGCAGCATGGGGCGGGTGCGTCCCCGCAATCGGCGGGGCCCCGGGGCGGCCGGATTGTGTGGCATTTTTACGGCTACGGCCGGATTTTTGCGTCCACGGGCCCCGTCGGCGCCCGATTGATTTGCCAGGGGCCATGCAAACACGGTAAAGTCGCTGGCTCGCACCGGTACGTCATCTCCGGCCGGTGTCGGATGGTCAGCAAGACCGCCGGTCCACCGACCGGCAGCAAGCGCCAGCAGTACCCTGCCATTGGCCGCGCCAAAAGCGTGTAGCCAAGGCTTCCATTTCGATCTCCGGCGTCCATGTGGGCGCATGCACTGCGTTTTAGATGAACGCGTGCCGGATCGGCAGGGCGTTCGGGTGGCGCGGTTCCGTGAACCGCAAAGCGCCGATCGTGTTGCCGCGGCCGGTATCGGGTTCCGCCGTCGCCGTATCCGGGCGAGCGGCATTCCAGGACGTAGGGCCGGAAACAGGGAAAGGAACACAATATGGAACTCAATGGCGCCGACATCGTCGTGCGCTGCCTCGCGGACGAGGGCGTGGAACACGTCTTTGGCTATCCGGGCGGCGCGGTGCTCTATATTTACGACGCAATCTTCAAGCAGGACAAGTTCCAGCACATCCTCGTTCGCCACGAACAGGCTGCCGTGCATGCGGCCGATGCCTATTCGCGTTCGTCGAACAAGACGGGTGTCTGTATCGTCACCAGCGGCCCCGGCGTGACCAACGCGGTCACCGGCATCGCCACGGCCTACATGGATTCCATCCCGATGGTGATCATCAGCGGCCAGGTGCCGACTGCCGCCATCGGCGAGGACGCCTTCCAGGAATGCGATACCGTGGGCATCACGCGTCCCTGCGTGAAGCACAACTTCCTGGTGCGCGACGTCAAGGACCTGGCCGATACGCTGCGCCGCGCCTTCTATATCGCGCGCACCGGCCGTCCCGGCCCCGTGCTGGTCGACATTCCCAAGGACATCACCCTGGCGCCGTGCAAGTACACGCCGCCCAAGGGCGATATCGCCATGCGCTCCTACGCGCCGGTGACCAAGGGCCACCAGGGCCAGATCAAGAAGGCCGTGCAGATGCTGCTGTCGGCCGAGCGTCCCATGGTCTACACCGGCGGCGGCGTCATCCTGTCGGACGCGTCGCAGGAACTGACCCAACTGGTCGACCTGCTGGGCGCGCCCTGCACCAATACCCTGATGGGCCTGGGCGGCCTGCCGGCCAGCCACCCCAGCTTCGTCGGCATGCCCGGCATGCACGGCACCTACGAAGCCAACATGGCGATGCAGCACTGCGACGTGCTGCTGGCCATCGGCGCGCGCTTCGACGACCGCGTCATCGGCAACCCCAAGCATTTCGCGCAGAACCCGCGCAAGATCATCCACATCGATATCGATCCCTCGTCGATCTCGAAGCGGGTGCGGGTGGACGTGCCCATCGTCGGCAACGTCAAGGACGTGCTGGTGGACATGCTGGCGCAGTTCCGCGCGGCCGAGGCCAAGCCGCCGTCGCTGGCCAAGTGGTGGCAGCAGGTCGACGCCTGGCGCGGCAAGGAATGCCTGAAATACGCCGGCTCGGACGAGGTCATCAAGCCGCAGTTCGTGGTCGAGAAATTGTGGGAAGTGACCGGCGGCAACGCCTTCGTCACCTCCGACGTGGGCCAGCACCAGATGTGGGCGGCCCAGTACTACCGTTTCGGCGCGCCGCGCCGCTGGATCAATTCCGGCGGCCTGGGCACCATGGGCGTGGGGTTGCCCTACGCCATGGGCGTGCAGATGGCCAACCCGGGGCAGGACGTCGCGGTGATCACCGGCGAGGCGTCCATCCAGATGAACATCCAGGAGCTGTCGACCTGCCAGCAATACCACCTGACGCCCAAGATCGTGTGCCTGAACAACCGGTTCCTGGGCATGGTGCGGCAGTGGCAGCAGATCGACTACGGCTCGCGCTATTCCGAGTCGTACATGGATTCGCTGCCCGACTTCGTCAAGGTGGCGGAGGCCTATGGCCACGTCGGGCTGCGCATCGAGCGCCCGGCCGACGTCGAACCGGCGCTGCGCGAAGCCTTCAACAAGCACAAGAAGCGGCTGGTCTTCCTGGATTTCATCACCGACCGGACCGAGAACGTGTGGCCCATGGTCAAGGCCGGCCGCGGCCTGACCGAGATGCTGCTCGGCTCGGAAGATCTGTAAGAGGGCGCCATGAAACACGTTATCTCCATCCTGCTCGAGAACGAGCCCGGCGCCTTGTCCCGCGTGGTCGGCCTGTTCTCGGCCCGCGGCTACAACATCGAAACCTTGACCGTGGCGCCCACCGAGGACGACACGCTGTCTCGCATGACCATCGTCACCACGGGGTCGGACGAAGTGATCGAACAGATCACCAAGCACCTGAACCGCCTGGTCGACGTGGTCAAGGTGGTGGACCTGACCGAAGGGGCGCACATCGAACGCGAGCTCATGCTCGTGAAGGTGCGCGCGGTCGGCAAGGAACGCGAGGAAATGAAGCGCATGGCCGACATTTTCCGCGGCCGCATCATCGACGTCACCGACAAGTCCTACACCATCGAACTGACCGGTGTGCAGGAAAAGATCTCGGCCTTCATCGAGGCGCTGGATCGCAGCGCGATTCTCGAAACCGTCCGTACCGGGGTTTCTGGCATCGGACGCGGTGAGCGGGTACTGAAGCTGTAGCACGGCGGAGGCGCCGCCCCGCCGTTGCGGCCAGCCTCCTCTGACCTTTTTGATTTGAACCAGATTTCAATAGATAAATATCGGAGCACCCCATGAAAGTTTTCTACGACAAGGATTGCGATCTCTCCCTCATCAAGGGCCGTACGGTCGCCATCATCGGCTACGGCTCCCAAGGCCACGCCCACGCCCAGAACCTGCATGACTCCGGCGTGAACGTCGTGGTCGGCCTGCGCAAGGGCGGCGCCTCGTGGAACAAGGCCGCCAACGCCGGCCTGAAGGTCCAGGAAGTGGCCGAAGCCGTCAAGGGCGCGGACGTCGTCATGATGCTGCTGCCCGACGAGAACATCGCCAAGGTCTACCGCGACGACGTGCACGCCAACATCAAGGCGGGCGCCGCGCTGGCCTTCGCCCACGGCTTCAACGTGCACTACGGCCAGGTCGTGCCGCGCGACGACATCGACGTCATCATGATCGCCCCCAAGGCCCCCGGCCACACCGTGCGCTCGACCTACGCCCAGGGCGGCGGCGTGCCCCACCTGGTGGCCGTGTACCAGGACAAGTCCGGCGCCGCCCGCGACGTGGCCCTGTCGTACGCCAGCGCCAACGGCGGCGGCCGTGCCGGCATCATCGAGACCAACTTCCGCGAAGAAACCGAAACCGACCTGTTCGGCGAACAGGCCGTGCTGTGCGGCGGCACCGTCGAACTGATCAAGGCCGGTTTCGACACGCTGGTGGAAGCCGGCTACGCGCCCGAAATGGCTTATTTCGAGTGCCTGCACGAGCTCAAGCTGATCGTCGACCTGATCTATGAAGGCGGCATCGCCAACATGAACTACTCGATCTCGAACAACGCCGAATTCGGCGAATACGAGACGGGTCCCAAGATCGTCACGGAAGACACCCGCAAGGCCATGCGCCAGGCCCTGACCGACATCCAGACCGGCGAATACGCCAAGCGCTTCATCCTGGAAAACACGGCCGGCGCCCCGACCCTGACCTCGCGCCGCCGCATCAACGCGGAATCGCAGATCGAAGTGGTCGGCGCCAAGCTGCGCGCCATGATGCCCTGGATCGCCGCCAACAAGCTGGTGGACAAGTCCAAGAACTGATGGACAGCGGGGGGAGGGTACAATCCTTTCCCCGCCACCCGGACCGCGCCTCGCGCGCGGTCCGGGTACAGAATTTGCAACAGGCGGCATGCTCAGGCATGCCGTTTTTTTGCCGCCGGGCCGCCCCCCAAGGAAAAAAACCCCTTTGGGGGGCAGCAAGCGGCGATAGCCGCGCGGCGTGGGGGCCTTTTTTGCCGTTGGGCCCGCCTCGAGGCAAAAACGCCTCTGCGCGGCGTGGGCTTTTTTGCCGTACAGCCGTCCTCGGTCGAGCCATGCGGCGTTGCCGCCGCCCGGCGCAACAGGGCTCTTTCCGTCTCGTCTTGCCAAAGCCCTTGGGGCACAAACGGGGCCATATCGGTTAACCTTCGCCTACGATGAATAAACCCCCTTATCCCCATCCCATCATTGCCCGCGAGGGCTGGCCTTTCCTCGCCGGCGCCGTGGTGATCGCCGTGCTGGTGACCTTCTGGTCGCCCGCCGTCTCGGTGATCTTCTGGATCCTGGCCCTGTTCGTGCTGCAGTTTTTCCGCGATCCGCCGCGCCTGGCGCCGGATTCGGCCAGCGCCGTGCTGTCTCCCGCCGACGGCCGCATCGTCGCGGTGGAAACCGTGCGCGATCCCTATGCCGAGCGCGACGCGCTGAAGATCAGCGTGTTCATGAACGTCTTCAACGTGCACTCCAACCGCGCGCCGGTCGACGGCGAGGTGCTGGACGTGCAATATTTCCCCGGCAAGTTCGTCAACGCCGCGCTGGCCAAGGCCTCGCTGGAGAACGAGCGCAACGCCATGGTGCTGCGCACGCCCGCCGGCCACGTGGTGACCGCCGTGCAGGTGGCCGGCCTGGTGGCCAAGCGCATCCTCTGTTATGCGCGCAAGGCCGACAAGCTCACGCGCGGCCAGCGCTACGGTTTCATCCGTTTCGGTTCGCGGGTCGACGTTTACCTGCCGCCGTCCGCGCGTCCGCGCGTGGCCCTGGGCGACAAGGTCAGCGCCACCAGTTCGGTGCTGGCCGACCTGCCGGCCGCGGTCACGGAGCCGTCCGCGGGCTGAGGCGCCCCGGGGCCCGACGCCATCGCCGTTATCACTGCCATACCAGACGCCTGCCATGCCCAAACTTTCGATGCGCGACGCCGAGAACCGCCACCGCAGCATTTACCTGCTGCCCAACGCGTTCACCACGGCTGCCCTGTTCGCCGGTTTCTACGCCGTGGTGCAGGCCATGAATAACCAGTTCGAGGCCGCCGCCATCGCGATTTTCGCGGCCATGGTCCTGGACGGCATGGACGGCCGCGTCGCGCGGCTGACCAATACCCAATCGGCCTTCGGCGAACAGTACGATTCGCTGTCCGACATGACCTCCTTCGGCGTGGCGCCGGCGCTGGTCATGTACGAATGGATGCTCAACGAGCTGGGGCGCTGGGGGTGGCTGGCCGCCTTCGTCTACGTGGCCGGGGCGGCGCTGCGGCTGGCGCGCTTCAACGCCAACATCGGCGTGGTCGACAAGCGTTTCTTCCAGGGGCTGCCCAGTCCCTCGGCGGCGGCGCTGGTGGCCGGCTTCGTCTGGCTGGCGGTCGACAACAAACTGCCCATCCATGACGCCTTCATGGCGTGGACGGCCTTCGTCGTCACCATGTATGCCGGCATCGCCATGGTCACCAACGTGCCGTTCTACAGCGGCAAGAGCTTCGCCCTGGGCCGCAGCGTGCCGTTCTGGGTGATCCTGGTGGTCGTGGCCGCCTTCGTCTTCGTCTCCAGCGATCCCCCGGTCGTGCTGTTCGGCCTGTTCGTCATCTACGGCGTATCCGGCTGGTTCCTGTTCGCCTGGCGCTGGAGCCGCGCCCGCCGCCTGCAGCGCAGCCGCCTGCGCAACGGCGGCCCGCAGGCCTGATCCCGGGGCCCTGGCCGCCCGGCCTATGGCCACCAGAACAGGCGGCGGTCCTCGTCGTACATGGGGTCCGGTCCCGGATGGTGCCGGGTGACGCGGTCGCCGTTGCGGCCCATGTACACGTACATCAGCGAATTCCAGCTATCGTTTTCACGGTAGCGGTAGGACCACACCACCTGGCGCACGCTGGGCAGGCCGACTTCGTCGATCAGGGCCGGCGGCCCGAATTCGCAGCGCACCCGCTCGGCCGGCCAGTCGCCTTCGTCCAGCAGCTTGAAATGCGCGTCGGTCAGCAGGCGCTCGACGCGGTCGATGTGGCCGTCCGGGCCGACGTTGGCGCCCCATGCATATTGGCCCATCGGCTGTTGCGTCCAGATCACGCGCTGGCGGCCGTCCGGCCGGGTGCAGGTGAAGTTGGGCCGGCCGTAGCTGGCCTCGACCTGGTCCAGCGGCGCGCCGGCGGGCACCTTGGCCGCCATGTCGGCACAGCCCGCCAGGGCCGCCGCGAGGACCAGCGGCAGGAGCCGCCAGGCCGCGGTCCGGCGGCGGGAGGGCGGCGATTCAATCGGGGACGGCATGGGCGATCGCTCGGGCATCGCGGGGCTCCTGGGACCGCAGGGCAGGGCCTGCGGGGAAATACATCGCCGGATGCGGGACAAATCCCGGCTTTCGGCTATAATCCCACGTCTTTCCGGCGTCGAAGTCCGGGAAGCGTGTATTCCAAGGCATACAGTATCTATCTGCAAGACGCATCGGAATCCCGATGCCTGGCTCGTAGTACGAATTATTTTTAACCCACGTCCGGGCGCCTCGGCCCTGACGCATGTTCGAAGAGGTCATTACATGTCCGTCGCTGACATCAAGAAGTCCGATATCGTTGCGCAATTCCAGCGCGCTCAGGGCGATACCGGCTCCCCCGAAGTCCAGGTGGCTCTGCTCACCGCCCGTATCAACGAGCTGACCGGTCACTTCAAGGAACACATGAAGGACCACCATTCGCGCCGCGGTCTGCTGCGCATGGTCAGCCGTCGTCGCAAGCTGCTCGACTACCTCAAGGGCCGCAACCCCGATGCTTATCGCGCTCTGATCGAAAAACTCGGTCTGCGCAAGTGATCGACGGGGTCGGTTCCCCATGACGCAACCGTGGTCGGTGCGACCTTGTCGCAACGGCCACGGTTTTTCATTTGTAAGGAATAACCGTCATGTTCAATAAAGTGACAAAAACGTTCCAGTACGGCCAACACACGGTCGTCCTGGAAACCGGCGAAATCGCCCGCCAGGCTTCCGGCGCCGTCGTCGTGTCGGTTGAAGACACCGTGGTGCTCGCCACGGTCGTCGCCGCCAAGAAAGCCAAGGCCGGCCAGGATTTCTTCCCGCTGACCGTCGACTACATCGAGAAGACCTACGCTGCCGGCCGCATTCCCGGCGGTTTCTTCAAGCGCGAAGGCAAGCCCTCGGAAAAAGAGACGCTAACCTCGCGCCTCATCGACCGTCCGCTGCGCCCGCTGTTCCCGGAAGGTTTCTACAACGATGTGCAGGTGGTGATCCACACCGTCTCGGTCAACCCCGAGATCGATCCTGACATCCCCGCCATGATCGGCGCTTCCGCCGCCCTGGCCATTTCCGGCATCCCCTTCAACGGCCCGATCGGCGCCGCGCGCGTCGGCTACATCGACGGCCAGTACGTGCTGAACCCGACCGCCAGCCAGACCAAGGCCTCGAAGCTGAACCTGGTCGTGGCCGGCACCGAAACCGCCGTGCTGATGGTGGAATCGGAAGCCGACCAACTGTCGGAAGACGTGATGCTGGGCGGCGTGGTCTATGGCCACGAGCAACTGCAGGCCGCCATCAACGCCATCCATGACCTGGTGCGTGACGCCGGCAAGCCCGATTGGGACTGGGCGCCCGCGCCCAAGGACGAGGCCCTGACGGCCGCCGTCGCCGCCGCCGGCCAGGAAGGCCTGGCCGCCGCCTACCAGATCCGCGAAAAGCAGGCCCGCACCGCCAAGCTGCGTGAAGTCTACGCCGACGTGCGCGCCCGCCTGGCCGCGCAAGCGCTGGAGACCGGCGCCGCCGAGCCCGACGGCGTGACCGTGGACAACATCCTGTTCGATATGGAATCGCGCATCGTGCGCAGCCAGATCCTGAACGGCGAACCGCGCATCGACGGCCGCGACACCCGCACCGTGCGTCCGATCAGCGTCCGCCTGGGCGTGCTGCCGCGCGCCCACGGCAGCGCCCTGTTCACCCGCGGTGAAACGCAGGCCCTGGTGGTCGCCACCCTGGGCACCAAGCAGGACGAGCAGATCATCGACGCGTTGATGGGCGAGTACCGCGACCGCTTCATGCTGCACTACAACATGCCGCCCTTCGCCACGGGCGAAACCGGCCGCATCGGCGTGCCCAAGCGCCGCGAAATCGGCCACGGCCGCCTGGCCAAGCGCGCCCTGGTGCCGCTGCTGCCCGAGCCCGAGGACTTCCAGTACACCATCCGCATCGTCTCGGAAATCACCGAGTCCAACGGCTCGTCGTCGATGGCGTCGGTGTGCGGCGGTTCGCTGGCCATGATGGACGCCGGCGTGCCGGTGAAGGATCACGTGGCCGGCGTGGCCATGGGCCTGATCCTGGACAATGGCAAGTTCGCCGTGCTGACCGACATCCTGGGCGACGAGGATCACCTGGGCGACATGGACTTCAAGGTCGCCGGCACCGAGAAGGGCGTCACCGCCCTGCAGATGGACATCAAGATCCAGGGCATCACCAAGGAAATCATGCAGGTCGCGCTGGCGCAGGCCCGCGAAGGCCGCCTGCACATCCTGGGCAAGATGAAGGAAGCCCTGGGCGAGTCGCGCGGCGAGCTGTCGGCGTTCGCGCCGCGCATGCTGACCATCAAGATCAACCCCGAGAAGATCCGCGACGTGATCGGCAAGGGCGGCGCCACCATCCGCGCGCTGACCGAGGAAACCGGCACGCAGATCGACATCTCGGACGACGGCACCATCGTCATCGCCAGCGTGGACGAAGGCCAGGCCAAGGAAGCCCAGCGCCGCATCGTCGAGCTGACCGCCGACGTCGAAGTGGGCCAGGTCTACGACGGCTCGGTGCTGCGCCTGCTGGACTTCGGCGCCATCGTGCAGGTGCTGCCGGGCCGCGACGGCCTGCTGCACATCTCGGAGATCGCCAACTACCGCATCGCCAACATCAACGACGTGTTGAAGGTGGGCCAGGCGGTGCGCGTGAAGGTCATCGAGGCCGACGACAAGGGCCGTCTGCGCCTGTCGATCAAGGCCATCGGCGGCATCGAGCAGCAGCAGAACCAAGCGGCCGCGGAAACGCCGGCCGCCACGGAAACCCCGGCGGGCTGAGCCGCCAGGGAAGTCGTGGACGCATCCCGCGGCCCTGGGCGGCGGGATGCCTGACAGAACGGCGCCTTCGGGCGCCGTTCTGTTTTTCGGGCGCGGCGCGCGCGTTCGCGGCCCGCCGGCTTTTTTGCGGTAAAGTTTTGTCGGCATTGGGATGGCAAGGGGGGCCGGGTGGCGGATGCAAGCATGATCGAGCGTGGGCGGGACGTTGCGCGGGCCTAGCGCCGGCCGGCCGCGCCCGCGCGTGACGGGCGCGGTGCCCCTGGTGTCCAGGACAGCCAGGGCGGCCGCGGCGCTCTCGCTGGCGCTGCTCCTGCCGCTGGCCGGCTGCGTGAGTCCCCAGGCGCCGTCGCGCGACGGCCGCGGGCCGCACGGCGAAGGCATGTCCGCCGACCAGTTCGGCCAGACCGACTTCAATCGCACGGTCACGCTGGAAATACGCGACAACCTCAATAGTCTTTACGCCCTGGCCGACAAACTCTACCGCCGCAATCCGCGCGAATGGCGTAAGTCCGGCATGGCCGACCAGGCGGCCGCCATGGCGCGCCTGCATCACCTGATCGACAACCGCATGCCGCCCGCGGGACTCAGCGGCCTGCGCGACATACAGGTGCTGGCCGTCTCCCTGGATCCCAATTACCAGGGGGACCGGGTGGCCGCCTTCATCTACGGGCTGGCCGACACCATCATCGCGGCGCACAATGGGAAGACCCGGCTCTATGTCGCCGACGTGCTGGACGGCCAGCGGGTCTACAACTCGGCGCGCAACGTCGAGGCGGCCGCCTGGCTGCTGGCCAGCCGGCGCGACGGCGCCGGCAATCCCCTGCTGCTGGCCAATGAAATGAGCGGCGCGACGGTGAACCTGAGCTTCGAGCGCGAGTTCGGCGCCATCATCGGGCGCCTGGACCTGATCGCCAACCTGCTCGGCGAAAACGGCCGCCGCATCGGGATCAATTATGCTCAGGGGCTGCTGTTCTTCAATTTCCTGCCGGTGAGATAAGCCGTTCCGCCGGGTCCTTCCTTCTTCCTCGGGATGCCATCGTGATCGATCTCTCCGATATCCAGACCGCCCGGCAGAATCTCCAGGGACAGGTGCTGAACACGCCGTTCACGCACTCGCGCACCCTGTCCGACATGCTGGGCGCGGAAATCTGGCTGAAGTTCGAGAACCTGCAATTCACCGCCTCTTTCAAGGAACGCGGCGCCTTCAACCGCATGCGCCTGCTGACCGGCGACGAGCGCGCGGCTGGCGTGATCGCCGTCTCGGCGGGCAACCATGCCCAGGGCGTGGCCTATCACGCGCAGCGCATGGGCGTGCCGGCGGTGATCGTGATGCCGCGCTTCACGCCCACGGTGAAAGTGGCGAATACCCGCCGCTACGGCGCCGAGGTGGTGCTGGCGGGAGACACCTTCGACGATGCACAGGCCCACGGCTACACGCTGGCGGCCAGCCGCGGCCTGGTGATGATCCACCCCTACGACGACGCGGCCATCGTCGCCGGGCAGGGCACCATCGCCCTGGAGATGCTGGAGGTTCGCCCGGACCTGGACATGCTGGTCGTGCCCATCGGCGGCGGCGGCCTGATCGGCGGCATCGCCACGGCGGCCAAGGCCCTGCGGCCGGAGATGCAGGTGATCGGCGTGCAGACGGAACGGTTTCCGTCCATGTACGCGGCGCGGACCGGCAAGACCTTGCCCCAGGGGCCGTACACCATCGCCGAAGGGATCGCCGTCAAGTCGCCGGGCCGGATCACGAGCGAGATCGTGGCGCGTCTGGTCGACGACATCCTGCTGGTGAGCGAGAGCGATATCGAGCATGCGATCGTGGTGCTGCTGGAAATCGAGAAAACCGTGGTCGAAGGCGCCGGCGCGGCGGGCCTGGCGGCCTTGCTGCACGCGCAGGCGAACGGGGAGACGCGCTTCATGGACAAGCGCATCGGCCTGGTGCTGACCGGCGGCAATATCGATCCGCTGATGCTGGGCGAGCTGATCGAGCGCGGCATGGTGCGCGCGGGCCGGCTTGCCCGCATCCGGGTCGACATGGGCGACCTGCCGGGCGCGCTGGCGCGGGCCACCTCGCTGATCGCCGAGGCCCAGGCCAATATCACCGAGGTGCATCACCAGCGCGCCTTCACGGCCCTGCCGGTGCGCAGCGTGGAAGTCGATTTCGTGTTGCAGACGCGCGGGCCGGAGCACATCGCCGAGGTCATCGACAGGTTGAACGCGGCGGGATTCACGGCCAGCAATCACGATCGTTGACGCGGGCTGCCGGTCGGCGGTTGTGGGTTGTGGGTTGTGGGTTGGCCGCGGGGCCGGTCGCGTGTTAGCCCGGGGTCAGGCCATCCCTCAGGCCGCCTGCGCGGCCGTCATCAGGCTGCGCAGGCGATGCAGCCGTTCGCGATTCAGCGTCACCGCCAGGGGTTCGGGCTGGCGGCCCGCCGCGACCAGTTGCTCCATGGTCTCCGCCAGGGCGGCGCGCAGCGGTTCGGGATCCTGTTCCCACCAGAAGGACAACAGCCGGTCGGGACTATGGACGTCCATGCCCAGGCGCCGCAGTTCAGAGCGGTTGAAGTCCTTCAGGTTCCACGTCAGCACGCCCGTGGCGGGCGCGACCTGCTCGCCGCAGCGCGCGCGCCACGCCAGGCCGGCGGCGATCACGTGGCGGTCCTTGGGATCGCTGTAGCGCAAGCCCGCTTCGTAGGCGCTGAACTCGCCCGCGTCGGCGTCCGGGAAGCGCGTTTGCATGGCCTGCCAGTCCTGTTCGACCAGGGCGGCCTCGACCTCCCAGATGCGCGCGGCGTTGCGCACCCATTCCTGGCCGATGCGGGCGCTCCAGACCGGCCGGTAGGCGCGCCGGTCGGCCAGCCGCAGCAGCAGCGGACGCAGCACCGAGGACATCAGCACGCAGGCGTCCAGCACCAGCAGGGGCGGGCCGCCGGCCGGCATGGCGCGGCCGGCGATGGGGATGAGGGTGTAGGGCAAAGGGGCGCCTTAGATCACGCCTTGCGCCAGCATGGCGTCGGCGACTTTCACGAAGCCGGCCACGTTGGCGCCGTCGATATAGCTGACGCTGCCGTCCTCGCGCCGGCCGTGCTTGACGCAGGCCGCGTGTATGCCCTGCATGATCAGCAGCAGGCGGGCGTCCACTTCGTCACGGGTCCAGGACAGGCGCATGGAATTCTGGCTCATTTCCAGGCCCGAGGTGGCCACGCCGCCGGCATTCGAGGCCTTGCCGGGCGCGTACAGCACGCCGGCGGCCTCGAAGGCCCGGGCCGCCTCGTTGGTCGACGGCATGTTGGCGCCCTCGGCCACGCACAGCACACCGTTGGCGATCAGGGTCCGGGCGTCGTCCTCGTGCAGTTCGTTCTGGGTGGCGCAGGGCAGCGCCACGTCCACCTTGATGGACCAGGGGCGCTCGCCCGCCAGGAACTGCACGCCGGGCGCCTTGGCGGCATAGTCGCTGACGCGGCCGTAGTGGTGGTTCTTGACGTCCATCAGGATGGCCAGCTTCTCGGCGGTGAAGCCTTCGGGATCGTAGGCGGTGCCCGAGGAGTCGGACACCGTCACGACCTTGGCGCCCAGTTCCATGGCCTTCTCCACCGCGTACTGCGCCACGTTGCCCGAACCGGAGACCGAGACGGTCTTGCCTGCGAAGGACTGGCCGCGCGTGGCCAGCATTTCCTGGGCGAAGTACACGACGCCGTAGCCCGTGGCCTCGGGGCGGATCAGCGAGCCGCCGAACGACAGGCCCTTGCCCGTGAAGACGCTGCCGGCGGTGTTGGACAACTTCTTGTACATGCCGGCCATGTAGCCCACTTCGCGGCCGCCCACCCCCATGTCGCCGGCGGGCACGTCGGTGTCCGGGCCCACGTGGCGGAACAGCTCGGTGACGAAAGCCTGGCAGAAGCGCATCACTTCCGCCGAGCTCTTGCCCTTGGGGTCGAAATCCGAGCCGCCCTTGCCGCCGCCCATGGGCAGCGTGGTCAGCGCATTCTTGAAGGTCTGCTCGAAGGCCAGGAATTTCAGCACCGACTGGTTCACCGAGGGGTGGAAGCGCATGCCGCCCTTGTAAGGGCCGATGGCCATGCTGTGCTGGACGCGGAAGCCGCGGTTGATGTGCACCTGCCCCTTGTCGTCGGTCCAGCTCACGCGGAACTGGATGATGCGCTCGGCCTCGACCAGGCGTTCGAGCAGCGCGCTCTCGGCGTACTTGGGATGCTTCTCGATGAAAGGCCAGAGACTCTCCATGACCTCGGTGACCGCTTGCAGGAATTCGGGCTGGCCGGGGTTGCGGTGCGCGACTTCTTCAAGGAATTGACCGACGGATTGGTATTTCATGGGGCGAGCTCTCCTCTCTTTTATCTAGGTCTAGGTATGCGGGCAGGCGGGAATTATGCCAAAAAGTCATACCCTCCCGCTTTTTGCGGGGTGGGGCGCCGGGCGTTGTGTGGAAGCGCGAGGGGGCATGCCTGCCCCTGGCGCCCGGGTTTATCCGGCGGGTTTGGCCGGCGCGGGGCGTGCCGGCGGGGGCGCCTGTTCAGCCGCCGGCGGCGCGGCGCGCCAGGATTCAGCGGGCCGCGCCAGCGACCCGCCCGCCTGGAACGCCGACAGCATGTTGGAGGTCAGCGAGGCGTTGAACGAAGCGACGCCGAAGATGACCGTGAGCGCCGTCGCGATGCCCGTGGCGATCATGGTCACGGTCAGCGACGAGAACTTCACGTCGAATTTCGCTTCGAGGGCTTCGTAGTTGCGCTGTATCCGCGCGCAGGTGTCTTCGATCCTGTCGACCGTCGCGTCCATATGCGCGATACGCGCGTCCATGCGCGCCTCGTGCGCGGAAAGCTTGCTGTCCAGCTCGTAGCGGCTGACGTAATTCCTCATTCGCGGCATGCGATACCTCCTCGTGGCCAGGCCCGCACGTGAGTAACGCGGGGACGCCGTGGAGTCCGCGGGGAGCGTGCCGGATTGGTGCCCGGAACCGGAATCGAACCGGTACGCCTTGCGGCGGGAGATTTTAAGTCTCCTGTGTCTACCAATTTCACCATCCGGGCGGTGAGGCAAAAGCGCCACCCTATGGGGGACGCCATGCGCGGCGCTGCTTGAGCGAAGCGGGATTGTACCTGCTGTGCGGAGGGGCGCGCCGCGCGGCCGCCAGGGGGCGTTCGTGCCGCGGTTTGCGCCTTGCGGCCAGGGCGCGCGCGGCGCGGCTGGCGGTGAAATCCGATACAATGGCCGCCCTGCAAGGACCGCGGCACGATAGACGCCCCCGCCTTGTCCGGGCGTTGCGGGAAGGATGGCAGAGTGGTCGATTGCACCGGTCTTGAAAACCGGCGACGGGAAACCGTCCGTGGGTTCGAATCCCACTCCTTCCGCCACTTCAGCCCCTGAGTGGGCCTGCGCTTACGCCACCCTACGCCCCATCGTCCTCGCCATCCCGGACCCGGGATTCAAGGAATCGATTCCACCAGGAATTCATACACGGGCATGGGCTCCTTGGCGCCATTCGGGAAAATGAAGTTGTCGCCATGGAGTTTTTCGAACGTTATTCGAAAACGCGAAGCGCGGATGCGGAATTCCCACTCTTCGCCAAGGCCGCCGAATCGCACCTCCGCGAACCGGTCATCGGTCTCGTCCAATAAGGTTCCGTAGAGATCCCACTCCTTGTCCTGGGCCTCATCGTCGTTGAGAAAAATCTCCAGCCGTGGATTGTCCTCTTTCTCGAAGGTGTAGGACAGCTTGAATACGAGTCCGAAAGCATCAGCGTGGTAGGCGTTATGAGGCCCACGCATGATGCTGATTCTCTTAATTGGACGTTCGGGCATTTTCTTTCGGCACGGGACGAAGCGGCAGGCCCGCCGCGTTCCATGCCTCGAGGCCGCCGCGATACCAGAACGTGTTGAGCTTGCCTTCCCCCGAACGCAGCGCGGCATTGTAGGAAGAGCGGTCATTGAGCCCGGTTCCGAAGAAAACGATGGGCAGCTTCGCATCGCCCTGCGCCTTCGAGGAGAGCCATTCCACGAGCCGTTCCTGCATGGTGTCCGTCAGGCTGCCGTCGCGTCCGGTCTCCGGCTCCTGGATGGCGCCGGGGATGGTCTGGTCGCTCCGGCTGGTGTCGATCAGCAGGACCTTGTCGCCCGATTTCAGGAAATCGACCAACTGCGCGGTGGTCACGACGCGCGCGCGCGGATTCGTGGTCGGCGTCGGACCCTTGTAGGGCGCCGGAAACAGGACGAGGGTCGGCGGCGTGCCGAAATCCTTGGCTTCATTGAAATTGCCGGTGGACACCGGGGCGTTCGACGCGTTCGACGGCGCCGGCGCATTCGCCGCGGGCGCCGCGGCGGGGTTCTTGGCGGGCGCGGCGCTGCCGGCCGTGGTCCAGCCGTCGACCGTCTTCATCTCGATGTCGGAAACCATGTCGATCATGGAGCCCAGCAGGTTGTAGCACATGGTGATGCTGGCGTCGTCGTGGCTATACCATGCGTTGATCTCGTCGCAATCGCGATAGACCACGGTCAGCGGCCGCGGCAGCACATAGGTTTTCGAGAGTTCTTCCGCGTTGCTGATCATGCCTTCCGAAAAGGCATCCTTGAAGAATTGGCCGAGCCGGTATTTGGACGGCTCGAATTTCATGGTGATCTTGGCGCCGGGCGCGTTCGCCGGTTGCGTGCCTTCGGGGTGCCACGGGCCTACCCGTGTGTAGGGGGCGAGGATGGTGCGCCAGGCCCGATTCTGCTTGGTGTATTCGCCCTCGCATCGGCTCAGCGTGCGCTCGTCCATGCCGGTGCCTTCGGCGAGATTCTGGAACACCGTGGGGTTGCCGCCGTAGATGACGCAGAAAAAGTTGCGATACCGCTTCAGGTCGGGCGTGTGCTCGTCCTGCCAAGGGGTTTCGCCGCGGCCGCTCGCTTCGCCCAGCTTGCCGCTGTAATACCATTGCAGCGCGCCATAGATGGCGACCTCGCGGCCTATCGTCTCGATGTCCTTGTCGTCGGTCTTGTAGATGGTCGGATCCACCAGATGCAGCGCCGAGAAGATATCGACGGCGTCTTCCTCCGGCCCGGTCGAGGGGAGATCCAGCTCGCCGATCAAGGCGTGGCCGAATTCATGCGTGAAGATGCTTTGCGCGATGCCGAGATAGGCCGCCACGCGGCGTACGGTGGTGCCGTCGAACTGGGGAATGGGGCCGATTCCCTGGTAGCGCTGCTCCATGGCGTTGAGGACCACGCCGGGCGGGTCGCCGGCCTCCTTGTTGCCGGCCTTCCTGGCGGGTTTGGGGGGATCGCCGGCATCCGCGTTGTCGGCCGCCTTCTTGGCCTCCGCCAAGGTCATGGCCTTGAAACCGGAAACGCCGAACATGCCGGTGTCGTAGGCCATGATGCCGACCTGGTCGATCGCCAGCGTGCCCGGTTCCACCGTGCCGACCTTCTTGCCGTTCAAGAAAAACGTGGCGCCGTCGTCGGCTTCGATCAACTGGGCAAAATCGTCGCCGCCGAGTTTTGCCGCCTTGGGCTGGCTGGCGATCTTGACGTTTTTCCCGCGCACGACACAGAAGAGATTCACGTCGGCGGAGGCCGTGACCTCCATCAGACAGAGATCGCCGCTGCTTGTGTTGCGGGTGAGCAGTCCGATGGACGCCGACGGCTGCTTGGAATCGACGGCAAGGCGCGCGGAGACGTAGCGGCCGGCGTCGCCCGCCGCGCCGCGCCCGAGGACCAGCGTTTGTTCGGATTGTTTCGCGTCGTCGTTCTGGAGAACGAACCAGGGGCCCTGTTCACGCGAACTCCATCCCTGGCGCAATTGGGTTTTTTCCGCGCCCCGCAGGGGGCCGAGCGGATCGGGCGTGGCCGCCGAGGCAGGATTCATGCACAGGACCGCAAGCCCCAATGCGAGCGACACCGCGCCGGCGCGCGACATCCGGAAGGCGATTCGTCCCGCGCCCGCATCCCCGTCATTCCGATTCATCGAAACTCTCCCCGGCCCCTCGACCGACATCTGGAATAGAAAAAGGCCCCCCGCGCCGCGCGGCCATGCCGCTTGCAGCCCCCCAAGAGGCTTTCTTATACGCGGGGCGGCCTGTCAGCAAAAAACAGCATATTATCCGCTGCCGGGAGAAATTGCCGCCGGCCTTTCATGCCGGGTCCGGGAAGAGCGGGCCGTGGCCGCGAACCGCCGCCAGCCGATTCACTTCTTCACGTCGCACAAATAGCTGGTGATCATGTCCGACACGTGCTTCACCCGGTTCATGACGCGCTCCTTGGCGCCCAGGTCCACGTCCAGCACATACGACAAGGTATAGCGGTTGGAGAGGGAATAAGACCCGAGGCCGGAAATCGAGACGTAGAGGTCTATCCAGTCCGCGTCCTGCCGGAATACCCCTTTTTCCTTTCCGCGTTCGAGGATGTCGTGCAGCGCGTTGCGCAGCGGATTGAACATGTCGGGAATGACCCTGGACTTCCTGATATGCGCCGCCTTGTGCAGGTTCTCGGTGGAAAGCAGTTGTATGAAGTCCGGCTGGTCGATGAAGTGCTGGACCGTCTTCACCACCAGTTCGCGCATGTCCGCCACCGGGTCCTCGCCCGACAGCGACAGCTCGTTCTGCCGCTCGCGCATCGCGCCGTAGGCCCGCTCCATGACCTCGATGAAAAGCGCTTCCTTGCTGGCGAAGTAGTGATAGACCAGGTTCTTGCTGATCTTGCAGCGGGCCACGATGGCGTCGATGCGCGCGCCGTCGTAGCCGCGGGTGGCGAACTCCTTGCTGGCGACGGCCAGGATCCGTTCGCGCGTCGCCGCGGCATTGCGCGTGCGCCGCGCGCCTTCCTTGTCCGGATTGCCTGTGGCGGCGGGTTTGGTTTTGTCTTTGTTCATCTCGGTTTCTCATGGCGAGTGTACATGCCGGGCTTGCCGAACCTGCTGTAAACCCTGATGCCGCTGTCCTTGACAGGCCCGGCGCCGATTCCATATCGTACTCCTTATTGTACTTACTGGTTAGTTAGTTAAGGCCGATCGCAGGGCCGATTCACAGGGCCGCTGACGGGCCGATCACAAGGCTGGTTCACTTGTACGCCGCGCGCCGCGCGCGTGGCACGGAGAAACGATGGACACTGCATTTCACGCCCGCGCCGGCGTGCGGGTCGGCTGCGATATCGGCGGCACCTTCACGGATATCGTGCTGGCCATGCCGGACGGCCGGCTCTACGTCAACAAGACGTCCACCACGCCCGAGAACCTGGGGCTGGCGATCACCCGGGGCCTCCAGGCCCTGATCGACCAGGCGGGGATCGCGGCGGGCGACATCGCCGAAATCGTCCACGGCACCACCACGGCGTCCAACACGATCCTGCAGAAGGTGGGCGCCCGGACGGCCGTGCTGACCACCGAGGGATTCCGCGACGTGCTGGAGATCGCGCGCATCCGCACGCCCACCATGTTCGACCTGGGCTGGTCCAAGCCGCAGCCGCTGGCGCCGCGCCGCTACCGCCGGGGCATCCGCGAACGCATCGATGCCCAGGGCCGTGTCGTCACCCCGCTCGACGAGGAGCAGCTTCTGCGGGAAGTGGGCGAACTGGCCGGCGAGGGCGTTGCCGCCATCGCCATCTGCTTCCTGAACAGCTACATCAATCCGGCGCACGAACGGCGCGCCAAGGCGCTCATCGAGGCGGCTTTCCCCAGCCTGCTGCTGAGCGTGTCCTGCGACGTGCTGCCGGAGATCAAGGAATACGAGCGCACCAGCACCACGGTGGTCAACGCCTACATACTGCCGGCCATGCGCACCTACCTGGCGCGCTTGAAGGACGACCTGGCCCGCATGGGCGTGACCGCCTCCCTCCAGGTCATGGCGTCCAACGGCGGCATGATGGGGATCGCCTCGGCGACGGAGAAACCGGTGTTCGCGGTGGCCTCCGGCCCGGCGGGCGGCGTGGCCGGCGCGGCGCAGATCGGCGCCCTGAGCGGGGATCGCGACCTGATCGTCTTCGACATGGGCGGCACCACCGCGAAGGCGTCCATCATCGCGGCCGGGACGCCGTCGCTGACCAACGAGTACGAGTTCCGCGACGGCATCAGCGCCCCCAGCCGCTTCATCAAGGGCGGCGGCTACGTGCTGAAGGTGCCGGCCATCGACATCGCCGAGGTCGGCGCCGGCGGCGGCTCCATCGCGGGCATCGACGCCGGCGGCCTGTTGTGCGTGGGGCCGGAGTCGGCGGGCGCCTATCCGGGGCCGGCCTGCTACGGCAACGGCAACGACAGGCCCACGGTGACCGACGCCAATATGGTCCTGGGATACCTGAATCCCAAGGCCCTGGCGGGCGGCAGCCTGGCGGTGAACGCCGAACTCTCCCGTGACGCCATCGCGCGGCACATCGCCGCCCCCTTGAACCTGGACGTCCTGGCGGCGGCCCATGGCATACGGCAGGTGGCCAACGTCAACATGGCGCGGGCCATCCGCGCGGTGACGGTCGAGCGGGGCAGGGATCCGCGCGACATGGCGATGATCGCGTTCGGCGGCGGCGGCCCCCTGCATGCCGTCTCGGTGGCGCGGCTGCTGGGCATCACGCGCGTCATCGCGCCCATCATGGCCGGCGTGTTCTGCTCGGCGGGCATGCTGTCCGCCGACGCGGAGCACAACTTCGTGAAGGCGGTGCTGCGGCGTCTCGACGATTGCGAGCCAGCGGCGCTGGCGGCGATCGCCGACGACCTGCGCGCCCAGGGCCGGGACATCCTGGCCTCCGAAGGGTATGCGAACGCCGCGGTGGAAACCGTCGTCTTCGCCGACGTCCGCTACCTGGGCCAGAGTTCCGAGCTGACGGTGCCCCTGGCGGCCGGCGCTCTCGATGCGAGCGCGCTGGATCGGCTGAAGGACGATTTCAACGCCGAGTATGCGCGCACCTTCGGCTATAGCAGCGACGAGCCGCTGGAGCTGGTGAACATGCGCGTGTCGGCCTACGGCCGCAGCGGCCAGCGCCTGGATTTCGGCCACTGCAAGGTGGACGCCTCCGCGCTGGCCGGCGAATCGGGCGTGCGCATGGTCAGCTTTTCCGCGGACGAGCCGCCCCGCGAGACGCGGCTGGTGCCGCGCGGCGCCTTGACGCGGCAGAAGATGGACGGGCCGCTGATCATCGAGTCCTACGACACGACCATCGTCGTGCCGCCGCGCTGCAGCGCCCACGCCGACGGCGTCGGCAACATCATCATCGACCTGCACCAGGAAACCGCATGAATCCCATCATCGACCCGATTACCTTCGCGGTAGTCAAGAACGCCATGGACGCCATCGTGGACGAAGTGGCCTATACGGTCCTGCGCACCGCCCGCTCGGAGATCGTCAAGGACGTCATGGATTATTCCGCGGCGATCTGCGACCGCCACGGCCAGATGATCGCCCAGGCCAAGACCATCGCGCTGCACCTGGGCGCGATCCCGGAGGCGATGGCTTCGGTGCAGGCCCGCTACGGCGATTCCCTGCGGCCCGGCGACGCGATCATCGTCAACGATCCCTACGACGGCGGGATGCACCTGCCGGACATCTTCATGTTCGTGCCTTTCTTCTACCGGGGCGAACTGGAGGGGTATTGCGTGGTGATCTGCCATCACACGGACGTGGGCGGCCGCGTGCCGGGATCGAACGCCAGCGATTCGACGGAAATCTACCAGGAAGGCCTGCGCATTCCCGTGGTCAAGTTCTATGAGGAAGGGCGCGTCAACGACATCATGGAGCGCGTCATCGCGCGCAATGTGCGCGTGCCCGGCCGGGTGCTGGGCGACCTGCGCGCGCAGTACGCGGCCTGCCAGGTCGGCGTGCGGGAACTGACCTCCCTGCTGGACCGCTACGGCCGCGATTCGGCGCGCGCCTATTTCGCGGAATTGCTGGATTACGCGGAGCGCCTCACCCGCGAGGAGATCCGCCGCTGGCCCAAGGGCACCTACACCTTCCTGGACCATATCGACGACGACGGGCTTTCCCCGGACCCCATCCCGATCAAGGTGGCGGTGACCGTGCACGAAGACCATGTCAGCGTGGACTACACGGGTTCCGCCCCGCAGGTGCGGGCCGCCATCAACTCCACCCTGTCCTACACCAAATCGTGCACCTACCTGAGCGTGCGCTGCGCGCTCAAGGGCGACGTGCCCAACAACGCCGGCGTATTCCGCTGCGTGGACATCTCCGTGCCGGAAGGAACGGTGCTGAATCCCCTGGAGCCGGCCGCCGTCGCGGCGCGCGCGCTGACCGGCTACCGGGTGTTCGACGCCATGCTCGGCGCGCTGGCGCAGGTGGTGCCCGACCGCGTGCCCGCGGCCGGGGAGGGCGGCAACACGGTGGTATGCCTTTCGGGCAAGAGCGACGAGGGCAAGCCCTACATCATCGTCGACATGGTCTGCGGCGCCTGGGGCGGCCGGCCGCAGGCCGACGGCATCGAAGCCATCACCAACGCGTCCCAGAATCTGTCCAATACGCCGGTGGAGACGCTGGAAGCGCAGCATCCGGTCCGCGTCGAAGCCTATGAATTGCTGCCCGATTCCTGCGGGGCGGGACGCTTCCGCGGCGGCCTGGGCATCCGCCGCAGCTATCGGGTGCTGGGCGACGACGTGCTGTTGCAGTTGCGGGCGGACCGGATGAAGTTCCCGCCCTACGGCCTGGGCGGCGGCAAGCCCGCGCGGGCGGCGGCCAATACCCTGCATAGCGGCGAGGACGATATCTCCCTGCCCAGCAAGGTGGGCATGCTGATCCAGCGCAACGACGTGGTCACGCACGACCAGCCCGGCGGCGGCGGCTTCGGCGATCCCTTGCTGCGCGAGGAGGCCGCCATCGAGCAGGATGTCTGGAACCAGAAGTTGACGGCGGAGTACGTGCGGGACCATTACCGCATGGTCGTCGACCCCCGGACCGGAAAAATCGACCGGGCCGCCACGCAGGCGCTGCGGGCGCAATGACCGGAAAGTCCAACCAATTCAAGGGGAACAAAATGAATCGTAGGAAAGCGTTGTCCATGGTGTCCGGGGCGCTTGCGCTGGCGGCGGGCCTGGCCTTGCCGCCGGCGGCGCGGGCCGCCGACAAGCTGCTGGTGCGGCTGGACTTCTCGCCCTGGGGCATGCACGGCGCCATGCACCTGGCGCTCCAGAAAGGTTGGTTCAAGGACGCGGGCCTGGACGTGGAGGTGCAGGACGGCACCGGCACGATCAACACCTTGCAACTGCTGGCGGCGGGGCAGGTGGACGTGGGCCAGGTCGCCCTGGGCACCATGGCGGTCGCCAAGGAAAACGGGCTGGACCTGATGTCCATCGCGGGTTTCGCCCGCACCGGCGACCTGGCCGTGCTGACGGACGAGAAGCTGGGCGTGAAGTCGCCCAAGGACTTGGCCGGCAAGAAAATCGTCTGTTTCACCACCAGCCCCTGGGCGCCGTTCATCGATCCCTTCCTGAAGGTCAATGGCCTGTCGCGGAGCGACGTGAGCGTGGTGATGGTGGCGCCCAGCGCCATGGTCTCCACCTACGCGTCCGGCAATAGCGACGGTCTCATGACGCAGGCGCCGTTCGGCCAGCCCATGGTGCGCAAGACGCGTCCGGCTTCCGCCCTGTTGCTGGCCGACAGCGGCATCTCCTTCCCCAGCTACGGCCTGGTTGCCACGCCCGCGACCATCAAGGGCAAGGGCGAGGCGTTGCGCAAGTTCGTCGCGGTGCAACTGCGCGCCTGGAAATACATCTATGACGGCCACGTCGAGGAGGCGGTCGCCGCCATCGTCGCCGACCGGCCCAATGCCAGGCTGGACCCCGACGTGTTGCGCGAGCAGATCCAGGCCTATCGCCCCTTCTTCGAAAGCCCCGCCAAGCCCGGCCTGGCGTTCGGCATCCAGACCGACGCGGACTGGTCCGCGGCCATCGCCACGCTGGAGAAGACCGGCCAGGTCAAGGCCGGACACGTTCCCGCCGACTACTACACCAACGCCCTGTTGCCGAACTGATATCTGAGCAAGGAGATGCGCCGTGTCCGGGTTCCTGGAAATCGCGCGATTGAACAAGATCTACCGCTCGGACAGCGGCCCCTTGCACGCCTTGCAGGACGTGGCGCTGGACATCGCCGAGGGCGAGTTCGTCAGCATCGTCGGCCCGAGCGGCTGTGGCAAAAGCACGCTGCTCAAATGCATCGCGGGCCTGGAAGGCATCAGCAGCGGCACGCTGAAGCTGCGCGGCAAGCCCATCCTGGAGCCGCCGGAAGACATGGGCGTGGTGTTCCAGCGGGATCTGCTGCTGGAGTGGCGCAACATCCTGGACAACGTGCTGCTGGCGGCGGAATTCCACGACGCGCCGCGGGCCGCGCACGAACCCCGCGCGCGCGAGCTGCTGGACCTGTTCGGGCTGTCCGCGTTCATCGACCGCTATCCGCGCGAGTTGTCCGGCGGCATGCGGCAGCGCGTGTCCATCTGCCGCGCGCTGCTGCTGGATCCGCAACTGCTGCTGATGGACGAGCCCTTCGGCGCGCTGGATCCCTTCACCCGCGACGAGCTGAACGTCGAGTTGCAGCGCGCCTGGATGGCGACCGGCAAGACCGTGGTGTTCATCACGCATTCGGTTTCCGAAGCGGTCTACCTGGGCAGCCGCGTGGTGATGATGGCGCGCGGCCCGGGACGCGTGGCGGAGGTGATCCCCATCGAGCTGGAGCGTCCGCGCGGGCTGGAGGTGCGTGAAACCGCCGGCTTCGCGGGCTACGTATCGCACATCCGGGACACTTTCCGCGGATTGGGCATCTACAAGAATTGAGCGGAGAGCGCCGTGAACCAACTGTGGAAACGCACCATGCGCAGCCGGCAGGCTTTCGCCACGATGCTGGTCCTTTTGATTGTCTGGGAGATCGCGGTGCGGACCCTGGGGATCCGGGAGTTTCTCCTGCCCGCGCCCAGCAAGGTCATCCTCGAATTCTTCAAGCAGCCGGGCTATCTGCTCATGCAGAGCCTGGATACGCTGGGCACGACGCTCGCCGGCTTCGTGCTGGCGGTCGTGCTGGGCGTGGCGGCGGCGATCGGCATCGTCTACTCGCGCTTTCTCGACCGCACCTTGTACTCGCTGCTGGTGGCGATGAACGCGGTGCCCAAGGTGGCGCTGGCGCCGCTGTTCGTGATCTGGCTGGGAACCAGCGCGGCGCCGAAGATCGCCATCGCATTGCTGATCGCCATTTTTCCCATCCTGATCGATACCGTGCTGGGGCTGCGCTCCACCGATCCCGACATGCTGGACATGGCGCGCGTCAATCGCGCGTCGCGCGCCAAGATCCTCTGGAAGATCCGCTTTCCCAACGCCATGCCCAGCCTGCTGGCGGGCATGAAAGTGGGCATCTCGTTCGCGCTGGTCGGCACCATCGTGGGGGAATTCGTCGCCGGCGAGACGGGGCTGGGCCACGTGATCCTGGTGGCGCAGGGCAGCTTCGATACGCCGACGGTCTTCGTCGCGCTGGCCCTGCTCTGCATCCTGGGCGTGCTGCTTTTCAAGGCCATCGAGCTCGCCGAAGAGCGCCTGCTGGGATGGCACGCTTCGCAGCGCGAGCGCCCGGATGCCGCGGTCTGACAGCCCCGCCGTGCCGCCTATTGCTGCTTCAGCGACGCCGAGTCGATCACGAAGCGATACTTCACGTCGCTCTTGAGCATGCGCTCATAGGCCTCGTTGATCTGTTGCACCGGGATCAGCTCGATATCCGAGGTGATGCCGTGCTCGCCGCAGAAGTCCAGCATTTCCTGGGTTTCGGCGATGCCGCCGATCAGCGAACCCGCCAGGCGGCGGCGCTTGAAGATCAGGTTGAAGACCTGGGGAGAGGGATGGTCGTGTTCGGGCACGCCCACCAGCACCATCGTGCCGTCGCGCCGCAGCAGGTTCAGGAAGGGATTGAGATCGTGCTGCGCCGCCACCGTATTGAGGATGAGGTCGAAGCTGTTCGCATGGGCGTTCATCTCGTCGGGATTCCTGGAAATAACGACTTCGCTCGCCCCCAGGCGCTTGCCGTCCTCGATCTTGGACGGCGAGGTGGTGAACAGCACCACGTGCGCGCCCATCGCGGCGGCCAGCTTCACGCCCATGTGGCCGAGGCCGCCCAGGCCCACGATGCCGACCTTCTTGCCGGGCCCCGCGCCCCAGGTGCGCAGCGGCGAATAGGTGGTGATGCCCGCGCACAGCAGCGGCGCCACGCCGGCCAGGTCCAGGTTTCGGGGGATGCTCAGGACATAGGCCTCGTCCACCACCATCTGCGACGAGTAGCCGCCGTAGGTGGTGGCGCCGGTCTGCTTGTCGATGCCGTTGTAGGTCGGCACGAAGCCCGTTTCGCCTTCGCAGTATTGCTCCAGGCCTTCCTTGCAGCTAGGGCAGGCGCGGCAGGAGTCGACCATGCAGCCCACGCCGACGATGTCGCCGATCTTGAACCTGGTGGCCTGCGAGCCGACGGCGGTCACGCGGCCGACGATTTCGTGGCCCGGCACGACGGGGTAGATGGTGTTGCGCCACTCATCGCGCGCCTGGTGCAGGTCCGAATGGCAGACGCCGCAGTACAGCACGTCCAGTTGCACGTCGAATTCGCGCAAGTCGCGGACTTGGTAGTTGAAAGGCGCGAGCGCGGCCTTGGGGCCGGTGGCGCCGAACGCATAAGTGGTGGTCATGGGGGATCTCCGGACAGCGAGAAAAATTGCGAAAACCGTGGAACAGGCGGGACGGCGATGCCGCGCGAGGGTGCGCCGGCTGGCCCGCGCCGCCGAGGTGGGCGCGGGCCGGCGCGCCGCCGTGATCCACGTCAGGGTCAATACTAGGCTGATTCGGCGGGCGGCCGCGTGCCTAAACGAAGCGGATACTTGCCTATTTCTCCGACATTTTTCTCATGGCGGGACAGGCTTTTCTCATTGCGCGTGCAAGTGCTCGAAGAGGATGGAGGCGCCCACGCCGATCAGCACCAGGCCGCCGAAGATTTCCGCGCGCTTGCCGACCAGGCTGCCCAGCACCCGGCCCAGCATCACGCCCACGGTCACCATCAGCAGGGTGGCCAGTCCGATCACCGAGGCGGTGATGAAGATGTTGTTGTCGATGAAAGCGAGGCTGACGCCGACCGCCATCGCGTCGATGCTGGTGGCGAAGCCGGTCAGGGCCAGGTTCCAGAAGGAATGCTTGCGCGGCGGCTGGCTGGCCTTGTCGTCGCGCTGGCCGCGGACGGCGTTGCGTATCATCAGGAGCCCGAGGATGGACAACATGACGAAGGCCAGCCAGTGGTCCCAGTTTTGCACGTACCTGGCGGCCGCCGAGCCGATCAGCCAGCCGATCACCGGGGTAATGGCCTCGATCGCGCCGAAGATCACGCCGGTGCGCAAGGCGTCGCTGAAGCGGGGTTTGTAGAGGCTGGTGCCCTTGCCGATGGCGGCTGCAAAGGCGTCGGTCGACATGGCGAAAGCCAGGAGGAGGGTTGCCGCGAAATTCATAGGGGACGGAGCGCTAGGCCGGGCGACGCATAGATTTCCGCGTGCGCCCGGCTTAGGCACAAGGAAACCCATGGTCTCGCCAGGCCGCTAAGGCTGCCAGCGCCATGGCCGCGGGGCCAAGAATGTTGACGCGGGCGCTTCCGGGGGCGGAAGCCGGCTACTCCCCAAAGTGAAGGGCCAGTTTAGCAGCGGCAGATGACAGCCGGGCGTAAAGATTACGGGGCGCAGGGGGATTCGGGCAAAAGGATGAAGAACGGGATAAGGGCGGGGCGCCTGAGGGACGGGAGCCCGGGGTTCGGCGGGTTCTCCCCAGCATGCCGCCGAACAGGATACAATCACGGGTTTGACCGGGATTTTTCCGGCGGTTTCGTCTTGCCCGACGGCCGTGGATCCGGCCCATTCACCGCTTTGCCTAGCCTATACCTATGACGACCACAGATCGCCAAGCCCCGTCCACCGCCGAGCGCGCGCGTTTGGTGCTGGGTAACTGGAAGATGCACGGCACGCTGGCCGAGAACGCCGCCTTGCTGGCGGCCTTGCGCCAAGGCGTCGCCGGCCATTGCGAAATGGGCGTTTGCGTGCCTTTCCCCTATCTGGCCCAGGCCCAGGCGCTGCTCCAGGGCAGCCCCATCTCCTGGGGCGCGCAGGATATCAGCGTGCATGAGAAGGGCGCCTATACGGGCGAAGTGGCGGGCGCCATGTTGCGGGATTTCGGCTGCCGCTGGGCCCTGGCCGGCCATTCGGAACGCCGCGCCATGCACGGCGAAAGCGATCAACTGGTGGCCGACAAGGCGCGCGCCGCGCTGGCCGCCGGCCTGACGCCGGTGGTCTGCGTCGGCGAGACGCTGGCCGAGCGCGAGGGCGGCAATACGCTGGGCGTCATCGAGCGCCAGCTCGAGCCGGTCCTGGCCCTGGGCGCGGACGCGCTGGCCAAGCTGATCCTGGCCTACGAGCCGGTCTGGGCGATCGGCACGGGCCGCACCGCCACGCCGGAGCAGGCGCAGGAAGTGCATGGCGCCATCCGCGTGGCGCTGCGCGGGCTGGGCGTGCCGCAGGTCCGCATTCTTTACGGCGGCAGCGTCAAGGCGGCCAATGCCGCCACGCTGTTCGCCATGCCCGACATCGACGGCGCCCTGGTGGGCGGCGCGTCGCTGGTGGCCGATGAATTTTTACGCATAGCCGCTGTTTGAACAGCGTTTCGGAGTAAGTGATGTCCTTGATTCAATCGATTTTGATGGTCGTGCAGGTGCTGTCGGCACTGGCCATCATCGTTCTGGTCCTCCTGCAGCAGGGCAAGGGCGCCGATATGGGTTCGGCTTTCGGCAGCGGTTCGGCCGGCAGCCTGTTCGGCGCCTCGGGCGCCGCGAATTTCCTGTCGCGCACCACCAAGTGGGCGGCCGTCGTTTTCTTCGCCACCACCGCGGGCCTGGCCTACGTGACCCACAAGGGCGTGAGTACGCCGGTCGATTCGGGCGTGATGCAGAACTACCAGGCGCCGGCCGATCGTTCCGTGCCGCAGGTGCCGGGCGCCCCGGCGCCCGCCGGCAGCGCGGTTCCCTCGGCCCCGGCCGGCAACGCGCCCGCCGCCCCGGCCAAGCCCGACGCCTCGATTCCGCAGGCGCCGGCTACGCCTGACGCCCCGGCCCCCAGCACGCCGGCCACGCCGGCCCCCGCCAAGTAATACGGCTGGCTCAATACGGGCCGGCTTGATAGGGGCCGCTCCATGCGGCAGGTTTATCCGCGCCACTACGCCAGCAGGCCGCGCTCCCGCAGCACCTCCTCGGCGATGCGCGTGCCTTCCACGCCCGCCGGTATGCCGCAGTAAATGGCCACCTGAAGCAGCACCGCGCGTAGCTCCTCGACGTTGCAGCCGTTATTCAGGGCGCCGCCCAGATGCGTCCTGAGTTCGTGCGTGCGGCCCATGCTGGCGAGCAGGGCCACGACCAGCATGCTGCGCAGTTTGGGCGGCAGGGCCGGATCGCCCCAGACTTCGCCGAAGCAGTATTCGTCGGTCAGGCGGCGCAAGGGCCCGTTGAAGGAATTGGTGCTGTCCACCCGGCGCTGGTAGTACGTTTCGCCCAGCGTGGCGCCGAGGATTTCACGGCCGGTTTCGATGCGAGACTTCATGCTTGCTCCTGGTTCAAGGTCTATCGATCGGCGCTGCCGAACTGGGTCTGGCCCCAGGTTTCATAAAACTGGATGACCCGGGCATAGTCGTCCGCCCCCTTGCCCTGGCCGATGGCGAAGGACAGCATCTGCCGGGCCATGTCGCTGACCCACATAGGCACGCCCATCCGCGCGCCTTCGTCCAGGCACAGCTTCACGTCCTTGTGCAGCAGGTCGGTGGTGAAGCGCATGGGGAAGTCGCGGTGCAATATGCACTGCGGTATCTTCACTTCGGTGGCGAAGCTGCGCCCGCTGGATACGTTGATGATGTCCAGCATGGTTTTCGCGTCCAGCCCCGCCTTGCTGCCCAGCACCAGGCCTTCGAAGCTGGCGAGCGTGGCGGCCGCGCATAACGTGTTGTTGATGATCTTCATCATCTGGCCCTGGCCGGCTTCCTCGCCCAGGTAGAAGATGTTCTTCCCTATGACCCGCAGCAAGGGCCGCGCGCGCTCGTAGGCGTCGGCCTGGCCCGACGCCATGACGGTGAGGGTGCCTTCCTCGGCGCCGCCGGTGCCGCCGCTGACGGGCGCATCCACCAGGCGCATGCCGCGCGCCAGCAGCTTTTCGGCGATGCGCCTGGAGGTCGACGGGCCGGTCGTGGACGTGTCGACGACTAGCCTCGCCGCCTTGCCCGCCGCGACGCCGTCGTCGCCCGTGAGCACCTGCTCGACGATGGCGGGCGTCGGCAGGCTCACCACCACGACCTCGGCCGCGTCCGCCACCGCCCGCACCGATCCGGCCCACGACGCGCCGTGCGATTCGAGCGCCTCGCGCTGGTCGTCGCGGATATCGAAGACCAGCACGTCGTGGCCCGCCTGCGCCAGGCGCCGCGCCATGTGCCGCCCCATATTGCCCAAGCCGATGAATCCTGTCTTTTCCATTTGTTCTCCCTTCCTGGTTATCATCTGCGGCATGGAAAACAAGCTAGTCTCCCTTGTCGCGCGCACACTGGACCTGTTCCAGCTTTTTTCGGACGAGGCCAGGCCTCTGTCCCTGACGGAAATCGCGCGAGGGCTGGACGCTCCCGCCTCCAGCACGCTGGCCCTGCTTCGCACCCTGATCGTCAAGGGCTACCTGTACGAAACGCGCCGGCGCAGCGGCTATTTCCCGACCAGAAAAATGCTGGCGTTATGCCATTCGATCGACAAGGTCGATCCCATCTTCGAAATGACGCATGGTTTCCTGGAAGAGCTGCGCGACGCCACCGAGGAAACCACCACGCTGGCCAAGCTGCGGGATACCGAAGTCATCTATCTCGACGTCGTCCAGTCCCGGCGCTCCATCGTCTACACCGTGGCGATCGGCGACACCCGGGCCATCCACGCGAATTCCCTGGGCAAGGCCATCTTCTCCGCGCTGGCGCCCGAGGAACAGAAATCCCTGCTCGGAAAAATGCAGTGGAACCGCCTCACGCCCGACACCATCGTCGACAAGAAAAAGTTCATGAAGGAAATGGCGGAATCCGCCGAACGGGGCTGGGCCGCCAACGTCAATGAAAGCGTCGCGGGCCTGGCCGCCATCGCGATGCCCTTCCGCCTCGTGTCCGAGTGGTACGCCATCGCGGTCGTCGGCCCCATGGATAGAATGAACCCGCGCTGGTCGGAGCACGTCGAGCATCTCGCCGCCACGCTGTCCAGGTTGAAGGCCGCCGTTTTGCTTCACGAGGGTCGCTCGCCGGGCTGATCATTGGGGCTGGATGCCCGCCACCTGGACCATGCGGCCCCAGGCGACGATTTCCTTGCCGAGAAAATCGCTGAACTCGCCCGGCGTGCTGGCGCGCGGCGTCAGGCCCTGGCTCTTGAAGCGTTCGACCAGGTCCGGGCTGGCGAGCGCCTTGTTCAAGGCCACGGACAGGCGTTGCTGCACGGGCGCGGGCAGGCCCGCGGGACCCACCAGGCCGAACCAGACGATCAACTGGAAATCGTTGGCCCCCACCTCGGCCAGGGCCGGCACGTCCGGCGCCAGCGGGAACCGTTCCTTCGTCGTCACGCCCAGCGCCTTCAGTTTGCCGCCGCGCACCATATTCATGCCGCTCGCGAAATCGGTCAGCGTGGTTTCCACCACGTTGCCGATGATGTCCGTGAGGATCTGCGGCGAGTTCTTATAGGGAATCTCGGCGAACTTCACGCCGCCGGCCCTGGCGAGCATGGCGCCGCCCACCTGCGCGCTGCCCGATGCGTAGGCGTAGGTGACCGATCCCTGGTCGGCGCGGGCCTTCGCGTACAGGTCTTTCAGCGAATTGATCTTCGAACGCGCATCGACCACCAGCACATAGGGCGACTCGGCCACCTTGCCGATGCTGCTGAAATCCTTGGCCGGATCGTAGGGCAGGCGCACGAACATCGACTTGTTGCTGGCGCCGTTCGTGACGCCGACCGACAGCAGCGTATAGCCGTCCGGCGCGGCGTTCACGGCGGCTTGCGTGCCGACGATGCCGCTGGCGCCCGGCTTGTTGTCGATGATGATGGGCTGCCGGAGCTCCTTTTGCAGCTCGACGGCGAGGTCCCGGAAAACGATGTCGGTAAGGCTGCCCGCCGCGAACGGCACCACGATGCGGATCGGCTTGTCGGGATAGGCGCCATGGGCATACAGCGGGACGAGCAGCCCGAGCAGCGCCAGGCCGCGCACCAGCCGGCGTGTGAATTTCATGATTGCACTCCTCCTTGGTGGCCTCGGATCTCTGTCCGAAAGTTTTCCTGTGCAGGAAATTTATTTCTTGCATGGGAATTCTATAGGCCGACGCCGGCATGTCAAGCACTCTCGTTGACGCGGCGCAATGCCATCCCGAGGCGCATTCGGATCCCCAACGCGACGGGCGTGAAGGGACGGATGCGCGCATGGGCTTCGTATAGGGCGGGCGTGCCGGGAAATGGAACGCCGCCCGTTCCCGGCGTTTTCCCCCGACGCGCGATGTTGGGGGATACCCTTAGCGGAAGTGATATTGGGGCGAAGAATGCGCGAATGCGCTGCGGCGCATCATTTTCTTCCCGATTCGCCTGAAAGGCGCATAAACACTGGCTTGGCGGCGGATGCACGCCCCACGGGTATGGGCCGGGCGCATCGATTTTCCCCCGAAATCCATTAGCTCCTCTTATCGAACGCCGCCAAATTTAATTGGATGGCGCGCGTCACGCTCATTAAGGTGTAGTCGATCGAATCCGAATGTCCATCACGAAAGAGGAGTGAGTTCATGACCCAGAAGTCCAAGCCGGGCGCCGCGGAAATCCGCCAAGCCATCGATGAAATCAAATCGTTGTTCGACGCCGAAGGCGAGAGCCGCGAGACGCTTGCCAAGACCATGGACAAGCTGATTTCCCTGGCTTCGCACAAGGAGTGGTGGGGCGCCGAGCACTACCCCGATCCCGCGCCGGAGGAGTTGCAGTCGCGTTACCTGATCAGCGAAAACGACGACAAGAGCTACGCGCTGTACCTGAACGTGATGCGCCCGGGCAAGAAGATCATTCCGCACAACCATACGACCTGGGCGTGTATCGCGGCGGTCGAGGGCGTGGAAACGAACTACGTCTACGAACGCCTGGACGACGGCAGCAAGCCGGGCTACGCCAAGATAGAAGTGGCGCAGACGGTGGTGGTCGAGCCCGGCACCGGCATCGCGCTCATGCCCGAGGACATCCACGCCGTCCGCATCGAAGACGACGGCGTCATCCGCCACCTGCACATGTACGGCCGCGCCCTGGAAACGCTCGACAAGCGCATCGCCTTCGAGACCAAGGACAACACCTACCGCCATATGAACATCGGCATCCAGACCCAACGGTAGGAAGGCGGCGAATCATGGAGGACACGAAAAAGACCAAGGCGGGCCTGTCGACGTCGTTGTTGCGCGCCGGCCGCCCCCATCGCGGCTGGGTGAATACGCCGGTCACGCGCGGCAGCACCTATGTCTTCGACACGGTCGCGCAGTGGAACGATACGCGCCGCAGGCGCGGGGAAGAGCGCCTGCTTTCCTACGGCTCGCGCGGCACGGACAGCACCCATGCGCTGGAAGACGCGCTGGTCGAACTCGAGGGCGGCCACCGGGCGAGGATTTTCCCGACCGGGCTGGCGGCGATCGCCGTGGTCTTCCTCGCGTACCTGAAGGCCGGCGACCACGTGCTGATCACCGACGCCGTCTATGAGCCGGTGCGCCGGCTGTGCGCGGAAAGCCTGGCCCAACTGGGAATCACGCACACCTACTACAGCCCCGACGGTTCCGACCTGGCGGACAAGATCCAGCCCAACACCACGATGATCTACGCCGAGAACCCCGGGTCGTTGACGTATGACATGGTGGATCTTCGCGCCGTCTCGGCGCTGGCGAAGAAGCACGGCTGCCTGCTCGCCGTCGACAACACCTGGGGATCGGGCATCCTGTACCAGCCGCTGGCGCTGGGGGCCGATATTTCCGTCATCGCGGCGACCAAGTATCTGAGCGGGCATTCCGACGTCATGATGGGCACCGTCGTCACCAACGAAGCCGCTTGGCCGGCCATGAACCGCGCCGCGCTCAATTATGGCCAGACGGTGGGGGCGGACGACGCCTACCTGATGCTGCGCGGCCTGCGCACGCTGCCGCTGCGGATGCGCGCGCACCAGGAGAACATGCTGGCCGTGGCGGACTGGCTGAGCCGGGACAAGCGGGTCGCCCGGGTCATGTGCCCGGCGTATGCGGAAGGCGAGGATCGAAAAATCTTCGAACGCGACTTCAAGGGCAGCAACGGGCTGCTATCGGTCGAATTTGCGCCGACGGTTTCCTTGGCGAAAATGGAGGCCATGATCGATGCGCTGGAGTACTTCGGCCTGGGGGCGTCCTGGGGCGGATACGAAAGCCTGGTCGTGCCGATGAACATGCCGGCCGCGCGCTCCCTGTCTTCCTGGAGCGAGCGTGGCGCCATGTGCCGGTTCCATTGCGGCCTGGAAGATGCCGAGGACCTGATCGCCGACCTGCAACGTGCCTTCGACGCGCATCTTTCGTAGCAAGCGCCGGCCGCGGCCGGCGTCATTCCCCTCCGTTGAAGAATGAACATGACCAACAACGTCTACATGAACGTCGAACCCGCCGTGCTCAAGGCATGGCTACACGATGGCGGCGAGATCGCCCTGCTGGACGTGCGCGAGCACGGCCGCTTCGGCGAGGCGCATCTGTTCTACGCCGCCAATACCCCCTACAGCCGCCTCGAATTCGAAGTGCGGCGGCTGGTGCCGCGGATGTCGGCGCGCGTGGTCGTCTACGGCGAGGACAGCGAGGACGCGGCCAAGGCCGCCCGGGCGCTGGCCGCCCTGGGGTACTCGAACGTGCATGTCCTGGAAGGCGGCGTCACGGCCTGGAAAGAGCAGGGCTATGCCTTGTTCGCGGGGGTCAACCTGCCCAGCAAGACGTTCGGCGAACTGGCCGAGCATGAATACCACACGCCGGCGATGAGCGCGGCCGAGCTGAAGCGGCGCATCGGCGCCGGCGAGAACCTCGTGGTCCTGGACGGCCGGCCCTATGCCGAATACCAGAAGATGAGCATTCCCACGGCGATCTGCTGCCCGAACGGCGAGCTGGCCCTGCACGTGCAGGATCTCGCGCCGGACGAAAGCACCACCATCGTGGTGAATTGCGCCGGCCGGACGCGCAGCATCATTGGCGCGCAGACCCTGATCAACCTGGGCGTGAAGAATCCGGTCTACGCGCTGGAGAACGGCACCCAGGGCTGGTTCCTGAACGACTATGCGCTGGACGCCGGCCAGACCCGGCGCCACGCCGCGTCGGCCAGCGGAGCGGCCCTGGCCAAGGCGCGCGAGCGCGCCTCCGAGCTTGCGCGCCGCCTGGGCGTCCAGACCATCGATGCCGAAGCGTGCCGCCGCATGTGCGCCGACGCGGATCGCACCACCTACCTGTTCGACGTGCGCACGCCGGAAGAATACCGGGCCGGCACCTATGCGGGCGCGCTGCATGCGCCCGGCGGCCAGTTGATCCAGGCCACCGACCAGTACGCGGCCACGCGGGGCGCCCGTCTTGTGCTGCTCGATTCCGAAGGGGTGCGCGCGCCGACGGTCGCCGGCTGGCTGTTGCAGTTGGGATGGGAGGTCTACGTGCTGGACACCGGCGGCGCCGAATTGAACGCGCATCCCGCGGCCGGCGCCCCTGCCGCTTCCGGCTTGCCGAAGATCGACGCGGCCAGGCTGCGGGAACGCCGCGACCAGGGCGCCTTGCTGATCGACGTGCGGCCCAGCATGGATTACCGCAAGCAGCATATCGAGGGCGCGCGCTGGAGCATCCGCGAGCTGGCGTCCGCGCTGGACGTCGGCGATTGCCGGCACGTCGTCCTGCTGACGGACGACGAGCGCGTGGCGGAACTCTATGCCAAGGATTTGCGCGTTCCGCAAGGCGCGACGCTTTCCATCGCCGCCGGCGACGCCGCGTCGTGGAAAGCGGCCGGCTTGCCGCTGGTAGCCACGCCGGACACGCCGTCCGACGCGGAATGCATCGATTTCCTGTTCTTCGTCCATGATCGCCACAGCGGCAACAAGGCGGCGGCCATGAAATACCTGGAATGGGAAACGAACCTGGTCAACCAGATAGACGACCGCGAGCGCGCCTCGTACCGGTTCCTGTCCCATTGATCGATATCCCTCGCACGGCCCGGTCGGCTTCTTCCCGCGCATCCCGCGCGGCGAGAGCGGCGACCGGCGCCGCCCTGCGACTCACCACCAAGCAAGGAGTAAAACGATGAAGCGATCCGGCCTTGTAGTCCTGGCTACCGTCATGTTGAGCACCGCCGCTCTCGGCCTGTCCGCCGCCGCGCAGGCCAGGGATTTGAAGACCATCCAGGCGAGCGGGAAACTGGTGTGCGGCACGCAGAACGCGAGTTCGCCCTATGCCTTCCAGGATCCCGAGTCCCGCAAGTTCGTCGGCTACGACGTGGACGTGTGCCAGGCCCTCGCCAAGGGCATGGGCCTGGCGCTGGAGCACCGCGCCATGTCCACGGAAACGCGCATCCCTGAACTGCGCTCCGGACGGGTGGACGTCATCGCCGCCTCGATGGCCTATCTGCCCGAGCGCGCCGAGCAGATCGACTACAGCCTGCAGTACCTGCAGGGGAACATCAAGGTGCTGGTGCGCAAGGACGAGAACATCACCAAGCTGTCGCAACTGGCGGGCAAGCGTGTCTGTGCCAGCAAAGGCTCCAGTTCCGCCGCGATCGCCAGCCGCGTGCTGCCGCAGGCCAAGCTCGTCAACTACCAGGACCTGAACACCTGCTACCTGGGCCTGCAGAACGACAAGGTCGACGCGATCAGCGGCGGCGAGCTGGTCCTGAAGCGATTCGTGGTGGAATCGCGCAAGGGCGGGTCCGAAGCCACCTTGATCGACGAGCCCATCTACACCGAACGCATCGGGCTGGGCGTCGCCAAGGGCAACAAGGAATTGCTCGACGCGTTGAACGATCAACTGGTCAAGCTGGACAAGAGCGGGGAGCTGGACCGGATCTATGCCAAGTGGCTGGGCAAGGATTCCATCTACGGCCTCACCCGTGAATTCAAGGTCGAGCCTGTCGCGTCGTCGTCGTCCAACTGAAGAGGGCAGCGGAAAGCCCGCCCGGGCTTTCCCCGATGCATATGAACCTGGATATTTCTTTTTTGCTGCATGGGCAGTATGCATCCATGCTGCTCGACGGGTTGCGAACGACCTTCACGCTTTTTGCCTTGTCCGCCGTGCTGGGAATGGCGGTCGCCCTCGTGATCGTGGTGTTGCGCGCCATTCCGTTCAAGCCGCTGAACGCGGTGATGGCGGTATTCGTGGAATACCATCGCGACGTGCCGACCGTCGTGCAGATACTGGTGTGGTTCTTCGGCGTGCCCCAGATCCTGCCGCCGGCGGTCAAGGCCTACGTCAACAGCGGCCCGACCGAATTGCTGTTCGCGACCATCGCGCTGGCCCTCAACGTCAGCGCCTACTGGTCGCAGGACATACGCTCCGGCCTGCGGGCCATTCCCGCGGCGCAATTCGAAGCGGCGCGCGCCATGGGATTGGGGTTCTTCTCGGCGATGCGCCACGTCATGCTGCCGCAGGCGCTGCGCATCAGCATTCCGCCCCTGCTCAACCGCTCGCTGATCCTGTTCAAGGACACCAGCCTGGCCATGGTCATCGGCGTGACGGAGCTGACGTACCAGATCAAGAGCATCGACAACCTGACGTTCAGGACGTTCGACGTGCTGGCGTTCGCGACGGTGGTCTACCTGATCTGCTCGCTGACCATCATGTTCCTGGGCCGTTGCTTCGAAAGACGGTTCCCGTCGGCATACAGGGGATAGAAAGTGCTCGAAATCATCCAGAAGTACGGAGTGATGTTCCTGGTGGGAGCCTGGCCGCACGGCCCCGTGGGCGGGCTGGCCGCCACGCTGATCCTGGCGGCGTCGGGCCTGGTGCTGGCATTTCCCCTCGCGGTGCTGCTGGGTTTCGCGCGCATCAGCGACTACAAGGCGCTGCGCTGGTTCGCGGCCGCCTGGGTGGTGGTGCTGCGCGGCGTGCCGCTGATCATGCTGATTTTCTGGGCCTATTTCCTCGTGCCGCTGGTCACCGGCATGACGGTGTCGGTATTCACCACGGCCCTGGTCGCCATCGTCCTGTATGAAAGCGCCTTCCTGGCGGAGATCGTCCGGGCCGGCCTGCAAGGCCTGCCGCGCGGCCAGACCGAAGCGGCCCGTTCGGTGGGCCTGTCCTATTGGCAGTCCATGCGCTACGTCATCCTGCCGCAGGCCCTGGTGAACATGATTCCCTCGCTGGTGAACCAGTTCGTCTCCACCGTCAAGGCGACGTCCATCGTTTACATCATCGGGATGGAAGAGCTGACCTTCGTGGCCAACCAGGTCAACAGCGTCGAATTGACGTCCGCCTTGCAGACCTACATGGTGCTGGCCGGGATCTATTTCCTGGTGTGCCTGACGCTGTCGTACGCGGCGCGCATGGTCGAGGTCCATATCAACAGGCGCCGAGCGGGCCTGGTTCAGGGGTAGAACATGATCGAACTGAAGAACGTCAACAAGTGGTATGGCTCATACCACGCGCTGAACGATGTCAACGGCGTCGTCAACAAGGGCGAGGTGCTGGTGATCTGCGGCCCGTCGGGCTCCGGCAAATCGACGACGATCCGCACGATGAATCGCCTGGAGGAAATCCAGAGCGGCGACATCCTGCTGAGCGGCCGCAGCATCTACGACCCGAAGCAGAACGTCAACGCGCTGCGCGCGTCGATCGGCTTCGTCTTCCAGCAATTCAATCTTTTTCCGCATTATTCGGTCCGGGAAAACATTACCTTGGCCGCCCGCAAGGTATGCGGGATGGGCAAGGGCGAGGCCGACGCGCTGGCCGCCGACCTGCTGGCCAAGGTGGGCCTGGAGAACAAGATCGACGCGATGCCGGGCAACCTGTCGGGCGGGCAGCAGCAGCGGGTGGCCATCGCGCGGGCGCTGGCGCAGCGGCCGCCGGTCATCCTGTTCGACGAGCCCACCAGCGCGCTGGACCCGGAAATGGTGGGCGAGGTGCTGGCCGTCATGAAGCAGCTCGCGTCGGAAGGCATGACGATGGTCGTCGTGACGCATGAAATGGACTTTGCGCGGGAAGTCGCGGACCGGGTGTGGTTCATGGATGCCGGCTGCATCCTGGAAGAGAGCACGCCCGAGGCGTTTTTCACGGCGCCCAAGCATCCGCGCGCGCGCAAGTTCCTCGAGGATGTCTTGCGCCGGTCGGTTACCGCGTGAGTTGCTTAGAGGCGGACGTGGCTGGTGGCGTGCCGGGTTTCGTCCTACTCTGTACTGTCCTGCTGATGGGTGCGAATTTCCGGGACGCGACGCCTGCGTCCTGGGCGATACCTAGGTCTGCTCGGGATGGCCGGTGAGGCCGAGATTGGTCTTGAGGATTTCGTAGACGCGCCGGGGCAGCGTAGGGGCCTTGTCGGGGCGGATCCAGAGAAAGTAATGCACCATGGGCAAGGGCGGCAGGCCTTCCTTCGCGCCCAGGACGCGCATATCGGGCCCCAGCATTTCCACGCTGCGGGCCGTGATGCCCAGCCGGGCCCGCACGGCGGCCTTGATGCCCACCAGATTGGGGGCGGCGTAATGGGCATGCCAGGGGATGCCGGCCTTTTCCAGCGCGTCCAGCGCCAGCCGGCGGAAAATGCTGCGTTCGTCGACCAGCACCAGGGGGATGGACGCGTTCGGGTTGTGGACATAATCCGCGGAACAGATCCACACCGTCGGCGACGAGCGCAGCACCACGCCCTCGAATTCCGGATCGAAGCGTGTCGAGATAATGAGATCGAGCTCGCCGTTGCGCAGCGCGGGGTTCAGGTCCGGGCTTCTGCCCACGCGGATCTCGATATTGATCTGCGGGGAGGAGTTGGCGATCTGCGTGAGGATGGTGGGCAGTATGGTGTCCGCGACATCGTGCGGCGAACCCAGCCGCAGGACGCCTTCCAATTGGGTGTCCTGCATGGCGCGCAAGGCTTCGTCATTGATGGCCAGCATGTGCCGCGCGTAGCGCACCAGCTTCTGGCCTTGGGCCGACAGCAGTTTCTTGCGGCCCTGCTTTTCGAACAGCGGAACGCCCAGCATCGTCTCGAGCCGCTGCATCTGCTGCGTGACCGCGGACTGGGTCTTGTACAGTTGCTCTGCCGCACTTCCGAAGGTCTCGTAATGAGAGATCGCGACCAATGTGCGGAGGCTATCCAGATCGAGAGTACGCAAAACCACCCGCCCAAAGATTGAAAAGTCTGCCTGCCCCTCGGCGTGCATGGCGCACTGGCGGCGCCGTGTGCACGGTGGGGGAAATTATAGTCTCGCGGAGATTGGGGGATTGTCGGTACGGCGGGGGAGGGGGCAGGGCGGCGGCCCTCCTGTGTGGGGAGATTTGAACAGATCGGCGTGCCTGCGGCGACATGACGGCCGGAACCGTGCTAGAATTTCTGACTTTCCAGCGGAAGTTCGGCTGGAAACAAGATTTACCCCGCCGACGTGGTGAAATTGGTAGACACGCTATCTTGAGGGGGTAGTGGCGAAAGCTGTGCGAGTTCGAGTCTCGCCGTCGGCACCAAGAATTTGTCCGGGAATGTCTCGGAAAGCGCAAAAAGCCCGTAAGAATCAATGTCTTACGGGCTTTTTTGTTGTCTGCTCGCTCCGAAGCCGTCCGAGCGGATCCCGCTAGATTCTTTGTTTTGGGCGCCAAGCCAAATCCAAAGCGTGAGCGTCTTCTCGACGCACATCTTGCACAGCCGGACGTTCCCGGCTTCCAGTTCCTTCATTCTCGCCATCAGCGACGCGTCCACGCCGCCGTCCCCGGATCGCAGCTCAGGCTACGCCTGCTGCCGCCCAGGGGCGGCGCTTTTAAGTCGATGGTCCGTGTAAACCCTGGTGGCGGCGGCCGCTTTTGAGTTGTCTTGCCCGGTTTTGTGCGGCTTACGCACATTCCGGGAAAAAATTGTTGAGCCAGATCAACCTACCTAAGCTTCGGTTTCCTCTCCGTCCCATAACCCGAAACTTTCGTAGGTTCTCTCATGACCCGACCCAGCGAAATCAAGCCGCGCGAAGGCTCCGTTCCTGGTACGCCTTACGCCGTGTTTGCCGAAGGCGCGCAGCTTGGCCCCGTCTCGTTCGATATCACGCCCGAGATCGTCCAGGAATACTTCAGCGCCTCCCAGGCCGACCCGTCCCTGTACGTCGTCGATGGCCGCCAGGCTGCCGCGCCGAACGTGATTCTTCCCTACATGACCGTGCCGGTCTACCAGACGTATCCGCCCATCCAGGGCATCGTCATGGCGGAACTGGAAATGAACTGGCACCGCCCCATCTGGGCCGACGAGACCACCCGTGTCACCGCGACCGGAACCATCGTCGGCAAGTTCGAGAAGCGCGGCCGCAAGTACGTGCAATGGCGCGGCGTGTTCGCCGACGACCAAGGCCGGCCGCTCGCCGAACTGCTCAACACCTTCCACGTTCCGGAGTAAGCATGGATCGCAAGCTCGAAATCACCCAGCCCATGATCGACGGCTACGGCCGCATCAACGGCGACAACGACATCATCCACTATGACCACGACTACGCGGTGGAACGCGGCTTTCGTGGCACCCTCCTGCATGGCCCGCACATGACCGCCTTCGCGGCCGATCTGGGCGCCAGGCGCTACGGCAAGGACTGGCTGACCCGCGGGAAGCTGCACACCAAATGGATCGGACCGGTCTGCCCCGGCGACACCTTCGTCGCCGACCTCACCGAAGACGGCGAACTGACCGCCACTTCCGGCGGCAAGACCGTCATGGTGGGCAGCGTGACGCTGGCCGAGTGACCGGCAATCGCCGTACTTCCATGCCCGGCTCCCACCCGCAAATGAACGCCAGCGATCTCGCTGTCGGCGACCACGTTGCCATGCGTGAGATCGCCGTCGACATGGCCGCATTCACGCAGTTCGCCGCTCTCACCGGCGACCGCCATCCTATTCATTACGATGCCGGCTACGCGATCGCCAAGGGCTTCCGCGGCCCGGTGGCGCACGGCCTGCTGCTGCTCTCGCTCAGCGCGCTGGGCGCCACCGATCTGTCGGACAGGCTGCACGAAAGCATGGTGGCGATGACCGGCGTCCAGGCCAGATTTCTCGGTCCGGTCATCGCTGGCGATGTGCTGCGGTTCGACTACACGGTCGCGGCCATACGCCCTCATGCGGACGGGTTGGCCAAGGTCAGCTTCGACGTGACGATCCGCCGTATCGATCCGGCACGGCCGAAGGCAGCGTCCGGCGAAACGCATGCCACCCGGCCCGAAGGCCTGTTCACGCTGGAATTTCTCCTGAAAGATCATCCGAGTCCTTCCCATGCATCCGAACATTGAACCCATCATCCCTGCCGGATCGAGTCCGAAATCCACGTTCTCTCCCGCAGTCCGCGCCGGCGGCTTCATCTACGTCTCTGGGATGACCGCGATGGACGAGAACCGGCAGATCGTCGGTGAAGGCGATATCGCCGCGCAGGCGCGCTTCATCTATACGAAGATCGCCAAGGTGCTGGCGGCGGCCGGCGCCGACATGGGGCACGTCGTCGAGACCGTCGATTACGTGACCACCTTCGAGGGCTACGAGAAGACCGCCGGGGTCCGGCGCGAGGTATTCGGCAATGGGCCGTTTCCCGCTGCCACCGGCGTGAAGGTCTCCGAGCTGGTCAGGCCGGCCGCATTGATCGAGATTCGCGCCATCGCCTACTTGGGCGAGCGCGGATAAGCGCGCCGGGCCTCGACGCTCAAACCGGATCCACCCGCGTGCCGTGCTGAGATCACATAAGGACCATGCACCCACGCATTCCCTGCATTTCCAACTTTCAAGGGGTTTATTGTGCGGAAATCAATATTCACGGCGCTCGCTGCCGTTTCAATCGCCGCGGCTCCCGCCGCCGCGTCAGCGGATACCTATCCCAGCAAGCCGATCACCATCGTTGTTCCGTACGGCGCGGGTGGCACCAATGACATCCTGGCGCGCGCGCTCGCGGCAGGGATTTCGCCGTTGCTGGGGCAATCGGTGATCGTCAGCAACCGCGCGGGCGCGGGCGGCAACCTGGGCGCCGCCTACGTCGCCAACTCGGCGCCCGACGGCTACACCCTGCTGCTCGCGTCCTCGGGCGTGTTCGCCATCAACAAGTGGCTGTACAAGAACCTGCCCTACGATCCCGCGACGCTGGCGCCGGTCATGCTCGCCGGCAAGGTCCCCAACGTGCTCCTGGCCAGCCCGACTTTGCCCGTGAACTCGGAAAAGGAACTGATCGCCTACGCCAAGGAGAATCCGGGAAAACTGAACTTCGCGTCCATGGGCACCGGCACCAGCGGCCACCTCATGTCCGAGCTGTTCAAGCAGCAAGCCGGCATCCAGGCGCAGCACGTTCCGTACAAGGGCAGCACCGCCGCGCTGACCGACATGCTGGGCGGACAGGTGCAGTTGATGTTCGACAACCTGCCCACGGCCCTGCCCCAGGTGAAGTCCGGCAAGCTGCGCGCTTTGGCGGTGTCCACCGAAAAGCGAACGCCCCTGTTGCCCGATGTGCCCACGGTCGCCGAAGCGGGTGTGCCCGGCTTCGAAGCGACGGCATGGTTCGGCGTCGCCGCGCCCGCCGGCACGCCCGCCGATATCATCGCCAAGCTCAACAAGGCCATGGTCAAGGTCATGGAAGACCCCAAGACCAAGGAAATGCTGGAGGCCCAGGGCGTGACATACTCGCCGAACACGGCCGCCGAGTTCGCCGCGTTCATCGCCAGCGAATCGCCCAAGTGGAAAAAGGTCGTCGAGATCTCCGGCGCGACCGCCGATTAACCAGGAATACCGCAGGAAACCCCACGATATGCAAGCCGTAATGCCCGCGCCCGCTCGCGCCCGCGAAGCATGGATAGACGCTGCCCTGAATCCCCGATCGATCGCGATCATCGGCGCGTCCGACAATCCTGACAAGATAGGCGGCCGCCCGATCAAGTACATGCTGCAGCACAAGTACGCGGGCGCGCTCTATCCGGTGAACGCCGCGCGCGAACAGGTCCAGGGCATCCGCGCCTGGCCGGACATCGCCGCGCTGCCGGAGACGCCCGACATGGCGCTGGTCTGCGTCCCGGGCGCCGCGGCGCTGGAGGCCGTCACCCAGTGCAGCCAGCGCGGTGTCAAGGTCTGCATCGTCATTTCCTCGGGCTTCGGCGAGACGGGGGCCGAAGGCCTGGCCGTGCAGCGCCGGATGGCCGAGGTGGCGGCGGCGTCCGGCATGCGTCTGGTTGGTCCCAACAGCCAGGGTCTGGCGAGCTTCGACAGCAATGCCCTGGCGACCTTCGCCACGTTGCTGGGGGAGGTGCCGCCCCAGGATGGCCCGGTAGCGATCGCCAGCCAGAGCGGCGCCATGAGCATGGTGCCCTACGCGTTGCTGCTGGCCCAGGGCATAGGCGTGCGCTACGCCTTCGCCACGGGCAACGAGGCGGATCTGACCGTGGCGGACTTCGCCTGCGCCGCGGCCGAGGATCCGGCCGTGCGACTCATTCTGCTGTATCTGGAAGACCTTGTGGATCCAGACACGCTGACCGAGGCGGCGCGCCTGGCTCGGCAGCGCGGCATCCCCATGCTCGCGCTCAAGGCCGGCGTTTCGGACCGAGGCCAGGCCGCCGCGCTGTCCCACACCGGCGCGGTGGCCACGGAGGATAAGGTGCTGGACGCCTGGTTCCGGCAGAACGGCATCCTGCGTGTCGCGGAGATGCGCAGCCTGGTGCAGGGCGCGCGCTTGCTGCTCAAGCCGCGGCGGCTGAAAGGCCGCCGCGTGGCGGTCTTGAGCAACTCGGGGGCGGCCTGCGTCATGGGGGCGGACGCCGCTGAGCGGCATGGCTTGGACGTACCACCCCTGCCGGACGACGTCAGGCAGACGATTGCGAAACTGCTGCCCAACTTCGCAAGCGCGCAGAATCCCATCGACCTGACCGCGGCGCTGCTGACGAACAACCGGTTCTTCGGCGATGTGTTGCCGCACCTGGCGGGGGATTGCTGCGACGCCCTGTTCATCAGCCTGCCGATGTCCGGCCAAGGCTACGACGCAGAGCAATTCGCCCGCGATACGGCCGCTTTCCAGGCGGATTCGGGCAAACCGGTGGTGCTTGCCTGCCCGCTGCGGCGGACGCGTGAGGTGTTCGAATCCCACGGCGTTGTCGCCTATGAGCATGACGAAGACGCCATGGCCGCTCTGGGGCAACTGGCTGCCGTGTCCGCCTTGCAATCGGAGGCGGGGCGATTGGCGGAGGCTGGGAGCCGCGCGCGCCATCCGGCCGGCGTCCCCGCCGAGACCACCCGCTTCCTCTCGGAGGCCGATAGCCTGGAGCAGCTAGAGGCCATCGGCATTCCCACGGCGCCATGGCGGCTGTGCAAGACGGACGAAGATGTGCGCCTGGCCATGCGCACCCTGGCCCTGCCCGTCGTCATCAAGGCCTGCTCCGCCGACATCCCGCACAAGTCGGAATACGGGCTGGTCAAGCTGGGCATCGGCGATGCTGACGAGGCCTGCGCCATCGCTGGAGAAATGCGCGCGACCTGCGGCAGGTTGGGCAAGTCCCTCGACGGCATCATCGTGGCGTCGATGGTGCGCGGCCGCCGCGAACTGCTGATCGGCGCGCGCTGGGACGAGAAGTTCGGCAGCGTGCTGCTGGTCGGCGATGGCGGGAAATATGTCGAGGCCATGCCGGATGCCGTTACCCTGGTGCAGCCCTTTGACCTGAGCCACGTCCTGCGGCAGCTTCGGACGCTACGCCTGGCGCCGCTGTTCAAGGAAACGCGGGGCGATCCTCCGTTGCCTGTCGAAGCACTCGCACGGCTCGCCGTCGTCGTCGGCAACTGGGTCCAGGCGGAGAATGGCCGCATAATTTCCGTCGACATCAATCCTCTGATGGCCCAGCCGCACGGCGGCCTGGTGGCCGCCGATGCACTGGTCGAGATCAATGGAAGACAGTAAGCACGACGAGTACTTCATCAACAGCCTGGCCAAAGGGCTGGCGGTGATCCAGGCCTTCAACAACGAGGCGCGCGCGCTGACGCTGTCCGAAGCGGCCGCCCGCACGGGGTTGACCCGCGCCGCGGCCAGGCGCGTGCTGCTCACCCTGGTGGAACTGGGCTTCGCATCCCGCCATGGCGACCGCCATTTCGCCTTGACGCCGCGCGTCCTGGCCCTGGGTTACGCCTATCTGTCTTCCATGCCGTTGTGGAGTTTCGCGGAGCCCGTGCTGGAAGGCCTGGTGGCCGATCTGGGCGAGACGTGCAGCATCGCCGCCATGGACGGCCACCAACTTATCTATGTCGTCCGCATTCCCGTGCACCGGACCTTGGTGCAGGATGTGTCGATAGGCTCCCGGATCCCGCTCTACTGCCACTCGGCAGGACGGGTATTGCTGTCGGGCTATACCCCTGAACAACTGGATGACTATCTGGCTCAGGCGAATCTGCTGCCGCTGACGCGCTACACCAACACGGATCGCGCCTCCCTGCGCGCCATCGTCGGCGACGTCCGCCGGCGGGGGTACGCCTGGACGTCCGGGGAAGTGGAGGAGGGGACGTGCGGACTGTCCGTGCCGATCTTCCAGCAGGGCCGGCTGATCGCCGCCCTGAACGTCAGCCGCATGAGCGCCAAGGCCGCCGAAGAAGACTGGCTCACCCGCTACCTGCCCAGCCTGAAACGTGCCGCGGCCCAACTGAGCAGCGCCCTTTCCGTGGAAAAGGCGCCCAAGATCATCCGAAAACTCGCCGACGATGCGGGGCATCAGCATGCAGAATAATTCCTTCCAGGCGCTGGCCCCCCTCTCGCTCGCCGGCCTTCCCTTGCGCAACCGCCTCGCGGTGGCGCCGATGTCCCGCATGCAAGGCTCCCCCGAGGGCCTTCCTTCCCCGGACTGCGCGGCGTATTACGCCCGCTACGCCCGGCACGGGGCTGCGCTGGTCATCACCGAGGCGTTGTACACCGATGAAATCGCGAGCCGCGCCTATTTCAACCAGCCCGGCCTGTCCGTGGACCGTCACGCCGATGCCTGGCGGCCGGTGACGGATGCCGTTCATGCCGAAGGGGCGAAGATATTCGCCCAACTGCAGCACGCAGGGCGGCTGGCCGAACCGGGGCTGAATGGCCTGGTTCTGGGCGCCACGGGCAGACCCGCCGCGGGCAATACATGGCAGACGGAAAGCCCCAACCCGGTGCCGCGCGCCGCGACGGAAGACGACTTGGAGCGGATCGTCTCGGGATTCGCCGACGCGGCCCGTCGGGCCGCCGCCGCCGGCTTCGACGGCATCGAACTGCATGGCGCGCGCGGCTATCTGATCCACGAATCCCTGAATGACGACAACGACCGCGGCGACGGGTGGGGAGGCGCGCTCGACGGACGCATGCGTCTCGCTACGCGCATTCTTGCGGCCGTCAAGGCGGCGTCCGGGGGATTGCCGGTCGGCTTCAACTACTCCATGTATTCCATGGATGATTATGGGTACAAGCCGGGCGCAGGCGTCGTGGAGCTTGAAGCGCTTTTCCGAGGTCTGCGCCGGGCTGGCGCGGACATACTGCACATCAGCACGCGCAGGACACTGCGGCCTGAGCCATGGGGCGAGACCCTGGCCCGGACCGCGGCGCGCTGCGCACCGGGTCCCTTGATTGCCGGTGGGGGGCTGACGACGCTCGACGATTGCGAACAGGTGTTCGCTTTGTCGGAGAGCACGATAGTGGCGCTGGCACGGCCTTTCCTCGCGAACCCGGACTGGATAAGGCGGTCGCTGGCGGGCGAGCCGCTCCGTGCTTATGTGCCTGGCATGGAGCGCGCTGCCCTGATGGCCTGATGCAGCGTGCTATCAAAAAAGGGGGCAAACGCTCAGTAGGTCTGTCACGGGCGGCATCGAGCATGCCGGTCCTCGTCAAGCTTGCGGCGTCCTCGACCGCAGCGACCGGACGATGCCCGCGGCCCGGTCCAGGCCATCAGCGAACTGCCGTTGTTCATCGGCGCTGAACTGGCTCAGGAATACCTCGGCAACCGTGGACTCATAGACTTTCCACATTTTCTTGCGCAGCGCTCGCCCCTCCTTGGTGATGGAGACGTACGACGCGCGCCCGTCTTCCGCCGAGCGGCTGCGCGTGACCAGGCCTTCCTGTTCCAGACGGTCGACCAGCCGCGTCAGGTTGTAGCGCTCTATGGCCAACGTATCGGCCAGCTCATGCATGCGCCGCGTTCCCTCCTGTCCACTCTCCAGCCCCCACAGCGCGTCGTACCAGGCATAAGCCGGAAGTTTTGCCGCGGCCAGACGGCTCTCTACCTCGCGAATGACCAGGCGATGGGTACGCACGAAGGAAAACCAAAGGTCCGTACCGGCAGTCGTCATGGCAAAGTCCTCTCCGTTCAAGTTGCGTTTGCAATTCTAGACCACCGCACTACAATTGCAATTACAACGATTGCAATTGCAATTCTAAAAGAGAACGATGCGTGACTGCGCCGCGCCTGACCGCCTGGATGGCTGATGACAGCCCGCTTCGACACTTCGTCTTTTGTCTGGAGAACCGCGTTGAATCACCCCTATGAATGGGTCGATGTCGATCCTCAGGAAACCCTTGAGTGGCTGGAAGCCCTGGCGGCAGTGGATGCGGTGGAGGGCCGTCCGCGCGCGCATTACCTGATCGACCAATTGGCCGAATCCGATGCCGCGCGGCATGGAGACCCGCACGTCCGGATCAACACCGCTTACGTCAACACGATCCCGCTGGCGCGCCAACCCGCCTACCCCGGCGAACTCGACATCGAGCAGCGCCTGAACGCCTACATCCGCTGGAACGCCATGGTCATGGTGCTGCGCGCGGGCAAGCACTCCAACGTCGGCGGCCACATTGCCACCTACCAATCGGCCGCGGTGCTCTACGACGTGGGGTTCAATCACTTTTTCCGCGGCCGCAGCGAGACGTTCGGCGGAGACATGGTCTATATCCAGGGCCATTCCGCGCCCGGCATCTATGCGCGCGCCTATCTGGAAGGCCGGATCACCGAATCGCAATTGGACAATTTCCGTCGGGAGGCAGGCGGCGAGGGGCTGTCGTCCTATCCTCATCCCCGCCTGATGCCGGACTTCTGGCAGTTCCCCACGGTTTCAATGGGCCTCGGCCCGCTGACCGCCGCCTATCAGGCCAGGTTCATGCGTTATCTCGAATACCGCGGGCTGCTGGAGCATCAGGGCCGCAAGGTATGGGCCTTCCTGGGCGATGGCGAGATGGACCAGCCGGAGTCGTTGGCGGCCATTTCCGTCGCCGGACGCGAGCGGCTCGACAATCTGATATTCGTCGTGAACTGCAATTTGCAACGGCTGGACGGACCGGTCCGCGGCAATGCCAAGATCGTGCAGGAACTCGAAGCCACATTCCTGGCCGCGGGCTGGAATGTCATCAAGGTGCTGTGGGCCAGCGGCTGGGACGATCTGCTGGCGCGCGATGACAGCGGTCGTTTGCGTCAGCGAATGATGGAATGCGTGGACGGCGAATACCAGACCTTCAAATCCCAGAACGGCGCCTATGTGCGGGAACACTTCTTCGGCAAGTACCCGGAATTGCTGGCGTTGGTCGCGCACCTGTCGGACGATCAGATATGGGCGCTGACACGCGGCGGCCACGATCCGGAAAAGGTCTACGCGGCTTATGCACGGGCGGTCGGCACCAAGGGCCGGCCGACGGTGATATTGGCCAAGACGGTCAAGGGGTACGGCATGGGCGAGGCCGGCGAGGGCCAGAACATCAATCACCAGTTGAAGAAGATGAGCGCCGACGCGGTGCGAGCCTTCCGCGACCGCTTCTCGTTGCCGGTCCGCGACGATCAGTTGGAGGAGATGCCCTATCTGAAACCCGAGCCCGGCAGCGAGGAAGCCCGGTATTTCGCGCGGCGCCGCGCCACGCTGGGCGGTTATGTCCCGGCCCGTTCGGGGAAAGTGGCGCCGCTGCCGATCCCGCCGTTGAGCGCCTTTTCCGCGCAGCTCAAGGACAGCGGCGAGCGCGGCGTATCGACCACCATGTCTTTCGTGCGCATCCTCGCGACGCTGCTCAAGGACCCCACCTTGGGCAAGCTGATCATCCCTATCGTGCCCGACGAATCGCGCACCTTCGGCATGGAAGGCCTGTTCCGCCAGATCGGCATCCATTCCTACCTGGGACAACTTTATACGCCCCAGGATGCAGGACAATTGAGCTATTACAAGGAAGCCAAGGACGGCCAGATATTGCAGGAAGGCATCAACGAGGCCGGCGCGATCGCCTCGTGGATCGCGGCGGGAACGGCCTACAGCAATCATGGCCTGCCGGCCATTCCCTTCTACATTTTCTATTCGATGTTCGGCTTGCAGCGGGTGGGCGATCTGGCCTGGGCCGCCGGCGACGCGCGCACACGCGGCTTCCTGCTGGGCGCCACGTCGGGCCGTACGACCCTGATGGGTGAGGGCTTGCAGCACGATGACGGCCACAGCCATGTGCTGTCCTCCGTCATCCCGAACTGCATTTCCTACGATCCCACCTATGCCTACGAGCTTGCCGTCATCATTCAGGATGGCCTGCGCCGCATGTACGCGGAACAGGAAGATATCTATTACTACATCACCCTGCTCAATGAGAATTACCCGAACCCGGCGCTCCCCGAAGGCAGCGAAGCGGGCATTCTCAAGGGGTTGTACCTGCTGCGCGATGGCGGCAAGCATCAGGAGCAACCGAGATCCGGCGACACGCCTCATGTCCAGTTGATGGGAAGCGGCGCCATCCTGCGCGAAGTGATCGCCGCGGCGGAACTGCTGGCTCAGGATTTCGGCGTCTCCAGCGATGTCTGGAGCGCGACCAGCCTCACCGAGTTGCGCCGGGACGGATTGGCCGCGGAACGCTGGAATATGCTGCATGCCGAGGACGAGCCGCGTGTGCCGTATGTGCAGCAATGCCTGGCGGGCCGGAGGGGCCCGGTCGTGGTGGCTACCGACTATATGAAGATCGTCGGCGACCAGATCCGGCCTTTCGTCGATGACCGGCGATTCTTCAGCCTGGGCACCGATGGTTACGGCCGTTCGGATACGCGCGAATCACTACGCGCCTTCTTCGAGGTGGATCGTCATTTCATCGTATTGGCAGCGCTCAAGGCGCTGGCCAGCGATGGAGAGATTCCGCGTTCCAAGGTGACGGAGGCGATCCGTCGCTATGGGATCGACACGGAGAAGCTCGATCCCACGACGGTCTAGCGCGCCGCGAATGCCGGAAAGGGGACTCAATCCAGCCGGCGCCATATCGAGATCGGCACGTCTCCGTTAGGCCGCGGCGTTACGCGGTAGCTCAGGGTCTTCCCATTCAATTCATAGCTTCTTTTCTGCTCCTCTCCCTCCCAGTTCGGAAAAGACGCGCTTTGGATGTGGAAGACCAAGGTGCCTTTGGACGAATCGACGCTGACGGTTCCAAAGTGCGTACTGGACCCCATGACGGCCGCCTTGTATTCAACCGGCGTAGCCGCCCCCTTGTCGGGCGACGCGAAACGCGGACGTTCCGACTTGAAGATCTGCAGCGAATAGCGTCCCTGGGCGTCCACGATCAATAATCCCTTGGGTGCGGCGCCGTAGTCGCGGCCCCTCGACCCGTCGGGATGCTGGACGTCCGCGGCAACCAAGGTCCACGTTCCTGCGATGGATGAGGCGGCGTTCGATGTTTTGGCGAGCGCATCTTCTGCCGATAATGAAGCCGTCGCGAGCAGGACACCGACGATACCGAGCTTGATCAATGAAGGTTGACGCATACTTTCTCCGGGAAAAGACGATGAATACGCCTGTGCACCTGACGCCGGGTTGAAGCATCGATGTGCCAGGCATGAGCGCAAGCGTTCGATGCTTGCGGCATTGAATGATAGGTATCGGGCAGGGGAGGTGGATGCGATAATTCAGCACCCTTGATTCAGAAAAACCGCATCGTGGCCTTACCGAATCTTGATATGGATGCCTTGCGCACCTTCCTGGCCGCCCACAAGACGGGCAGCCTGATCCGCGCCGCGGACCAGATCGGCCGATCCCAGTCGGCCGTCAGCCAGCAGATGCGAAAGTTGGAGACCCAGGTCGGGCAGTCGCTCTTCCAGCGGCATGGCCGCGGCTTGATCCTGACGGATGCCGGCGAGCAAGTCCTTTCCTATGCCCGCCGCATTCTTGAACTCAATGATGAAGTGATTCGGGCCTTGCGTAGCGCATCGATCGAAGGCAGCGTGCGCTTCGGTCTTCCCGGCGACTTCGCGGAGACCTGGCTGCCTGCCGCGCTGGGAGAGTTCAAGAAAGCGCACGCGGCAGTGCGCGTGGAGGTATCCGTCGAAGGGAACGGCGCCTTGCTGGAGCGATTGGACCGCGGCGAACTCGATCTCGTCCTGGCAATGGGCCACCGGACCCGTGCGGACGCCGAACACATCGCAACCTTGCCGATGACGTGGATTGGCTCGGCCGACAGCGAGATCGTGATAAAGCCAGGCCGTCCCCTGGACCTGGCACTGTACAAACCTCCCTGCTTCTTTCGCCGCGCCGGGCTGGCGGCCTTGGACGATGCCAACATCGCGTGGCGGCTGGCGTATAGCACCGCCAGCCTGAGCAGTCTTTGGTCAGGCGTGGCGGCGGGGCTGGGCATTACCTTGAGAACCGGTGCCGGTTTGCCTCCCACATTGAGGCGGCTCGACGAGCGGGACGGCCTGCCGTCTCTGCCGGTCGTCGACCTGTGTCTGCACGGCGGGGGCCGGGAGAACACGCCCGCGCTGGCACGCTTGCGAGAAGTGGTGATCGAGAGCGCCCTGGCAAATTTGCCGTCGTGATCGCCGTGAATCTATGGGCGCTGTCCCAACGCGAACGACACCGCGGCGTCCACGTGTATGTCCACGGAATCGAAACCGGGTAGCGGAAGCGCGTCGACTTGCAGGATCATGCCGATTTCGGTGCAGCCGAAGATCACGGAATCGGCGCCCCGGGCCCGCGCTTTCTCGATGAAGGCGATCAACTTGGCGCGCGAGCTATCCAGGACATTCCCCCGGCTCAGCTCGTCGAAGATGATGCCGTTCAGCACCGCTCTGTCATTCTCGTCGGGGACGAGGATCTCGATCCCGTGGGACTGCATGCGCGTTTGATAGAAACCGTCTTCCATCGTGTAGCGCGTAGCCAGGAGCAAGGGCTTTGCATAGCCCGCCGACCGCAAGGTACGCGCCGTTTCGTCGACGATGTGGATGAACGGCAGCGGCGTAGCCTGCGCAACCGTATCCGCGACCAGGTGCATGGTCACGGCGCAGATCATGACGCAATCCGCGCCGCCATCGCGCAGTTGCTCCGCCACGCGGGCCAGATAGCGCGCCGCATCGTCCCAGCGGCCCGCCTTCTGCATATCGACGATGTCCTGGAAGTTCACGGAGGCAAGCAATATGTCAGCCGAATTCAAGCCGCCGAGCGCGCGGGCAACGGCTTCGTTGATCTTGCGGTAGTAGATCGCCGAGCCTTCGAAACTCATCCCGCCGATCAAACCGATTCTCTTCAGATTCATGCTGGTTTCCTGACATCTGGACGAAGGCAATTTTATTCGCGACACGGACATCGCGATGGCGATGCTTGAGCCCGGGTTTGATTGCATATACAATCATTGTAATTGCAATCCTACGGCCGCAAGGAGGATTGCGCAAGTTTCCTTGCATGATGGCGCCATGCGCCGGTTCCGCCTCGCGCCGATCTCGCGCATGAGCACAGGCGAGGCGCTTTATGGAAGAACGGCATGCGTGTCCTGAATATCATCTCTTCTCCTCGCCGCGAGAACTCGGCGTCGATTGCCGTCGCCGATGCCTTTATCGCCGCATACCGAACTACCGATCGCACGATCGAGGTGGATACGCTGAACGTCTGGGACGAGGATCTGCCGGACTTCGACAGCGAAGCCATCGGCGCGAAATACAAGGGCGTGTCGAAAGCGCCGCTGAACGACACGGAGTCGGCGGTGTGGGGGCGGATACAGTCCCTCGTCAAGCGTTTTCAGGCAGCGGATCGGATCGTCATCGGCGTGCCGATGTGGAATTTCGGCTACCCGTACAAGCTCAAGCAACTGATCGATCTGGTGAGCCAGCGGAACATGCTGTTCACTTTCGACGGCAAGAACTACGGCTCGATGCTCGATATTCCCCGGGCCCTGGTCATTCACGTTCGGGGGCAGAGTGGCGAGTCAGGCATGGCTATCGACAATCCCGGGTTCACGTATCAGGCCGATTACATTGCGTTCTGGCTGAAGTTCATCGGCGTGGGCGAGGTTAGAACCCTGGTGATTGAACACACCTGGAACGCCGCCAGGGCGCCGGAAGCCATCGAGCGGGGAAGATCCGCGGCCATCGCCATGGCCGCGGCGTTCTGATGCTGGAAAGTGCCGGCGCCAGCATGTCAGGGGGCGGAGCAAGCGGTCCTATCGCGCCCGTCCTCTACCGTTTGGCCGGGTGGGGCCGGAGGCATCCAGCATCGCCAGCGCGGGCCGCACGAGCCCCCGCAGTAATTCAGGTTCGGGACGGGCGCGCGCGAGCACGCGCAACCCCATCAGCAGGCCCAGCAGCATGCGGGCGAGGTCTTCGGCCGGTTGCCGGTCGTTGATTTCACCGCTGTCCTGGCCCGCCCTGACGCAGCGTAGGAAGAACGCTTCCATGTCGCGCAGGACGTCCTTCAATGCGTCGCGGAACTCCGGATCGTGCGGGGCCAGTTCCAGCGCCGAATTCACGATCATGCAACCCTTGCGCTGCTCGTCGGCCAGCGACAACGCGATGATCTCGTTGAAAAAGGCGTCAATGGCCGCGCGCGGCGCGAGCTGTGTCTCGAATCGCTTGACTCGGTCGCAGAACCCGCGCTGTACGTAGTGGTCCAGCGCCTTTTTGTACAGCAGCCGCTTGTCACCGAAGGCGTTGTACAGGCTGGGCCCCGAAATGGACATGGCATCGGCCAGGTCGCGCACGGAGGTCGCTTCGTATCCCCGCGCCCAGAAACACTGGATCGCGGCGTCGAGCGCGGCGGCTTCGTCAAACTCCTTCGGGCGTGCCATCGTGGTTCCTCGTTGCGCGCGGGCGCATCACAGCGCGCTGTGATCCTTCACCGCGGCCTCGAGCGCGCTCTTGAGGCTCAGGAATCGTGCATCCACCGCGGCGGGGTCGGTGCGGTTGAGCGCGATCATCTGCGCTCGCGCCTCGCCGCCGCGGATCACCTCGAACGCATCCGTCTCGATGCCCGCGACGATGGCCGCCGCCACCGCTTCGGCCGGCTCGCGCGAGAACCCCAGTTCCGGCCCCGCGCGGTTCGAGCGCATCATCGGCGTGTCCGTCCCGCCGGGGTAGGCGGTCAGCACGTGGATGCCTTCGCCCTTGAGCTCGCGCCGCAACGCTTCGCCGAAATGCGCCAGGCCGGCTTTCACCGCGGCGTAAGTGGCATAGAACGGGGCGCTCACCAGGGCAATACCCGACGCAATGTTCACCACCATGGCGTCGCCGCTGGTCCGCAGCGCGCCCAGGGTGGATTGCGTGAGCAGGATAGGCGCGAGCAGATCGACCGCCACCATCTGCTCGATATCGGCCGGTGACGTGCGTTCCAGCCGGCCTGCCCGCACGCCGCCCGCATTGTTGACGAGGAGGTCCAGGCCTCCCAGCCATTTCAGGGCCTCTTCGAGCGTAGCGGTACGCCCTTCGGCAGTGCTCACGTCCGCGCATGCCGCGGCAGCCGATGGCAGGCGGCGCAAGGCGTCGTCGAGCGCGGCTTGACGCCGGCCAGTGATGAAGACCTTGGCGCCGCGCGCGATCAGCGCCTGCGCCAATGCGAAGCCGATGCCGCTGGATCCGCCGGTGATAAGGACGCGCTTGCCTTGCAGTTGCATGTCAGGCTCCTTTCCCGGCGGCAGGAGGATAGTTGGAGGGGAACAGCGCGCGCTTGGTCTCTTCGTCGTTGACCGTCTTGAACGCATGGCGCTTCGCAAGCGCCCGCGCACGCGCGACGGCCGGCCGGGCGTCCACGCCGGCGAACCAGCGCTGCAATTCGGGAAACGGCGCCAGTGGCGTGTCCGCGCCCTTGCGCACGCGGGAGGCGCGGTCGATCCAGCCCCAGGCCGAGATGTCGGCGATGGTGTACTGATCGCCCACGATGAAGTCATGGCCCGCCAGGTGATCGTTCAGAACCTGGTAGTGCCGATCGGCTTCGCGACGGTAGCGGTTGACCGCATAGTCCAGTCCCTCGGGCGCCGCATACTGGAAATGCACGGCTTGCCCCGAGAAGGGACCCAGTCCGGACGCGATGAAAAGCAACCAGGACAACAGTTCGGGGCGATCTTCGGGTCTGCCGAGCAACAGCCCCGACTTCTCCGCCAGGTAGATCAGGATCGCCGTCGAGTCGAACACCCTGGCCTCCCGGCCGCCGGGGCCATCGGTGTCGATGATGGCCGGTACCTTGCCGTTGGGATTGATGGCGCGAAATGCCGCCGTGTGCTGCTCGCCCTTGCTCGTGTCGACCGGTATGGCCTCATAGGGCATGCCGGTCTCTTCGAGAAAGAGCGCGACCTTTGCGGGGTTGGGCGTCGGATGGAAATAGAACTGGATCATGATGGAAGCCTCGTCGCGGGGGGAGTCGATGGAGACGATTCAGTTGCGGGCGCGGGGGATGACCTGCGGCCGACCCAGGCGAAACCGCATGGCCGCCGGAGGGGCGGGACGCGGCGGGTGACAACCATTCTATATCGATCGTTCTAAAATGGACAAGGCGCACCGGCCCGGAGGCCGGTTGGTTATTTCATCGTGGCGATGGAAGCCGCATCGGTGCGATGGGGAAGCGCTGCCGGCGCGGCAAACTGGACCGGGAGTGCCACGCCCGGAATCATTCCTTTTCTTCTTGACCGGCCGAACGCCCACTCAGTCCAGCACCGCCTCCGCCTCTATCAGGATCAGCCATTCCGGCAACGCCAGCCCGGCGACGACGATCCACGAGGATGGCGGGGGATTGGCGGGAAAGCGCCGATGCAGTTCGCCGGCGACCTGTCCCACGTCTTCACGGACCGTCTCGCACAGGTACAGCCGCAGCAGGACGAGCTGGTCCATCGTGCCGCCCGCGGCGGCCAGGACGCGTTCGACGTTGGCGAGCGCGGCCTCGGTCTGGCCTTGCAGGCCGGTGTCGACAGTGCGTCCATGGACGTCGACGGCGGCCTGGCCGGATACGATCACGCGGCGGGCGCCGGTGGCGATGCATCCCTGGCTATAGCCGTATTGCGCCGTGTCCAACACGGTGTCGGGGTTCACGAGTATCCTGCCCATGGCTTTCTCCATCAATCGCCCAGTTCCTGGAAGGCGTGGCCATTGGCCTCCAGCTCCCGGAGAATATCGGGCGGTAGTTCGCTCTGCCACACGTGGCCTGAAAACTGCCACTGTTTCGCATCCGCCAGGTCCGGCAGTCCCGCTGCCTTGCGGACGTACAGCCCGAGGGTGGGCTTGGCGAGATTGATATAGAAGTCGAATTCCTGCTGGGTTGGGCTTTGTTGCATGATGCGCCTCCTTCCGATGTCCGGGCATCCAGGCCTTCGCGCCGCTCACGCGCCAAGGTTGTCCTAAGGGTTGTGCGACGGCTCGGCGTCCTTCGCGTCCGCCGAATCCCGCGGTTTGGTCCCGCGTGCCTTCGACTTCTTTGCCTTGGCCGCATCGCCGGCGGGAGCCGGGGCCGCCTCTTCCGGCGCCGGGGGCTTTGCCACCGGCGTCAGGGTGACGCGGTTCGATGCCTTGTCGAAGGCCACGTCCACCGTATCGCCGGACTTGATCTTGTCACCCAGGATCTCCTTGGCCAACCGGGTTTCCAGCTCCTGGCGGATCTGGCGCTTGAGCTCACGCGCGCCGAATTCGGGCTGGTAGCCCACGTCCGCCAGATGATCGACCAAGCCATCCTGGATCTTGAGGGCAATGTCCTGCGCTGCCGCGGTCCGCACCACCCTTTGCAACTGGATCTGGACGATGGCGCGTATGTTTTCGCGCGACAGGCTGTGGAAGACGATCACCTCGTCGATGCGGTTCAGGAACTCGGGGCGGAAGTGTCCTTTCAGCACGCCCATGAGCTTTTCGCGGATGTCCTTTTCGGAGGCGCGATTCTTCTCGGTCTTTTCCAGGTTGTCCATGATGATGGACGCGCCGAGATTGCTGGTCGCGATGATGATGGTGTTGCTGAAGTCGACCACGCGCCCCTTGCCGTCGGTCAGCCGGCCGTCGTCGAAGACCTGCAGCAGCACGTTGTTCACGTCCGGATGCGCCTTCTCTATTTCGTCCAGCAGGATCACGCTGTAGGGGCGGCGGCGCACGCGCTCGGTCAACTGGCCGCCTTCGTCGTAGCCCACGTAGCCCGGCGGCGCGCCGATCAGCCGCGCCACGGCATGCCGCTCCATGTATTCGGACATGTCGATGCGCACGACCGCCTGTTCGTCGCCGAACACGGATTCCGCCAGCGCCTTGGCCAGTTCGGTCTTGCCCACGCCGGTCGGGCCCAGGAACAGGAAGGTGGCGATGGGCCGATTCGCCTGGCCCAGCCCCGCGCGCGACAGGCGCACCGCGTCGCTGACCGCGACGACGGCCTCGTCCTGGCCGACCACGCGCTCGCGCAGCTTGTCTTCCATCTGCACGAGCTTCTGGCGTTCTTCCTGGGTCAGTTCGGTCACGGGAATGCCGGTGAGGCGCGACACGACTTCGGCGATCGAGGCGACCGTGACTTCCAGCGTCTCCGAGCCGGTCTTGCGCTGCCAGGCCTCGGTCTGCTCGTCCAGGCGCGCCTGTTTTTCCTTGATGCGCTCTTCGAAGCCCTTGGCCTCGTCGAAGCGCTTGCGTGACGAGGCATAGTCCTGCTCGCGCTTGAGCTGGGCGATTTCCGCCTCCAGCTCCTGCATGTCCGCCGGCCGCGAGGTCGACTGGATCCTGACGCGCGCGGCCGCCTGGTCGACCAGGTCGATTGCCTTGTCGGGCAGATAGCGGGACGTGATGTAGCGGTCGGACAGCTCGGCGGCCGCGGTGAAGGCGTCGTCGGCGAAGGTGACCTGGTGGTGCGCTTCCAGTTTGTCGCGCAGGCCGCGCAGGATGACGATGGTCTGTTCCACGGTCGGCTCGGGCACCAGCACCGGCTGGAAGCGCCGTTCGAGCGCCGCGTCCTTCTCGATGTGCTTCTGGTATTCGTTGAGCGTGGTGGCGCCGATCAGGCTCAGCTCGCCGCGCGCCAGTGCGGGCTTGAGCACGTTGGCGATATCCAGGCCGCCTTCGCCGCCGCCTTGCCCCGCGCCCACGATCGTATGCAGCTCGTCGATGAAGACGATCAGCTCGCTCTGCTTGGCGGTGATCTCGTCGATCAGTTGCTTGGCGCGTTCCTCGAACTCGCCGCGGTACTTGGCCCCGGCCACCATGGAATTGATGTTGATCTCCACCAGGCGCTTGCCGCGCAGGTTCTCGGGCACGTCGTCGTTGACGATGCGCTGCGCCAGGCCTTCCACGATGGCGGTCTTGCCGACGCCGGGCTCCCCGATCAGCACCGGGTTGTTCTTCTTGCGCCGGGCCAGGACCTCGATGGTGCTTTCGATTTCCTGCGCGCGGCCCAGCACGGGATCGAGCTTGCCCTGCCGCGCCATTGCGGTCAGGTCGCGGCCGAACTTGTCTAGCGTGGGAGTGCCCGTCGGGGTGTCGACCCGGCCGTCCTCGGCGCCCTTGCCGACGACCTTGACGACCTTCTGGCGCAAGGCTTCCGGCGTGACGCCGTATTTCTTGAGCAGCGCGCCGGCGATGCTGTCGGGCACCGAGGCCAGCCCGATGAGCACGTGCTCCGGGCCGACATAGGAGTGACCCAGCTCGTTCGAGGCCTGGAAGGCATACTGGAAGGCCTTTTTCAGGCGCGGCGACACCTTCAACTGGTCCGCCGAGACTGCCTTGCCGGCATCGCCTTTCTTCGCGTGCTCGTCGATATAGGCCTTGATATCCTGCGGCGCGAGTTTCAATTCCTTGAGCAGCGCGGAGACGACGTCGGTGTCGGCGAGCACGTACAGGACGTGCTCGGTATCGAGCTCCGTGCGATGCATCTCGACGGCCTTTTCCGCCGCGCGTTGCAGCAGTTCCAGCGTCTGCTGGCTGAACGCGTCGGTCACGTCCACGGACTCCCTGGGCACGGACGCCGACAGGTCCGGCTCGGCCGCGCCGCCGAATCCGCCGAGCAGTCCCGGCAAGTTTCCGCCCAGCAAGGAATCGAATGGATTCAGCATGCTTTGGTGGCGCATCAACTGGCGGTAGTGATAGTCGCAGATGGCCATCGTCTTGCGCTCGCCATCCTGCACCACCGTCACCTGGGCCACCGCGGGCCGGGCATTACATATTTCGCAGAGAGCAGCCATGATCAGTCCGTCCTTCCAGAAGGTAAGGGGTAGGCGCCGGCCAAGCCATGCGGGATACGATTCGGGCTCGTTTCCGTCAGGGCGTCGATATTCGCGAGGCGTCCGGCGAGGATCGCGAAGGCCCCGCCCCGGTCCCGGCTTCGCCAGGGGCCGTCGCGGGGGTGGATGACGAGACGGCTTCGGGCGTCACGTCATCGAGGAACGAGGTGGTCGGTACAAAGTACAGCGATCCGGTGACGGCCCGACTGACGTCGAGCAAGCGGTCGTAGTTGCCGGGCGGGTTGCCGACGAACATGTTCTCGAGCATCCGCTCGATGCGCGCCGGAGACCGGGCATAGCCGATGAAGTAGGTGCCGGCCTCGCCCGTGCCGATATCGCCGAAAGGCATGTTGTCGCGCAGGATCTGCAATTGCTCGCCGTTCTCTTCGATATTGGTGAGCACATTGTGCGCGTAGCTGGGCTTGTCCTCTTCAGCCAGCTCGATGTCCGAGAGTTTATTCCTGCCGACGATCTTTTCCTGGTGTTCGACCGGGATCGTGTTCCATTTGGCGAGGTCGTGCAGATATTTCTGGACGATGACATAGCTGCCGCCGGTGAAGGCAGCATCTTCATCGCCGATCAGGGTGGCGTCGACGGCGGCCTGGTCCACCGGATTCTCCGTTCCGTCGACGAAGCCCAGCAGATCGCGATCGTCGAAGTACTTGAACCCCTGTACCGTGTCGGCCACCGTCGCGGCGCCGGCAAGGCGCTTCATGATGTTGGCGCCGAGTTCGTAGCACAGGTCCATGCGCGCGGCGCGGATGTGGAACATCAGGTCGCCCGGGGTGGCGGGGGCATGATGGACGCCGCGGATCTCCTTGAAGGGATGCAGGTCCTTCGGCCGCGGCGCGCCGAAGAGGCGGTCCCAGGCCGCGGAGCCGATTCCCAGCACACAGGAGAGCCTGCCGCCGGTCGCGCGAAAACCGACGCCTCGGACCAGCGAGGAGAGATCGGCACAGAGCCCGCGCACGGCGGTCTCCGCGGCCGTGCCGGCGTCGATGGTCACGACCAGGAAGATGGCGGCGCTCGTCAGTTTGGTGTCGACGGCTTGGGATGCGATGGAAGGCACTCGGGCTCCTTGAATGGACGTTACGTCGGAATGGCTTTCCGGGCAGGATATCCCGCTTTGGGCGCCGGATACAGGGGATATGGAAGCTTTGCCGGGGGGGCCTCCGTGGGGCCGCGGAAAGGTTGCGGCCCTCTTGAAAAAAGCCCCCACGCCGCGCGGCTTGCGCCGCTTGCTGCCCCCCGAGGGGGCGTTTTTACCTTGGGGCGGCCCGGCGGTAAAAAAGAAGGATGCCGCCCGCGGCCCGGCCAGGTCTAATCGTTTTCTCGAAACTCTTGATAATCTACGGTTATCAAACTTTCCGGGCCAGCGCCTGGTTGAGGATGGCCTCCAGATCCAATTGGCTTGCGATCTGCCAGGCGGCCTGGGATAGGGCGGGCTGCGCGTCGCGGCGTAGCCGGACGAGGCACACGTTCTCGGCGTGTTCGGGAGTGATCAGGTGCGCCCGGAGACCGGCGCCTTCGTACTGGGTCGGCAGGGCGCTCAAGGGCATGATGCTGAAAGCCCGGCCGCTCAGGCATTCGACCAGCAGCACGCGCAGGTCGTTGGTCTGCAGCACCACGCGCGGGGTGACCTCCAGGGCGTCGAAAAGGCCGTCCAGGGTCTGGCGGTTCTGCATGTCCGGGCTGAGCAGGCACAGCGGGAGCTGAGCGACTTCCGCCCAATCCAACTGGTGCGGCAGGGAGGCCTGCTCGCTGGCGATCAGGACATAGCGCTCCGAGAACAGCGGCATTACGTCGTAGTTGCCGTCATTGGCGACCGACCGGTCATAGAGGATGCCCAGTTGGATGTCCTGGGCTTTCAGGCGGCGAAGAATTTCCGGGGTGCTGAGGGAGGTGACCTCCAGCGTCAACTGCGGCAGGATTTCGCGGTACTCCGCGCTGAGCAGCGTGGCGGCGTGGTTGGCGGTGGGAATCACGCCGATGGCCAGGTGGCCGCGCGGCACGCTGCGCACCAGGTCGGCTTCCTGCCGCAGGCCTTCCAGGGAGGCGAGAACCTGCCGGACCCACTGGATGACGCGTTCGCCCTCCGGCGTGATCCCTTCGAAGGTCCGGTTGCGCTTGACGATGGTGATGCCGAGCTCGCGCTCCAGCTCCCGTATGCCGTTGGACAGCGCCGGCTGCGACACATGGCAGCTTTCCGCGGCACGGCCGAAGTGCCGGTGCTTGTCCAATGCAATGAGATAGGTGAGCTGGCGGATGAACATTCACGGCCTCGGCATGTCGGGTGGGCGTTCGTACTTTTTGCCGAATTCTACGGTTGCCAAAAATTATCTTAATATGGATAATTATCATAGCTTAGATAATTTTGGATGATGCGATGAAGCTCACCGACCTGTGGCATTTTCCCCGGCCCACGCTGGCGCGCTCGTATCTCGCGGCGCTGGACTCGGGGATCGTGTCTTCCCTGACGATTTTTGCCCCTCGCCGTACCGGAAAGACCGCGTTCCTGCGGCATGACCTGACGCCCGCGGCGCAGGAAGCGGGTTACCTGGTCGTCTATGTCGATCTGTGGCAGACGCGGCAAACGCCTGGCGCGGCCTTGCTGCATTCGTTGGAGACGGCCCAGGCGCCAAGCATGCTGGCCGGCAAGTTGAAATCCCGGCTGACGCCTTCGATCAAAGCCATCAAGGGCAAGGCCTCGATGGGACCCGGTGCGGTGGAAGGAAGCATCGAGTTGGGGGATGCGAAGGCCAAGGATGCTACCGAAATGGCGCTGCGGCTGGACGATCTGCTGGGTCGACTGACCGCTATCCAACCGATTTTGCTGCTGATCGATGAAGCCCAGTCCCTGGGACGAAGCGGAGAGGGCGAGGATGTGGCCCGGGCGCTGCGGACCGCCCTGACCAAATACAGCAAGAGCCTGCGCCTGGTTTTTACCGGCTCGTCCCGTACCCAGCTCGGCCATGTGTTCACGGACACCAGGGCTCCCCTGTATTCCGCGGCCCACCCATTGCAGGACTTTCCCCTGCTGGACGACGGCTTCGTCGCCTTCGTCGTCGACAAGTTCTCGGCGTCTACCGGCCGCACGCTGGATGTGGACCGCAGCCGGGTCGCATTCGAGCAATTCCACCGTCGCCCCGAGCCGCTGCTTGAAGTGGCCGTCACGCTGATGATGCAGCCGGGGATGGATTTCGATGATGCGGTCGCGCTCCAGCTAGAAAAGCTGGCGAAGGCGGAGAATCATGCGTCGACCTGGGAAAGGCTGAGCGCGTTGGAGCGACTGTTGATCAAGGAGTTCGCGCGCAACCCTGCCGCGAAACCTTTCACGCGTAGCGCGCTGGCAGCGTTCAACAAGCAATTGGGTGTTGAAACGCTCGGCACGTCCCAACTGCAAAAAGCGTTGGGACGCCTGGACGAGAAAGACATCGTCTCGAAGTCTCCTCGCGGCGTCTACGAGTTCGAGAACGAGAATTTCGCCGCATGGGTACGGAACCTGGCCGACGCGCCCTGAAATTGCCGAGCTTGGTCAGGCAGCGGCGCGGCGTTGGGTGGGGGATTTCATGGGGTCCTTGGCCACGGCGGGGGCGGTTTCGGGCATGGTCAGCGCGCAGGCCGTGGAGATTATGCCGAGTGCGGAGAACATGAGCGCGGGGCCGATCCAGCCGAACGCGCCGTAGACGGCGGTGGCGGCGATGGGCAGCAGGCCCGCGACCACGGACGCGCCGTTGTAGCCGAGGGAGATGCCGGACGAACGGACATTGGCGGGAAACTGCTCCGAGAACCAGCTCGACTCGACGGCGAAGATCGGGTCATGCGAGAGCAGCAGCGAGAGCGCCACGGCGACGATCACCATGACGCCGGCCCCCGTGTTGATCAGCATGAACATCGGGATGCCGAACAGGATCGTGAAGATCGAACCCAGCAGGAACACCGGACGGCGGCCGATCTTGTCCGACACCGCGCCATAGACGAGATGGCTGATCAGGCCGATCGCCGAGCCGATCAACGTTCCCCACAGGATCTGCTTGGTCGTGGAAACGTGCGCGAGCGCGACATACGACAGCATGAAACTGGTGGTGAGGTAGTAGCCGCCGGTTTCGGCCATGCGCAGTCCCATGATCTTCAGGATGGCGCGCCAATCGGTGCGGATCACTTCCAGCGCCGGCTGCCTCACGATCTTGTTTTCCGCCTTGACTGCCTCGAATGCCGGCGATTCCGCGACGGAGAGCCGGATGAAGATGCCGATGCCCACCATCACGATGGAGACCAGGAAGGGAACGCGCCAGATCCAGTTTCCCTCGAACAGTTCGGCCGATGCGAGGAAGGCGCCGTTGGCGAGCAGCAAGCCCAGCGGAATGCCCAGTTGAGGCACCGCGCCGAAGAAGCCGCGGCGGTTTTCCGGCGCGTGTTCGCACGCCATCAGCACCGCGCCACCCCATTCGGCGCCGAAGCCGATGCCCTGGACCATGCGCAGGATGATCAGGCCGATGGGCGCGAGAATGCCCGCCTGTTCATAGGTGGGCAGGGCGCCTATCAGCACCGTTGCGATGCCCATGGCGACGAGTGACCAGAACAGCACGGCCTTGCGGCCGAACTTGTCGCCGAAATGACCGGCCAGGTAGCCGCCGAACGGACGCATCAGGAAGCCGACGGCGAGCGTGGCGAACGAGGCCAGAATGCCGACCAGCGGGTTGTCGGTGTGGAAAAAGATCTTGCCGAAAAATGCGGCGGCGGCCGTCCCGTAGATGAAGAAGTCATAGCTTTCGACGGCCGATCCTATCATCGACGCGAACGCGACTTTCAACGGTTTGCCGTCCGCGGCGGGGGCGTGTGCTTGCGTGTTCATGAGTAAGTCTCCTTTCTTATATTTGCGCTATCCGGGATCCGGGATCCGCGATTCGCTTCGTGCGGCCCGGTTGAACCGGAGGCCGGGCGGCTTGCCCGGCGACGGTTTTCGGCCGGACGGAAAATCTCCGCCGGTGCGCGAACCGTGCAAGGCGTCGCCCCGACAAGGGGGCGACACCCATGCGATGCGATCCGGCGGATCGCTTATTTCCAGGTTTCGATGACGCGGCTGTCGTCGCGGAGACCCAGCCCCGCGTTCGCTGCCTCGTGATACCGTGCGTTGGCCAGCGCCAGCAGCGGCACGTCGGCGCCGCAACTGGCCGCGGCGCTTGCCACCAGGTCGCTGTCTTTCACGAAGATGTTGATCGCGCTGGTGACTTCGACGTCCGTGCCCTTCAGCATGCGCGGACCGCGATCCGACAGCATCCACGAGCCGGCCGCGCCTTTCTCGACCAGTTCCAGCACGTTGGCCGGATCCAGGCCGAGCGAGCGGGCGAGGTTCAGCGCTTCCGCGGCGGCCACGATGTGCACCGAGCACAAATGCTGGTTCACGACCTTGATGGCCTGGCCGTCGCCCAGGTTCTCGCCCACGATGCGGACGGCGCCCATTGCTTCTAGCACCGGGCGCACGGCTTCGATCTCGGCGCCCGCGCCGGAAGCGAAGATGACCAGTTGGCCCGTTTTCGCGCGCGCCACGCCGCCGGTGACCGGCGCGTCCACCACGACGGCGCCTGCCTTGCGCAGACGGTCGCCTTGTTCGCGGATGCTGTCCGGACCGACCGTCGACATGACGATCCAGCGCTGTCCCTTGACCGTGCCCTCCACGCTGTCCAAGAGCGAGGCAAGTTGCCCCGGCGTGGCGACCATTGCCACGACGATATCGGCGCGCGGCGCGCCGGCGAATGAGTCCGCGGCCGGCAGGTCCTGCTGTTTTGCGGCGGCGAGCGCGTTCGGCGAGAGGTCGACGCCCGTTACGATGTGACCCGCGTCCCGGATGCGCAATGCCATCGGCAGGCCGATCGCACCGATCCCAATGAAAGTGACGTTCATGTTGCGTCCTACCCGATCCATTGTTTGATGTTTTCAACCATGACCGCGCTCGAGATTCCATAGCGGTCATGCAGCGTCGGCAGCGCGCCCGCGTCGAGGAAGCGGTCGGGCAGGGCGATCTGGCGGAATTCGGGCGTCACGCGGGCGCGCATCAGCGTGCTGGCCACGGCTTCCCCGAGGCCGCCGACCGCGCTATGGTTTTCCGCGACGATCACGAGGCGGCCCGGCTTGCTGCATTGCTCGATGATCGTGGCTTCGTCGAGCGGCTTGATGGTCGGCACGTGCAGCACGCCGACGCTTGCCGAGCCGTCGTCCAGCAGCTTCGCGGTTTCCAGGGCGCGCATCGTCATGATGCCGCTCGAAATGACGAGTACGTCCTTGCCGTCGCGCAGCAGCTTCGCCTTGCCGAGCTCGAACGTGTAGTCGTAGTCGTCCAGCACCGCCGGCACCTTGCCGCGCAGCAGGCGCATGTACACCGGACCATCGTGCGCGGCGATGGCGCCCACGGCCTGTTCGGTGTCGATGGCATCGCACGGATCCACGATGGTCATGCCCGGAATGCCGCGCATCATCGCGATGTCTTCCGTGGCCTGGTGGCTGGGCCCGTAGCCGGTGGTCAGGCCCGGAAGCGCCGCGCAGATCTTCACGTTCAGATGTTCTTCGGCGATCACCTGGTGAATGAAGTCGTACGCGCGGCGCGTGGCGAACACGGCGTACGTCGTGGCGAACGGGATGAAGCCTTCCTTCGCCATGCCGCCCGCCGCGCCCATGAGCAGTTGCTCGGCCATGCCCATCTGGAAGAAGCGCTGCGGATGCGCTTGCGCGAAGATATGAAGGTCCGTGTATTTCGAAAGATCCGCCGTCATGCCGACGATATTCCGGCGCACGTCCGCTTCGGCCGCGAGCGCGTGCCCGAACGGCGCGGGTTGCGTGCGCTGGCCTTCGCCGGCGATCGACGCGATCATCGCCGAGGTCGTGAGACGCGGCTTTTTTTCCATCGTTTTTTCGATCGCGTTGCTCATCGTGCTGCTCCTTGTGTTGCTCCGTGCGCTGCGCCTTGCGCCTGCTTTTCCGCATGCAGCCGGTCGAGGACGTCGATCGCGTGCTGCCATTCGTCCGCCTCGACACGAATGAAGTGGTTCTTCTCGCGGGTTTCGAGGAAGGGCACGCCCTTGCCCATCAGCGTGTCGCACAGGATCACGCGGGGTTTGGCTTGCGCGAGACGACGGCAGCGGTCGAAGGCTTCGACCACTGTGGGCAGGTCGTTGCCGTCGACGCGTTCCACGTGCCAGCCGAACGACGCCCATTTGTCCGCGAGCGGCTCGAAACCCAGCACTTCGTGGGAGACGCCGTCGGCCTGCTGGCGGTTGATGTCGACGATGGCGATGAGGTTGCCCAGCTTGTGATGGGCGGCGGACATGGCGGCTTCCCAGGTCGCGCCTTCGTCGAGTTCGCCGTCCGACATCGAGTTGTAGACGAACGCGGGATTGTTCTTCAGGCGCAGGCCCAGCGCCACGCCGACGGCGATCGTCAGGCCCTGGCCGAGCGAACCGCCGGACATTTCCATGCCGGGCGTATAGGTGGCCATGCCGGACATCGGCAGGCGGCTGTCGTCCGAACCGTAGGTTTCCAGTTCTTCTTCGGGGATGATCTTCGCTTCGATCAGCGCGGCATAGAACGCGATGGCGTAGTGGCCGTGCGAGAGCAGGAAGCGGTCGCGGCCTTCCCATTCGGGCTCGTCCGGGCGGAAGGTCATGGCGTGGGCGTAAGCCGTGGCGAGTACGTCCGCGTAGCCTAGCGCCTGGCCGATGTAGCCCTGGCCTTGCACTTCGCCCATCCGGAGCGCGTAGCGGCGGATGCGGTATGCGGCGTCGGCGAGTTTCGCCAGTGTCGAGCCAGCCTGGGGACTGGCTTCGAGAGTCGTTGTCATGGTCGTTTCCTGGAGGGATGCGAAATCACTTCGACAACCGCTTGCATGAATCCTGTCTCCTGGCGGCCCGGGTGGGCCGCTCGAGCGTCCGCTCGCGTTCCATGCACGATTGCAGTTCAACAATCGACGGTGTGGGTTCGAAGTGGTGTTACTGTATATGCGGCTTTTTGCCCATGACAAAAGAAAATATTGCAGCAGCTCGTGAACTGAATTCATCAATGAACGATTTGAACCTGCGGAAGGTGCCGCTCCCGTTCGTGCGCATTTTCGAGGCGGCCGGGCGTTCGGCTTCCTTTGCCGTCGCGGCGCGCGAGTTGAACCTTTCCCCCAGCGCGGTCAGCCATTCCGTGCGCAAGCTCGAGGAAATGGTCGGCTTGCGGCTCTTCGAGCGCAGCACGCGCGAAGTCAGGCTGACCCGCGAGGGCGCAATCCTGCTGGAGTACGTGCAGCGCGGTATCGACGAAATCCAGCGTGGCTTCGCCATGGTGAAAAGCGAGCAGGCCATCCCATTGCGATTGCATACGGCGCCGAGCTTTGCCACGCAGTGGCTGCTTCCACGCCTGGCCGGCTTCGTTCGGGAGCATCCGAACATCGACCTGCGTTTTTCCGCCAGCACCGAATACGCCCGTTTCGACGACGATTTCGATCTCGACATCGTGTACGGCGAACCCACGCCATCGCCGCACGAAAAGATTCCGCTCGCGGTGGAGGGGCTCGCGCCGCTGTGCTCGCCCGAGCTCGCGCAGCGCATCCGCGTGCCCGAGGACCTGTATCTGCAGCCGTTGATCCAGTGCGAAGTCCAGCTTTTCCAGTGGAAAGGCTGGTTCGAGACCAACCACCTTGCGCCGCCGACGCACTACGGATTGCGGTTCGACCGCAGTTCCATGGCGATCGCGGCGGCGACCGACGGACTCGGCGTCGTGCTCGAATCCACCTTGCTGGCGGAACGGGAGCTGAATCGTGGCGCCCTGGTCCGGCCCCTTGCCGGCTGCACGCGGGAGCTGGAGTATGTCGGCCATTACCTGGTCCATCCCCGGCGCCGCCACCGCCACGAGTCGTTCGAGACCTTCAAGCGCTGGCTGCTACGCGAACTCCGGGTGGACGTCTACGCGGGAGCGTCGCCGGCGGAAGCGCCCGAAGCCGCTTCGGACAGGGGGGATCAAGACCAGGATGCGGCGAGCCTCGGTCCGGGCGGCTAGCACGGGCGGGCAAGGCGCGCTGCGCTTGTGCCGCGGATTGTCGTCAGACGGGCCGCGCGGGCGCCGCGCCGATCCTGGCGCGCACAAATGCCAGCGCATCGTCCGGAAGCGCGGCGGTCGGAAAGGTCATGAATTGACCCGGCCCCATGAAGAGTATCCAGTAGCCCGGCCTCTCCCAGATTTCCATGAACGCGGACCAGGCCAGCCGGCTCGCGCCCAGTTCGGAACGGATGTCCAGGCCATCCTCCCGTAGCGCAATCTCGGCCGTGGGTGTGGACATGCGGTGGAATTGGCCGACGGTGTTGCGATAGTGCGCCAACCACATCGTCAGGAGAAAAATCGGTGGCAACAAGGCGCCAACCGCCAGCGCGCCGACGACCCAGTCGCGATCGCCGTTGACCAGCAAAAAGGCCAATACGGCAATCATGAGAATTTCGAGGGTCCACAGCAATTTCTGTCCGGCGATCCCGCGCCTCCAGAGATAGGTGCGCACGGCATCGCGCACTATGTTCTCCGTATACCTGACTTGGTAAGTGGTGGTGGATGTCATGACTGTTCGCTAGTGAAGACGCGGAAAGAATGGACGGGGTCACACACACTTCACCGCCGGAAACGCGGCGCGCAGGGATGCGCACGCCGCGGGCCGAAATCATTTGCCTTGCGCCGTCCCCGGCGCTTCTTGCTCCACGCTTGCCGGCAGCGTGGGATTCGTGCCGTTCCAGCCCCCGCCCAGCGCCACGATCAATTGCACGCTGGTGGTCAATTGGGTCCCTTTCAACTGCCACAGGCTTTGCTGCGCGCTGAGGCTGGTGGCTTCGGTGGTTGCCACGTCCAGATAGTCGATCATGCCTTCGTCATACTGGTCGCGGGTGACGCGCGCCGATTCGATGGCAGCCTCGGCCGCTCGCTGCTGCGAGGCCAGTTCGCCATCCAGGATGCGCAGCTTGGCGAGATAGTCCTCCACCTCGCCCAAGGCGGTCAGCACGGTCTGGCGATAGCCGGCGACGGCGGCGTCGTAGCTGGCGCGCGCCTGGGCCACCTGGGCCTGCGTGGCGCCGAAGTCGAACAGGGTCTGGCTGAAGGACGGGCCGATGGACCAGAAACGGTAAGGCACGGTGAACAGCTTGTGCGCGCTGCTGTTCTCGAAGCCCCCGCTGGCGCTCAGCGTCAGGTCGGGGAAATAGGCCGCGATCGCCACGCCGATGGCGGCGTTGGCGGAAGCCACCGCGCGTTCGGCGGCCGCGATGTCCGGCCGCCGTTCCAGCAGGGTGGACGCCAGCCCCACCGGGATGTCGGGCAGGCGCAGCGCCGTGCCGGTGGCGCGCGGCAGGCTGAAGGCGGCCGGCGCCTTGCCGATCAGGATGGCGATGGCGTGCTCGTACTGCGCGCGCTGCCAGGCCAGGTCCTGCACCGATGCCTTGGCGGACTCGAGCTGGTTCCGCGCCTGCGCGACGTCCGCGCGCGAGACCTGGCTGTCGGCGTACTTGTTCTCGATGACCCGCAGGTATTGCGCATAGGCCCGTATGGTCTGCTCGTACAGATCGATGCGCTCGTCGAGAATGCGCAGCGAGAAATAGTCCTGCGCGAGAGAGGACTGCGCGCTCAGCACCGCGTTGACCAGGTCGGCCAGGCTGGCCTGGGCGCTGGCCTGTTGTTCCTCATAGGTGCGGCGCAGCTTGCCCCACAGGTCCAGTTCCCAGCTCAGGCCGAGCGAGGCGGACACTTCGTTGGAAACGCGGGCGCCCGAGGCGCTGCTGCTGGTGCCGGTGGCGTAGCTGCCGCTGCCCGAGCCGCTGCGGGTGCCGCTCACCGTCCCCGTCAAGGTCGGAAAGAAGCCGGCCCGCGCCTGGCTGACCAGCGCCTGGGCCTGCGCGTACTGCGCGGCATACTGGGCGACGTTCTGGTTGGAAATCTCCACCTGCGGCATCAGCGCGTCCAGCGTCGGATCGCCGTAGCGCGTCCACCAGGCGGCGCGCGGCTGGTCGTCGCTTGGCGTGGCGGGTTTCCAGCCCGCGGCTTCCTTGTAGGCGACGGGCATGTCGACCGTCGGACGGCGGTAGTCGGGGCCGACGGTGCAGCCGGTGGCCGCCAGGGCCAGCAGGCAGGCCAGGGCCAGCGGGCGCAGGCGGGCGGTGAGGAGGGGCGCGGGCATGGCGGTCAGTTCTCGCGGGCGGGGTCGGGGGCGCGGCGGCCGAGCCAGGAGCGCCTGGCGGCGGCGCCCAGGCGATCCAGGTACACGTAGACGACGGGCGTGGTGTAGAGCGTCAGGAGCTGGCTGAGCGCCAGGCCCCCGCAGATGGCCAGGCCCAGGGGGCGTCGCAGCCCGGCGTCGCCGCCGGTCTGCAATACCATGGGCAGCGCGCCGAAAAAGGCGGCGAGCGTGGTCATCAGGATGGGGCGCAGGCGCATGCGGCAGGCTTCCAGGATGGCCTGTTCGGGCGGCAGCTTGCGTTCGCGCTCGGCGTGCAGGGCGAAGTCGATCATCAGGATGGCGTTCTTCTTGACGATGCCGATCAGCAGCAGGATGCCGATCAGGGCGATGACCGTCAGTTGCGTGCCGGTGGCCAGCAACAGCAGCAGCGCGCCCACGCCGGCCGAGGGCAGGGTGGAAAGGATGGTGATCGGATGGATCCAGCTCTCGTAGAGCATGCCCAGGACGATGTACACCGCCAGCAGCGCCGCCGCGATCAGCCAGGGCATGCTGGCGACCAGCGACTCGTAGGCCTTGGCCGTGCCTTGCAGGCTCCCGTGCACGGTAGTGGGCAGCCCCAGGCCGACGACCGCCGCGTCGATGGCGGCCTTGGCCTGCTCCAGCGAGACGCCGTCGGCCAGGTTGAAAGCGATGGTCGAGGTGGCCATCTGGTTCTGGTGCGCCACCGACAGGGGCGCGTTGCCGCTTTCCACGCGCGCGAAGGCCGACAGCGGAACGGCGTCGCCGTCGCCATTGAGCACGAACAACTGGTCCAGCACGGCTGGCGTCTGGGTGTAGGCGGGCGCCAGGCCGAGAATGGTGTAGTACTGGTTCAGCGTCTGGTACTGGGTGGCGATCTGGCGTTGGCTGAAGGCGTTGTTGAGGAAGGTGTCGATGTCCTCCACGTTCAGGCCGTGGCGCCGCGCGGCCTGGCGGTCGATGACCAGCTTGACTTCCTGGCCGCCGCTCTGGGCGTCGCTGTCCACGCTGGTCAGTTGCGGCAGCTTGCGCAGCACGGCGTAGACCTTGGGCGTCCAGGCGCGCAGGGTGTCGAGGTCGTCGGATTGCAGGCTGTACTGATAGGCGGCGTTGGCGCTGCGGCCGCCGATGTGCAGGTCCTGGCCGGCCATGAGGAACAGCGAGGCGCCCGGCACGCCCGCGGCCTGGCGGGTGAGCCGGTTGGCGACCTGCGTGGCGGCGTCGCTGCGTTCGCTGCTGTCCTTCAGGCGCACGAAGAAGTTGCCGGTGTTGCGCGAGCCGAAGCCGCCGCCGCCGGTGGCCGACAGCACCGCCTCGACGTCCGGATCCTGCTGGATCAGCTTGCTGAAGGCCAGCAGCTTGGGATGCAGCGCCTGGAAGGACGTATTCTGGTCGGCGCGCATCTGGCCCATCAGCATGCCGGTGTCCTGGTCGGGAAAGAAGCCTTTCTGCACGACCGTGTACAGGAACAGGTTGAACGCCACCGTCAGGACCAGGCTGAAGAGCGTCAGGCGCTTGTGCCGCATCACCCAGGCCAGGCTGGCGGCGTAGCTTCGCGCCACCCATTCCAGGGTGCGCTCGATGGCGCGGTACAGGCGGTTGTCGGTGGCCGGCGGCGCGTCCGCCGGCCGCGGCCGCAGCAGGCGCGCGCACAGCATGGGCGTCAGCGTGAGCGATATCAGCATGGACAGCAGCAGCGACACCGACAACGTCACGGCGAATTCACGGAACAGGCGGCCGACGATGCTGCCCATGAGCAGCAGGGGAATGAAGACGGCGATCAGCGACACCGTCATCGACAGCACGGTGAAGCCGACTTCCTTGCTGCCTTGCAGCGTCGCCTCCATGGGGCTGGCGCCTTCCTCCAGGTGCCGGCTGATGTTCTCCAGGACGACGATGGCGTCGTCCACCACGAAGCCGGTGGAGATGATCAGCGCCATCAGCGAAAGCGTGTCCAGGCTGTAGCCCAGCAGGTACATGGCCGAGCAGGTGCCGATCAGCGAGATCGGCAGGGCCACGGCGGGGATGAGCACGGCGCGGGCATTGCGCAGGAAGGTGAACACCACGGCGATCACCAGCAGGATGGAGATCGCCAGCGTGGCCTCGGTTTCGCGCAGCGAGTCGCGGATGGTGGGCGACCGGTCCATGGCCACGCTCAGGCTGACGCCGGCGGGCAGCATTTCCTGGAGAATCGGCATCTGGGCCTTGATCGCGTCGATGGTCGCCAGCATATTGGCGCCCGACGAGCGCGTCACGCCCATGATGACGGCGGGCTGGCTGTTGTAGTAGCCGGCCACGTACAGGTCCTGCACCGAGTCGTAGACGCGCGCCACGTCCGACAGTTTCACCGCCGCGCCGTTGCGGTAGCTGATCACCAGGCCTTGGTAGTCGCTGGCCCGGGTCAACTGGCCGTTGCCGTCGATCCACCAGTGCAGGTCGTCGCCCGACAGCTCGCCCTTGGGCAGATTGGTGGTGGCGTTGGCCACGGCCGCGCGCACCGTGTCCAGCGAGATGCCGTATTGGGAGAGCTGCTGGGGCTGCAATTCGATGCGCACCGCCGGCAGCGCGCTGCCCAGCAGCGACACCTCGCCCACGCCCTGCACCTGGGCGATGCGCTGTTGCAGCTTGCTGGACGCCAGGTCGTACAGTTGGCCCTTGTCCAGCGTGTTGGAGGTGAGCGCCAGCAGCAGGATGGGCGCGTCGGACGGATTGGCCTTGCGGTAGGTGGGCAGCGTTTTCATGCTGCTGGGCAGCAGGCTGCGCGCGGCATTGATGGCGGCCTGCACGTCGCGGGCGGCGCCGTCGATGTCGCGGTCCAGGTCGAACTGGATGATGATGCTGCTCGATCCCTGCGAGCTGGTCGAGGTCATTTCGGTGATGCCGGCGATCTGCCCCATGGCGCGCTCCAGCGGCGCGGCCACCGTCGCCGCCATGGTCTCCGGGCTGGCCCCCGCGAGGCTGGCCTGCACCAGGATGGTGGGGAAGTCCACCTGCGGCAGCGGCGCGACGGGCAGCATGCGGTAGGCCAGCGCGCCCAGCAGCGTCAGCGCCAGGCTCAACAGCAGCGTGGCGACGGGCCGCAGGATGAAGGGGCGCGACAGGTTCATGCCGGCCCGCTCCGGTCAGCCGCGGGCGCGCCGTGCCAGCGCCGCTTGACGGACGCGCTGAGCCGGTCGAACAACAGATAGATCACCGGCGTGGTGAACAGCGTGAGCAGTTGGCTGAACAGCAGGCCGCCGACGATGACCAGGCCCAGCGGGCGGCGCAGCTCCGCGCCCGAGCCGGTGGCCAGCATCAACGGCACCGCGCCCAGCAGCGCCGCCATGGTGGTCATCAGGATGGGCCGGAAGCGCAGCAGGCAGGCCTGCTGGATGGCCTCGCGCGCGGACTTGCCCTCATGCTGCGCCTGAAGGGCGAAGTCGATCATCATGATGGCGTTCTTCTTGACGATGCCGATCAGCAGGATCACGCCGATCAGCGCGATCAGGCTGAAGTCCGACCCCGTCAGCAGCAGCGCCAGCAGGGCGCCGATGGCCGCCGAGGGCAGGGTCGACAGCACCGTCACCGGGTGCACCCAGCTTTCGTACAGCACGCCCAGCACGATGTACATGGTGATCACCGCCGCCAGGATCAGCCACGGCGTATTGCTGGTGGAGGTCGTGAACGCCTGCGCCGCGCCCTGGTAGCGCAGCATGATGGTGTCGGGCATGCCGATGTCCCGCACGGCTTGCGTGACGGCCTCGCGCGCGTTTTCCAGGGACTGGCCCGAAGCGAGGTTGAACGACAGCGTCGCCGCCGGCGTCTGGTTCAGGCGCGCGCGGACCTGGTAGCCGACGCGTTCCTCGATCCGGGCGATGTTGCTCAGGCGCACCATGGCGGTATTGCCGGACGTCGTGCCGGTGGAGGTGCTGCCGCTGGTGCTGGTGGTAGTCGTGGTCGTGCTGCTGCCGGTCCCGCTGGCCGAGCTGCTGGAGGACGAACTGCTGGAGGACGAACTGCTGGAGGACGAACTGCTGCCCGACCCGCCGGCATTGGCCAGGTAGAGATGCTGGAAGGCCGCCGGGTCCAGGCGATAGCGCGGATCCACTTCCAGCACCACGCGGTACTGGTTGGCCTGCGTGAAGATGGTGGACACCAGCCGCTGGCCGTAGGCGTTGTACAGCGCGGTATCGACGTCGGAGGCCGTCAGGCCGTAGCGCGCGGCGGCCGCGCGGTCGATGTTGACGTAGGCCACCGGGCTGCTGTTTTGCAGATTGTTCGTCACCTCGCGCAATTCCGGCCGCTTGGCCAGCGCCGCGGTCAGGCGCGGCGCCCAGGTCTCCAGGTCGGCCTGCGTGGGCGTATCCAGGGTCAGTTGATATTGGCTGGGCGTGACCTGGTCGTCCACGCTCAGGTCCTGGCTGGCGGTCAGGTACAGCGTGATGCCGGGCACTTGCGTCGCCGCCGCGCGCAACCGCTCGATCACGGCCGGCGCGCGGTCGTCCCGCTCGGAAAACGGCTTGAGCTCGATCTGCAGGCGGCCGTTGCTGAGCGAGGTGTTGTTGGCGCCGTCCACCCCGACGATGGAGGAGATCGTCTGCACGGCGGGATCCTGTAGCAGCACGGCCGTCAGCGCCTGCTGGCGGCGCGACATTTCCGCGAAAGACAGGTTTTGCGGCGCGGTGGTGATGCCTTGCAACTGTCCCGTATCCTGCTGCGGGAAGAAGCCCTTGGGCACGGCCAGGTAGAGCAGGCCGGTGAACACCAGCGTGGCCGCCGCCACCAGCAGCGTCAGGCGCGTATGCGCCAGCACCCAGACCAGGGCGCGTTCGTAGGCATGCAGCAGGCGTTCGAAGCCGGCGCCGCTCCAGCGCGCGAAGCGGCCTTCCTGCTCCGGCGGCGTGTGGCGCAGCAGGTAGGCGCAGAGCATGGGCGTGAGCGTCAGCGACACCAGCATCGACACCAGGATGGACACCGCCAGGGTGATGGAGAATTCGCGGAACAGGCGGCCCACCACGTCGCTCATGAACAGCAGGGGGATGAGCACCGCGATCAGCGAGAAGGTCAGCGAGATGATGGTGAAGCCGATTTCGCGCGAGCCCTTGAACGCCGCTTCCATGGGCGCATCGCCGTCTTCCAGGTGGCGCTGGATGTTCTCCACCACCACGATGGCGTCGTCTATGACGAAGCCGGTGGCGATGGTGAGCGCCATCAGCGTCAGGTTGTTCAGCGAGAAGCCGGCCAGGTACATCACGCCGAACGTGCCGACCAGCGACAGCGGCACGGCCACGCTGGGGATCAGCGTGGCCGAGACGGTGCGCAGGAAAAGGAAGGACACCATGACCACCAGCGCCACCGACAGCATCAGTTCGAATTGCACGTCGGCGATGGAGGCGCGGATGGTCTGGGTGCGGTCGGCCAGCACTTCCAGCTTGACCGCGCCCGGCAGGCTCTGCTGCAAGGTCGGCAGGATGGCCTTGATGCTGTCCACCACCTGCACCACGTTGGCGCCGGGCTGGCGCTGGATGTTGACCACGATGGCGGGCTTGTTGCCGGCCCAGGCGGCCTGGTAGAGGTTTTCCGGGGCCTGGTCGATGGTGGCGACATCGCGCAGCAGCAGGGCCTTGCCGTCCTCGTAGGCCACCACCAGGCCGCCGTATTCGGCGGCGTCGTGCAACTGGTCGTTGGCGTCGATGGTGACCGAGTGGTCGGGGCCGTCGAAGCCGCCCTTGGAGCCGTTGACGTTGCTGTTGTTGATGACGGTATAGACATCCGCCAGCGTCAGGCCGTGCGCGGCGAGGGCGTCGGGATTGGCGCGCACGCGGATCGCCATCTGCTGGCCGCCGGCCAGGCTGACCAGGCCGACGCCGGAGACCTGCGACAGCTTGAGCGCCACGCGCGTGTTGACCAGGTCCTGCACCTGGGTCAGGGGCAGGGAATCGGAGGTGGCGGCCAGCGTCAGCACCGCCGTGTCCGCCGGATTCACCTTCTTATAGGTGGGCGGGTTGGGCAAGGCCGACGGCAGCAGGTTGTTGGCGGCGTTGATGGCCGCCTGCACTTCCTGCTCGGCCACGTCCAGCGACAGGTCCAGGTTGAATTTCAGCGTGATGACCGAGGCGCCGCCCGAACTGGTGGAGTACATCTGCGCCAGCCCGGCCATCTGGCCCAGTTGCCGCTCCAGCGGCGCGGTCACCGCGCTGGTCATGACCTCGGGCCCGGCGCCCGGGTACAGCGTGGTGACCTGGATGGTCGGGTAATCCACTTGCGGCAGGGCCGAGATCGACAGCGTGCGATAAGCGAACATGCCGCTTAGCAATACCGCGATCATCAGCAGCAGCGTCGCCACGGGCCGCCGGATGAACAGGCTGGACGGGTTCATGCGTCAGTGTCCCGGGGGGCCGGCGCGCCGGCTCGACGCATTCTGCAGTTCGGCGGCATCGACCTTCTGGGGCTGCACCACCTTTACCTTGCTGCCGTCGCTCAGCGAATCGACCCCTTGCGTGACCACGCGCGCGCCGGCCTGCACCCCCTGGGCGATGACGATGCGCCCGTCCTCGGCCGTCGGGCCCGTGGTGATCGCCTGGCGCTTGACGGTATCGTCGGCGCCGATGACGAACACGAACTTGCCCGTGTCGCTCAACTGCACCGCCGCGGCCGGCGCCAGCACCGCGTTCTTCAGGGTATCGACCTGCAGGCGGACGTTGACGAACTGGTTGGGGTAGAGCGCGTCGTCGGTGTTGTCGAACAGCGCCTTGAGCTGCACGCTGCCGGTGCTGGTGTCGATTTCGTTGCTGATGAACTGCACCCGGCCGGTGGCGACGGGCTGGCTGCCCTGCTGGTCCAGCGCCGTCACGGGCAGGGCGCGGCCCTGGCGCAGCGGCGTCAGCACGGATTTGAGATTGCCCTGCGGGATGCTGAAGGTGACGGCGATGGGATGGGTCTGGGTGATGGTGACGATGCCGCCGGTATCGCTGGAATGGACCATATTGCCGGGGTCGACCTGGCGCAGGCCGACGTAGCCGGCGACGGGCGCGGTGATGCGGCCGTAGTCGATATTGAGCTGGGCCGTCTGGATCTGGCCCTTGGCGGACTTGACCGCCCCCTCGTACTGGCGCGCCGTGGCCCGCTGGGTGTCCAGGTCCTGTCGCGCCAGCGAATCCTTGGCGTAGAGCCGTTCATAGCGCGCCAGGGTGAGCTGGGCGTTGGCCAGCAGGGCCTGGTTCTCGGCCAGGGTGCCCTGGTACTGGGCGAGTTCGGCCTGGTAGGGGCGGGTGTCGATCTGCGCCAGCAACTGGCCTTGCTCGACGTACTGGCCCTCGGTGAAGTACACCGCCTCCAGATGGCCGTCGATGCGGCTGGTGACGGTGACGCTGGCGTTGGGAACCACGGTGCCCAGCGCGGTGAGCGTGACGGGGACGTCGGCGCTGGCGGTGCTGCCCGCCTGCACCGGCGTGGCGTTGTCGAAGGCCGGCATGGGGCGCCCGCCGAGGCGGGCATGCAGGACATAGGCGGCGATGACGAGGAGGAGGACGATGATGGCCGCGGCAATCCATCTTTTTCGGCGGCGGGGCGGCAAGGTTGACGATTTCGCGGTCATTTGAGACGGGTCGGGGACCTGGAGCGCCAGGGAACTCGGAGCCATGGGCTGATGCGGACGGCATCGCTGCGCGTCCGCGGCCGGGCGGAACTAATCAGAAGGTGCGCCGCATGGAGTCCGGGGCAAGACACTTGAAGGAATTCGCCACGCGCGGACGGCCGGTGCTGGCACACGCGCGTGCCATTGTGCCATTTCGGTTGCTTACAACTACGCAGCAATCGCGAATGACCGGCTTTCCGCGCTGGCCGGAGCAGGCTTACTGCCTGCCGGGTTGCCCGCCAGGGCCGGGCTGTCGTTCGGCGCCCCGGTCCGGATCGCCCCTCGGACCATGGTCATGATCCGGTGGAAAGATGCAGCCGCCTAGCGAGACAAGCATGGCGACGACCACGGCAAGCTTTGTCATGAAATATCCTTCAGGGATGGGCCCCTTGGCCTGGGATACGAATAATGCCAAGGGGCGAAGGGATTATGCTGACTTCCCCTGACATGGACGTAACTGGATATAACATCGCATGCGATGATGCCGTGGTCCGCGTCGCTCAATCCAGCTTGGCGCCGGAGCTTTCCACCAAGGCGCGCCATTTTTTGCCGCCGGGCCGCTCCCAAGGCAAAAAAGCCCCCTCGGGGGGCAGCAAGCGGCGTAGCCGCGCGGCGTGGGGGCCTTTTTTTGTTTCACGATGACTCCAGCCCGGTAGTTCGCTGGACTGCGCCGTAGCTCGATACAGCAGGTTTATCAATAGCTTACGCGCGTCCATCATATGCCGGTGCTTTCTGAAAGTTGACCCGGTTCTCCCTCGCGCCGCTCCTATCTGGCTCCTGGAATCCGGGTCGTTCCGAGGAGTCATCATGGCAAAGATCAAGCTCACCAAGACCGCCGTGGAGGCGGCCCAGCCCCAGGCCAAGGATGTTGAACTGCGGGATACCGTGGTGCCCGGCTTCCTGTGCAAGATTACCCCGACGGGCCGCCGGGTGTTCATGCTCCAGTACCGCACGAACTCCGGCCAGCCCCGTAAGCCCTCGTTGGGGCTGCACAGGGAGCTGACCGTCGAACAGGCACGAGTCAAGGCACAGGACTGGCTGGCCGAGGTTCGCCGGGGCGGCGACCCCGGCGGCGCCAAGGCCGAGGCGCGCAAGGCGCCCACGATGGCCGAGTTGTGCAAGAAGTTCATGGAGGACTACTCCAAGAAGCGCAACAAGCCCAGCACGCAGGACGGCTATCAGGGCGTCATCAACCGCAACATCATCCCGCTGCTGGGCCGCAAGAAGGTGCATGACGTGAAGCGGCCCGACATTGCCGGGCTGATGGAGAAGCTGGCCTACAAGCCGACCGAGGCGAACAAGACCTTCGGCGTGCTGCGCAAGATGTTCAACCTGGCCGAAGTTTGGGGCTACCGCCCGGACGGCACGAATCCGTGCCGCCACGTCCCGATGTACCCGCCGGGCAAGGAAACCCGGCTCATCGTGGATGAGGAAATGGTGCGGATCTTCCGCCAGTTGGAGAAGCTGGAGGCGGAAGGGCTGGAGAACTACGTCATCCCGCTGGCGATACGGCTGCAATTCGAGTTTGCCGCCCGGCGCTCCGAAATCTGCCCGCTCGAATGGAGCTGGCTGGACTTCGAGAATCGGCGGGTGGTGTGGCCCGACAGCAAGGTCGGCGGCATTTCCAAGCCCATGAGCGAGGAAGCCTTTCGGCTGCTTTCGACGACGCCGCGCCGAGAAGGCTGCCCCTACGTCCTGCCGTCGCCCAACGATCCGACCAAGCACCTGACCTTTGGCGAGCACTATGGCGGCTGGTGCCGAGTGCTCAAGGCCGCCGGCGTCCCGCACGTCGGCACGCACGGCATCCGCCATCGCTCGACCACCGACATTGCCAATTCGGGCGTACCGACGAAGGTAGGCATGAAGCTGACGGGCCACAAGACCGTGGCGATGTTCATGCACTACGTCCATACCGAGGATAAGCCGGTGCGCGATGCCGCCGAGTTGGTGGCCAGCCGGCGCCAGGCCATCACTGGCGCGCGGTACCCGGCGGAGACCTTGGCATGAGCAAGCGCAAGGCGTCCATCGCGTCACCCGCAGCGCCTTCGGAGCTGCTGGGCGACATTCGGGCACTGATCGAGGTGTCGCGACAGTGTGCCGCCTTGGCGGTCAATGCGGAACTGACTCTGCTGTTCTGGCGCGTCGGCCATCGCATCCATACGGAAGTGCTGGCCGGGCAGCGGGCCGGCTATGGCGAAGAAATCCTGCCGACCCTGACCGGAAAGCAAGGCCGCTCCCTCTCCAACAGCAGCCGGTGCCAGGTAGGTGTGCAGCAAGCGCCAGCGCGCCTGAGTCAGCGATACGCAAGGCGGGCCCTGCCCATTCCGTAAGGGAAGAGCGAATAGCGAACCTGGAGAACCGCGACCGGCACAGGCCGGGGACGCGCGCGGGGATCTATCTAGTCGTGACCGCAGGAATCGGTGCATATTGAACACTAGGAGATGCGTCGCATGGACACCGATTTCGCGCCCCGCATCCGACGAAGCTGCTCGTTCGCGTCTCCGCCTCCAGGCCGTTCAGCCTGCCGCTTTTCACACTCGGCGCGCACCATCAGCCGGTGCCGGCGAATCCGAAGCGCACTGGCGCGCCTAGAGTCCGGATGACGTCCCGGTTTCGACCGTAGGCCTGAGTGTCGGCCACCATTCGTTCGAAGACGAACAGACGTACACGCTACCCGAGCCAGTGGTCAAGGCCGAAACCCGCTACCCGACTTGCTACGTCAATCGGGACATAGCCGCGTCCGGGCCTGATGCCGTCGGTTGCCGTACTCGCACAGCCATGTAGCAAGGCCCACGCGAGGCCACTGCGGCCCGGGTGCTGGCCGCTCAAGGCGACGACCTGACGCGCTAAAGCAAGGTGTCAACGATGAATCATACCCCGATGCCGCAGGTCAAGCTGGATGAACTAGAGGGCTGCTCGAGCGCGCCGCCTACATGCCCACGACAGCCGTCGCACAACCGACGCTGACGAGGCTGCGCGCCGAAGCGGCCGAGCTGGGTGCACAAACCCCCGATCCATATTTCCGGGACAGGCTGTCCAAGGCCATTCGATACACGGAAGATGCCGCTGGCCACGTCCGCTGCCCCCTTAGGATCGACCAGGCCGCCGCGCGTCGGATTCCCCTGGGTCCGGCTTAAGACGCTTCACAGGTTCGGCCGATTGTCCTCCAGGCGGCAAGGAGGCCAGCACCTGCGCATTGGCGGCTGGCCCGCGGTATGCTCGATCGGATCAGGCTTGGCCGCGACTGCCTTGACGGCAATCCCGGCCACCTCTAGCGCACATATCGCAGTGCATCAAGCCTGTGGTTGCGGCATCCGATCCGGTTCATTCGGCGATGTCGGGTGGCCCGGCTCGGTTCGATCCGGCTGGGACGGTTGACCCGGGACGGGCGGCCGCTGCGCGGGCGCGTCCTTGCCGGGTACGGTGCCCGGCGCCTGGTCCGGACGGTTCGGATCGGTACGGCCGGGCATGCCGTTCTGGTCACCATGTTGCTGGTTCATGTTCGTGAATATCTCCTGATGGTTGTAGAGCGCAGCATTGCGCTGCACCCACATCCTAAATATCGGCCCGCAAGCCCGACAGATCACGTCTTACCGATTTTTCTAGTAAATTTCGCTTATCCGTCCGGGGTATGCTCCCGATCGTCAATCTCATATTCGGAGCAGCGATGAAACAGGTATCCACCGTCTTCACCACGGAACGCCGGCATCTTCTGGAGATCATCGACGGGCTGATCGAAGGCATCATCCTTCTCGACATGGACCGGCATATCGCTTGGGCCAACGACACCGCCCTGTCCATGCATGGCGCCGCCGAACTTTCCGAACTGGGCGGCACGGCTTCGGGTTATCGCAAGCGCTTCACTCTGCGATACCGCAACCAGCGCAAACTGCTGGCCGGCCAGTATCCCATGTACCGCGCGCTGGCCGCAGAACCCTTCAAGGACATGGTGATGGAGGTCACCTGCGCGCACGACCCGGATTTCTATCGGGTGCATCAGGCCAGGAGTCTGGTTCTCAACGATGCGCAGGGCCAGCCCGAAGGGGTGGTGCTGGTGCTGCTGGACGTCACCGAACGCTATGGCGCCGAGGAGCGCTTCGAGAAGACGTTCAACGCCAACCCGGCTCCGGCCGTCATCTGCTCGCTGGATGACATGCGCTACGTCAAGGTAAACCAGGGCTTTTTGCAGATGACGGGCTACGAGCGCCAGCATGTCCTCGATCATCGCTTCGAGGAAATTGACATCCTCGGGGATTCACCCGCGAGGCAGAATGCCGAGGAGCGCCTGACGGAACGCCGCACCATCACGCAGATGGAAACCTGCATACCGTTGCCGGATGGCACGGACAAACTGGTCGTCGTGGCGGGCCAGCCGATAGAGGTCGGCGAGGCCGAATGCATGCTTTTTACCTTCAACGACCTGGAGCCGCGGCGCAAGGCGGAAAGCGCGTTGCGCTACAGCGAAGAACGCTTCTCGAAAGCTTTCCGGCTGGCGCCCGTGCCCATGGTGCTGAGTACGCCGCAAGGCAGTGTGCTGGAGGTCAATGATGCCTTCGTCGACACGACAGGCTATACGCTGGATGCGCTGGGCGAGGAGAATGCGCTGGCGAGCCTGAGCACCGAACCCGGCCTGTACGAGCCGACGCTGGCCACGCTGAAGGAGGGCACGGGAGTGCGCAACCGGGAGTTCAAGCTGCGCACCCACGACGGCTTGGTGCTGGACTGCCTGGTGTCGGCCGAACCCGTCGTCATCCAGGACCAGTCCTGTATCTTGGGCGTCATCCAGGACATCACCGAGCGCAAGCGCAGCGAGACCGAGCTGATGGCCGCCATCGAAGCCGTCATGCAGGACACTTCCTGGTTCAGCCAGACCGTGATCGAAAAACTGGCCCAGATCCGCCAGCCGCGCGGCGCGTCCAGCGCGGGAGCCGAACTGGCCGACCTGACGCCCCGCGAACGCGAGATCCTGGGCCTGGTATGCCAGGGTCTGAGCGATCCCGATATCGCAAAGACCTTGAGCGTTTCCCGCCATACGGTGCGCAACCACGTCGCTTCGCTCTACAGCAAGCTCCAGGTAAATCGGCGCAGCGCCGCCATCGTCTGGGCGAGGGAGCGCGGAATCGTCGGGCACGAAAAACCTTCGCGCGCCCGGCGCTCGACCAACCGGTAATTAACTACTAGAAAAAATAGTATTTCCTTCGCTTTTGGCGATTGGTGGCACTTCCTATAGTGCGGACATCCGGAACCGCTTCGCAGCTGAGCTCGACGCGATTTGCTGGGTATTCCTGAACACACAAGCAAGGAGACCATCATGGACAACGACCGCATCAAAGGCGTCGCGAAGGAAGTCAAGGGCACCATCAAGGAAGCTGCCGGCAAGGTGACCGGCAACCGCCAGACTGAAGCCGAGGGCAAGGTCGAAAAGACCGTCGGCAAGGTCCAGCGCAACGTCGGCGAGGCCAAGGACGAGGCTCGCGACGCGCTGAACGGCAAGAAGTAAGTCCCCGAAAGTTCATCGAACCCGCACGTCATGGCACACACGTGCCGACGTGCCCCTGTGTCGTGCCTATAGGAGAAGACCATGACGAAACGAACCTCGACCCTGCTGGCCGCCCTGACTCTGTTCCTGGGCGCGGGCGCACTGCCCGCGCATGCGCAATCCAGCGCGGTCATGACGTCCGACCAGATCGACGCCCGCTATGACGCGGCCAAGAAGCAATGCGACGCCATGCGCGGCGATCAGAAGGACGTCTGCCTCAAGCAAGCCGAAGCCGACAAGGACACGGCACAAGCCCAGGCCAAGGCAGGCAAGGAAAAGGCGGAAGCTGACCATGACGCCGCCAAGGTCCGCCGCGATGCCGATTACGACGTAGCGATGAAGAAGTGCGACACCTTGTCGGGTGATGCCCAAGACAAGTGCGAAGCCGACGCCAAGACGCGCTACGGTAAATAAGCGTTTGCCCCATAAGGGGACACTTCATGAAAAACCAAACACGAGTCCTGAAAGTCGCGCCGCTGGCGACGTGCGTGCTGGCTGGCTGCAATACCATCCACGGGGCCGACAAGGATATCGAGCGCGGCGGAGAAAACATCCAAGAGCAGGCTCGATAACGGCGGTTGCGAACCCGACGTACGACCCGCCCCGTGCGGGTCGTCTCTACCTTTTCGCCAACGATTGCATGGCGGGGATACAAAGCCGACCCAACCGTTGCAAATCATTGCAGTGGAATAACTTTGTTAAAAACCGAAACTTGCGGAAAATTCGGTCAAGTGTACTTTGAATATAGAAGTGTCGGATCGGCGTCGTGAGTTTCGTATCGGATATGCCTGCCATGGCGCCGGAACACTCTCAACAAGGAGATATCATGCGATCCATCCTTTTATGGCTGCTGGGCGTGCCGATTCCCATCATCATCCTTATTGCCCTTTTCTGGCACTGATTTTTCAAGTGCATGTGACGTCAACCAAGAAAAAGGAAATGTCATGCAGAATACCCAGCCTGTTACGCCTGTTTATTCCCATCACGTCGGCGGGACGGAAGCCGCCCGTTCGGCGGTTTCATGGGGTGCCGTCATTGCCGGCGCTGTGATCGCGGCCGCCGTGTCCGCCATGCTGGTGACGGGTGGAACCGGCCTCGGTTTCCTGTCGATGTCCCCCTGGCGCGACGACGGCGCGTCCGGCTCGGCGCTGGCCATCGGTTCTATCATTTGGCTGTTCGTCACGCAGATCATCGCGTATGGCGTGGCAGGCTATGTCGCGGGCCGGTTGCGTACCAAGTGGACCGACGCCGCCAGAGACGAGATCTATTTCCGCGATACTGCCCATGGCTTCCTGGTCTGGGCACTGAGCGCGGTGGTCGGCCTGGTGCTGCTGGGCTCCACCCTTGCCTCCGTCGTGTCGGGCACGGCCAAGGCCGGGGCCGCGCTCGCGGGAGCCGGCGCCGGCGCCGTGACGGCCGTGGCCGGCCAGGCCGCGCAGGCGGGCGCGGACCACGTTTCTCTCGACTACTTCACCGACACCCTGCTGCGTCCGAACGATCCATCGGCGTCTCCCGGCCAGGGCGACGCCCGGCGGGAAGTCTCGCGCATCCTTACGCGCAGCATCGCCACCGGCCAGTTGTCTGACGCCGATCAGGCGTACCTGGTCAAGCTGGTGGCGCAGCGTGCAGGCGTGGACGAGGCGACCGCGCAGCAGCGGCTCGTACAGGTCCAGGAGCAGACCAAGCAAGCCGCGCAGCAAGCCGAGCAGAAGGCTCGCGAAGCGTCAGACGCCGCGCGCAAGGCTGCGGCCGCTTTCTCACTGTGGGCGTTCGCATCGCTACTGATCGGGGCATTCGTCGCCAGTTTCGCAGCGACGATCGGCGGCCGCGCACGCGATCGCTGAGTTTGTCGAAATCGTGGTCGGGAACCACCGGCCGGTGCCGGCGGCATTCCCGCCGGCGGCTTCGACAGCCTTCTCTTTTGGTCATCCCGCGCTTGAGTTCCAAACCATGAGAGCGACATCATCCCTGTCCGCACACCTGCCCTGCATGGATCTGCGCATACTGCTGAACGATGCAGCACGCTCGCACGACGTCTATGCCTTGCTCCGGTTGCTGATTGACGCCGGTTACGGCGACCTGCCCTTGCCGGGATCGGGTCGCACGCTGAAACGCTGGCAGACGCTGGCCACGGTCGCCGAGCATGATCTGTCATTAGCCAAGCTCTTCGAAAGTCATGCGGATGCATGGGCCATCCTGCACGAACTCCATCAGGCCCATCACTGTCAAGCGGGCCATTTGTGGGCCGTTTGGTGTGCCGAGCCTACCGACAAGCGCGTGTCTGCCGTCGCGGCAGACGCAGACAGTGCGATTGAACTAAAGGGTACCAAAGCCTGGTGCTCCGGAGCCGCGCATGTCAGTCACGCCCTGGTCAGCGTGTGGGACGACCAGCACCGACCCCGCCTGGCCGCAGTGGCCCTGGATCAACCGTCGATCCATGTAACCGAAGACGGCTGGCGCGCGGTCGGCATGGCTGGCACGGCCAGTGTGGACGTGGCGTTCAACGCGGCGCAGGCGCAGTGGGTCGGGGGACCAGACGCCTACGTAGAGCGTCCCGGATTCCAGCACGGCGCGGCCGGCCTCGCGGCCTGCTGGTACGGCGCCGCGTGCGCCATCGCCGAAGAGGTGCGCAAAGCGGCGCGACAGCGTGCGGACGATCCTCATCGCCTGGCCCACCTCGGCGCCATCGACGTGGCGCTCGTTCAGGCTCGCAGCCAACTGCGGGGAGCCGCGGCCGAAATCGATGCCAACCCGGATGGTGGCTGCGAACATGCCGTGCGCCGCGCGCGCCTGGCTGTCGAGTCGGCGGTGGAAACGCTGCTTCACAGGGCACCACGCGCCGTAGGCGCAGGCCCGATGTGCAAGGCCCCGCGTTTTGCCCGCATGATGGCGGATCTGCCCGTATTCATTCGCCAGAGCCATGCGGAGCGCGATCTGGCGGCGCACGGTAAGGCCGTGTCAGAACAAGGGCAGGAGGCGTCATGGACGCTGTGAACGATCGCGCCATCCTGGGTGAAGGCACGCCGGAATCGACCTGGCAGCATGGATTCCGGTGCCATCCGACGCCGGTCAACAACGCCGCCGACCTGGTTCGAGACAGTCGCACCATACATATCGTTGCCCCGCACCCGGACGATGAGATCCTGGGGTGCGCCGGCATCATCCGGCAATTGGCGCGCCCGGGTTAGACCGTGCGGATTTGGGCGGTCACCGACAGCGAGGCCAGCCACGCGGGGTCTGCTTTCTGGGCGCCCGACGCATTGGCGATCGCACGCACGCGCGAAAGCGAATGCGCGCTGGGCCTTCTTGGAGTTGATATCGCCCGCACGCGGCTGGCCATCCCGGACGGAGACGTCACGCAACATGAGGACGATCTGGCAGCACATCTCGCGACGTCGTTTTCCCATGGCGACATTGTCATCGCGCCGTGGCGCCTAGATGGCCATCCGGATCACGAAGCCACCGCGCGAGCCGGCCTGTGGGCTTCGAAGGCTCAGGGCTGCCAGTTTCTTGAGGTTCCCATATGGGGCTGGCATTGGGCCGATCCGGTACGCGGGGATTTCCCGTGGGACCGCGCAGTACGCGTTGCCCTTAGCCGGGCGGATCTACAGGCCAAAGCCCGTGCCATCCAGGCATTCCGCAGCCAGTTGGAGCCAGATCCCAGCACCGGCTTCCCAGCCATCCTGCCTGACTTTGTGCTGGTCCGCTTTCATCGTTCCTTCGAGGTGGTGCTTCGATGACGGACTTTGATGCCCTCTACCGTAGCGATCCAGACCCCTGGTCCGTGGCGAGTTCCTGGTACGAACGTCGCAAGCGCGGCCTGCTGATGGCCGCTCTGCCGCGAGAGCGCTATCGCCACGCGCTCGAACTGGGCTGCGGCACGGGCGAGATGACTCGTCTGCTGGCCTTGCGCTGCGCCACGTTGCATGCCGTGGATGGTTCAGCCGCCGCCATCGCGTTATGCGGAAAGGCCATAGCCGCCGATGGATTATCGAATGTGCGGCTATCCATTCTGCAACTGCCGCACGACTGGCCGGTCCAGCAAGACGAATCCGCCGACCTGATCGTGGTATCCGAACTGGCCTATTACTTTCCCGACGCCCAGCTCAACGAATTTCTTCGTTGTTGCATGCATCGTCTCGCTCCAGCAGGAGAATGGGTGATGTGCCACTTCCGGCGAGACTTTCACGATCGGGTGCAAGCCACTGGTCTTCTGCACCGGGCGGTCGGCCGCCTGCCCGGTCTGCGCCGCATCGTTGCGCACGAGGACGAAGCATTTCTCCTAGACGTATGGCGCAAGGACGATGGAGCCTCGGCATGATAGGCGTATGCATTCCCGCGCACAACGAAGCATGCTCCATAGGCCGCTGCCTGACATCCGTAATGCGGGCGGCACACCATGCCTCGCTGGGGGACGAAACCGTGCATATCGTCGTCGTCCTGGACGCCTGTACCGACGGCACGCTCGCGCAAGCGAGCCAATGGCCCGTTACGTGCCTGACGGTGCATTGCCGCAATGTCGGCCTTGCCCGCACCGCAGGCGCCCGGTACTTGCTCGACGCTGGTGCGCGGTGGCTGGCCTTTACCGATGCGGATACGGTTGTCTCCGCAAGCTGGCTGGCCGACCAATTGTCCTTGAATGCGTCGGTGGTCTGCGGCACGGTAAGCATCGACGACTGGAGCTGCCACGGCCCGCACGCGGACCGGGCACGCGACGCCTTCCGGGCGACCTATCAGGACAGGGACGGGCACCGCCATGTGCACGGCGCCAACCTGGGCATCGATGCCTGCGCGTACCGGCAGGTCGGCGGCTTCGAAGCCCTCGCCTGCAGCGAAGACCAGGCGCTGGTGGATCGCCTGGAAGGCGCCGGGGTCTCCATCGCCTGGACCGCTCGGCCGCGCGTGACCACCAGCGCGCGTCCATTTTCCCGGGTCAATGGCGGTTTCGCATCCGCTTTGCGCCAGGCTTGGTCGGCGGACGGCCGGGTATCTTTCCCTGATGTTCCTCCCAACCTGTCTTAAAAGGAGCAGACTATGGCAACACGCAAGCGACAGTCGGCCAAACGCCCACAGCAGCCCGCGGTGGACTCGGCCTATTTCAATTCGGACAGCGCGCCGGCCCTGCCGCCCGCACCGTCCGCCTCCCAGCCGGCCTTGAAGCAGGCCCGCGCGGTGGGGGAAACGGTGGACGGCATGCCTGCCAATGTCAACAAGGCTGCAGAGTATGGGCCGCAGGCGGCGCATCCGCCGGTCGGGGCCACGGTCGAGCCACCGGATGCTGCCGTCACGGCCAGCACCCTGTCGGAAAAGAACAGCTCGGCCAAGACAGGCGCCAAGGCAATCATCGGCGTCAACGCCGCAAGTGGCGAACTGCCACGCGTACGCGCCGACGCCGGCGGTCAGGCCATGACGACCAACCAGGGCGTTCCCGTGGCGGACAACCAGAGTTCGCTCAAGGCGGGTCTGCGCGGGCCGGCACTGCTCAAGGACTTCATCCTGCGCGAGAAGATCACCCATTTCGACCACGAGCGCATCCCGGAGCGCATCGTGCATGCCCGGGGCTCGGCCGCGCACGGCTATTTCGAATGCTACGAGCCCTTGACCGACCTGACCTGTGCGTCCTTGTTCGCCGAGGCGGGCAAGCGCACGCCGGTCTTCGTGCGCTTCTCCACGGTGGCCGGCGAGCGCGGCTCAAAGGACACGGCGCGCGACGTGCGCGGCTTCGCGGTCAAGTTCTATACCGACCAGGGCAATTGGGACCTGGTCGGCAACAATATTCCGGTGTTCTTCATCCAGGACGCCATGAAGTTCCCCGATCTCGTACACGCGGTCAAGCCCGAACCCCACCACGGCATGCCGCAGGCGGCCTCCGCCCACGATACCTTCTGGGATTTCATTTCCCTGATGCCCGAATCGATCCACACCATCATGTGGGTGATGTCCGACCGAGGCATTCCGCGCAGCTATCGCATGATGCAAGGCTTCGGGGTCCACACCTTCCGCTTCGTCGACGCCGAAGGTGCCTCCAAGCTCGTCAAGTTCCACTGGAACCCCAAGCAGGGAACGCATTCCCATGTATGGGACGAGGCAGTCAAGATATCCGGAGCCGATCCGGATTTCCACCGCCGCGATCTGTGGGAAACCATCGAGGCAGGCGAATACCCGGAATGGGAACTGGGCGTACAGGTTCTGGACGAGGCCCAGGCCGACCAGCTCAGCTTCGACGTGCTGGATGCGACCAAGCTCATTCCCGAGGAGCTCGTGCCCGTCAAGCCCATCGGCCGCATGGTACTGAACCGCAATCCGGACAATTTCTTCGCCGAGACCGAGCAAGTCGCCTTCTGCACTGCGCACGTCGTGCCGGGCATCGACTTCACCAATGATCCGCTACTGGCCGGTCGCATTCATTCCTACGTGGATACCCAGATCTCGCGGCTGGGCGGTCCGAACTTCCATGAACTGCCGATCAACGCGCCGCTGGCGCCCGTGCACAACAACCAGCGCGACGGCATGCACCGCCAGGCCATCCACCGCGGACGGGTGGCCTACGAACCCAATTCCTTGGCCGGTGGTTGCCCGTTCCAGGCAGGGAAGATGGGATTCATGCCCTTTCCCGAACCAGTCGCCGCCGACGAGCTGCGCGGAAAACCGGAGAAGTTTGCCGAACACTATAACCAGGCCGCGCTGTTCTACGAAAGCCAGGCCGACCACGAGAAGCAGCACATCATCGAAGCCTTTTCGTTCGAGCTGAGCAAGGTGACCGTGCCCGGCATCCGCCGGCGCACCGTCGCCATGCTGCGCAATGTCTCGGATGAACTGGCCCAGACGGTGGCAGCGAATCTCGGCATGCCCGAGGTGCCGGAGCCCCTGCCGCGGGCGACGGATGCAACCGTCAAGCCGGAAGTCACGAGATCCAAGTTCTTGTCCCTGCTGGCCCGCCCGGGAGACGGCGGCATCCATACCCGCAAGATCGCCATCATGGCGGCCGATGGCGTGGACGCCCCGGTGATCGGACAGGTGGCGCAAGCCCTGATTGGCGAAGGCGCGGTCGTGCGCGTGGTCGGCCAGCACGTAGGGCTGCTGGAAGCCGCCGGCGGCGACACCATGGACGCCGATGCCTCGTTCAAGAACAGCCCCTCGCCCTTGTTCGACGCCGTGGTCGTGCCCGACGGCGCCAAGGCCGTCGATGCGCTGTGCCTGGACGGCATGGCGCTGGAATTCGTGCGCGATGCCTTCCGGCACTGCAAGGCACTCATGGCCATCGGCGAGGGCGCGAGGCTGCTGGCGCATGCCGGCATTCCTACCGACGACCCGGACACCGGGCTGGTAGTGGCTGCGCGGGCGGAAAAATCCGCCATTGCAGCGTTCATTGCCGCCGTGCAACAGCATCGTCACCCGGTACGCCAATCAGACCCGCCGGTCGTGTGACGGCGGCATGCGCCGGCTGCCGGCGCATGCCGCAATTGCCATTTTCCTGACAACTTGAGGACCTCGACGATGCCAGCCAACACTATCTACGAAGCCTTGCGGGAAAGCCATGACATCCAGCGCGCCCTGTGCACGAAACTGGTCCGGGCGGCCCCACACGGCAACCGCCGCCGGGAGATCTACCGGGAACTCAAAATCGAGCTTGCGGCCCATGCCGCGGCAGAAGAGCGATATCTCTATGCTCCGATCCTGATGGATGACATGGGCCTGGACTCCTCGCGCCACGCCTTGTCCGAGCATCACGAGATCGACGAATGCGTGGAGGAGCTGGGCAAGGCCGATGCGCAGGGCGGAAGCTGGCTGGCCAAGGCCAGAAAGCTGTCGGAAGAGGTGCGCCATCACCTGCGGGAAGAAGAGAAGAAATTCTTCCAGGTGTCGGGCAAGATCCTGACCGACGCGCAGAAAAGCCGTCTGGCCCGGCTGTATCTGAAAGACTACCAGCGCATGAAGACGGTCCTGGCGCAGCAGTGAATGCCGCAGGTCCAGGCGCGTCACGTCCTATGAAAACAAACAAGCCCTCGCAAGAGGGCTTGTTTGTCGAAGGCTGCGGCGCATGGGCGCCGCGCCTCCTGTTTACAGCCGCGTGATCTTGGTAGCTTGGGGGCCTTTGGCACCCTGCCGGGCGATGTAGCTGACGCGCTGGTTCTCTTCGAGCGACTTGTAACCGCCACCCTGGATTTCGGAGAAATGCTCGAACAGATCCTTGCCTCCGCCCTCGGGCATGATGAAGCCAAAGCCCTTATCGGCGTTGAACCATTTGACGATACCGGTTTCCATGGAGATTCCTCGATGAAAGAGGGGCTCATGCCCCGAATCGAGACGATCAAGGAAGGACTAGGACAATTCATGGCGTACTGCTCGACTCGCACACAACCGCAGAAATCGCAACACTTGAAGATCTGCGGACGCTGTGATGCCTATGCAGGCCTGCGTCAAGCGTTATTGTGCAAGGATAGCGCATCCCCAGTTACATTGTCCCCCGCACGCGGATGAACAGCACCGAGCCGTCTGCCGATCCTGTATTCACCGAGCTTCTGTGCCATGCGATCAGCGTGCGCAAGTTCTCGCCTCAACTCGGCGTCGAGTGCCGACTTTGGGACATGCCGTCGACCGGCGCAGTTGTCCGCTGTGTCATCGAAGCGCGCGCCGCGCTGGAGTACATCCCCTTCTCGGAGATTTCAGACAAGGCGCTTACCTTCCGTATGCTGATCTAGCAGCTCCACGCCAAGAAACGCCACTCGAAAATGCTGCACGCCATTCAACACGCCATTGAATCGAGCGATCCACGCGCGGCCGAGATCCACGCGGACGTGCAGGTATTGACCAAGGAAACGCAGGCGCATTCCTGGCGGTCCAAGATCGGCAAGCACCTTCACCAGCGCATCCGTGCCGGCGATGCCCCGGCTTTCCTGCTCTCGCAAAAGGAATTGAATGCCGCCAACGGGGTGAAACACGAGTATCACCTCGCGGCGACCATGATGCTTTCCCAATATGTCCACACGCTGCCCATGTCCGTGCAGCAGCTTGTCGAATTTCAGGCAGACACCCCGCAAGCAAGAAACATGAGCGCCCTGCCGATTCAATACAGCATGGGTTTTCTTACCCGAGCCATCACACGCATGAGGGCGGCCTTTCCGCATGGCCGGCCGGCGCTCACGGCCCAGCAGTCCCGCATCTTTGAGAGTTGGAAAACCGTGATCGAAAACGGTGTGCGCGTCCCAACTGCGCCGACGCAAGGGTAGCCAACGGCCTGACTACATCTTGTTCAGTTCGGCTTCGAGTACGGCGCAAACATCCATCAGTGCGTCGAAGGATATGGCATCGCCCACCATCAATTCGTCCGCCAACGTGCCCGCATAGTCCTTGGCAAGCGCCTCTCGGGCCTCGCGTTCGGGAACGATTTTCAAATGCCCAGTGACGGCCGCCATGTAGTCGATCACCTGGCCGCCGACACCCTTCCATGAAGAAGAACGACCTGTGGCGGGCGACGGCCTGGGCCACCGCCCGGGCGGCCATGACGGTGGCGAAGTGCGGGCTTTAGGCAACCGCGGCAAGGTCGTTTCACCTGTTTTGTTTCTTTACTGAAATCCACATCGGCGGCTTTCTTCAAAAGCGGAAAGCCTGATTCATGTCTTTTCTGGCTTCCACGCATGCGATTCCGCGTTTTTACTCTTCTGTGGAAGTGTCGGCTTGCGCCTCTGTACTTGCGTGGGAAGGGAAGACAAGCGGCTATACGAATTCGGGTATCGGCAGGAACGTAGCCATGACGACGCTCATCACCGACGACGATCGCATCCGCTTGCTGGCCAACGGTCAGGTCAGCGCAGACGGGCAAGACACCGACCCACTGCCGGTTGTGCTCTTGTTCACGCCAGATGGGAACCTGGCCTGGCTTCTGGCCTCGCTTGACCCCGCAGACGGTTCACCGCTTATGGCCTGATCGATTTGGGGCTGGGCATGCCTGCCTTGGGCACAGTGAAACTGTCCGACTTGGCATCCATCGTCGGCCCGCGCAAGCAGCCCGTGATGCGTGATGGTTACTGCCTGCCGACGCGTCGGCTGTCGGACTATCTTCGACTGGCCGAAGCAAACGGCGCGATTCCGGATTGAACCTCCACGGCCAAGCCGGGCGCATTCAGTCTATCCCGGTCTGGTCTGTGACCTGTACAGTCTGAATCGGCACTCTTGCACCGAGGCGGTGCGAGTCTGCCGCAAACAGTCATGATCTTTGGCGCGGGCTGCGGCATAGTATGGCGATACCGCGCACCATTTTCGGGTTGCGCGGTCGTCGCATTCGGACGGACCACGCAACGCTTCGGAGCCAATCGGTCTTGACACTGCCAGTTTACCCAGCCATCCATGACGGTTTGCCGATGACGCCGTAGTTTGCCTCCTTCACGCCCGTGGCGACGTTCCTGCTATCCGACAGGAGGTTGAGTCATGGCAGAGCCGAGCGCCGAACACCTTGAGCATTGGTATCCGGCCGCCGCGTATCTTTACACGCTGCATCTCGATGGCCCGGCCTTGGCTTGGGAGTACTTGCGCCGCAATCCTGTTTACCGGCTCGACTGGATGCGCCGTCGCCGCCGACCGGACGCGGCGCAGGCTTGGGGACTGCGCTTGCTGGAAGACCCGAGCCTAGACGCGCGGGACGCGCATCCGGTCTGGTTTCTCGATGACGATGCCGTGGTGCAGCTCTACCCAGATACTGATCCGCCGCCCGATGCGGTGGTGTTCGAGTTCTGGCGCATTTCAGGCACCAAACATCTGATCCACGATGGCAAACGCCTGATGCTGGTGTCGCACTGGCCCGGCTGCTGCCTGCGGCTCGCGCTCGGGCCGGGCCTGGAAGACGGCATGGCCTACCTCTACGCCATCCGTGCCTGCGCCACGCCCTGCGCGCGCTATCGCGCGCTCGCGGCCGAACTGGATGCCCTGGCCGCCGCCACGGTTGCCGCGCCTGCGGCGGCGGCCCGCTCCCGGCCCACGCCGGCCACGGTGCTGGAGCTGCACACCTTGCAGGCGCTCGACGCGACCCTGGCGGGCGCGTCCTTGCGCGAAGTCGCCGAAGGACTGTTCGGCGTGGATGCCGTCGCGGCCGACTGGCACAAGGACAGCGCCTTGCGTGCCCGCGTGCGGCGGCTGGTACGCCGTGGCGAGGCGCTGATGCGCGGCGGCTATCGCAGCCTGGCGCAGCTTCCGCCAGTTGCATCGCAGTAAGGGGGGACGTTTTGCAGTCCCTGCAATTCGTCCCTTAGCAAGAAGCCCCTCTTTCTTGAAAGTGCCTCTATCCGGCCGCGTGGTGTGGCCGGGCTTGATGGAGGTACTTCCCATGCGACCTGCTCCCTTGCGGCCAGCCGCCGCTGTTGTTGCTGCGCCCGCGCAGCCCCAACGCTACCTGACCAACGACGAAGCCGCCGGCTACCTGCGCCTGTCGCCGCGCACGCTGGAGAAACAGCGCGTGATCGGCGGCGGGCCGAAGTTTCGCAAGTTTGGCCGCCGCGTCATGTATGCCGTGAGCGACCTCGACGCCTGGGCCGACCAGCGCAGCTACGAGGCGACTTCCGACCCGGAATATGCCGAGCGGCATGCGGGCGACTACCGTGACGGCCGCTGATTTCTGGCTCGCCGGTGGCCATCGCCATGTCCAGCCCATCGCTGCCCCTGCGGCAGCGACCTGTGCAGCAGCGGGAACAGCTCGACCTGTTCCGCGCGCTGCCGGGCGACATGGCGCCGCGCGACAGCCAGGACTTGATGGCCTTTCCGTTCTTCTCGCTGGCGAAGTCGCGGCGCACGACGCCGATCGACTTCCGCGCCGGCGGCATCACCATCAGCGTGGAGGGTACGGCCGAGCACGGCATCGCCACGATCTGGGATGCCGACATCTTGATCTGGGCCGCCAGCCAGATCGTGGAAGCCCGCGATGCGGGCATCCCGACCTCGCGGCTGATGCAGGTGCGTCCATACGAAATCTTGCGTTTTATCGGGCGCGGTGCGTCGCTGCGCGACTACCAGCGCCTCAAAGCGGCCCTGGATCGCCTGCAATCGACCACGGTGGCCACGTCCATCCGCGAGACAACAGGCCGGCGCCTGCATCGCTTCTCGTGGATCAACGAGTGGAAGGAGCTCGCCGACGCCAGCGGCACGCCGCTGGGCATCGAGCTGATCCTGCCGGACTGGTTCTATGCGGGCGTGGTGGACGCCGCCCTGGTGCTGACCATCGACCCGACGTACTTCCGGCTGACCGGCGGCATCGAACGCTGGCTGTACCGGCTGGTGCGCAAGCACGGCGGCAAGCAGGAACATGGCTGGCAGTTCGACTTCCAGCACCTGTACCGCAAGTCAGGCAGCGTGGCGCGCTTCTACGACTTCGCCGCCGACCTGCGCGCCCTGGTGGCACGGCAGTCGTTGCCCGGCTACGTCCTGGGCATCGAGCGGATACCCGGCGAGAAAACCGAACTGCTGACCTTTCGGCCCGTGCCGCCCACGGCACGGGGATAAGTCTGGGAAAACCTGTTAATTCACTCGTGCTATCAGGCAACAGGAGGCTCGTGCTATCAGGCAACAAATCCTCGTGCTATCAGGCAACAAAATCGGCCGCAAACCCTTGCCAGCATTGGGTTTCGCCGCCCTCTAACATTCCTAACTTAAATTCTCTAACTTTTAGTAGGAGCGCGCCGTTTCGGTGGACAACCGCCCAACGGCACCAAACGCAGAAGCGGAAGACCGGCTTTCCAGCAAGGAGGGCCGCGCCATGATCCTCGCTCTGCTCAACCAGAAAGGCGGCGTCGGCAAAACCACGCTCGCCACCCACATCGCGGGCGAGCTGGCGATGCGCGGCCAGCATATCGTCCTGCTCGATGCCGACCCGCAGGGTTCATCGCTGGATTGGACGCAGCGCAGAAGCCAGCAAGGCTTGCCACGGCTGTTCAGCGCCGTGGGCCTGGCCCGCGAAACGCTGCATCAGGAAGCGCCAGAACTCGCCAGGCGAGCCGATCACGTCATCATCGACGGCCCGCCGCGCATCGCCGCCTTGGCGCGCTCCGCGTTGCTGGCGGCCGAGCGCGTGCTGATCCCGGTGCAGCCCAGCCCCTACGACCTTTGGGCCAGCTCGGAAATGGTTTCACTGATCCGAGAAGCCCAGGTCTTCCGGCCTGCGCTGCGCGCGGCCTTCGTCATCAACCGGCGCGTCAGCACCACCATCATCGGCCGTGAGGCGCGGCAATCGCTCGCCGAACAGCCGCTGCCTGCACTGCGCTCGGAAGTGCATCAGCGCATCGTGTTCGCCGATAGCGTGGCCGCTGGCCGGCTCGCACGCGAGACAGCGCCCGACAGTGCCGCAGCCCGCGAAATCACCGCCCTGGTGGACGAACTGCTGCGATGGCCGACATGACAGCGAAGCAGCCACCCAATAACAAGCGAATGGGTAAGCGCGTCGGCATCGGCGCACGTCCGCCCGCGAATCCGCACGCCGAGGCGTGGATTCGCCAGGGCGATGCCGATGCATTGGGCAAAGGCGACCTCTACACGGCCCGCCTCACGCTCGACGTGACGCCGGCCATGCGGGCGCGCATCAAGGTGTCGGCCTTCACGCAAGGCGTGACCGTGGCCGACCTGCTGCGCGCCCTGCTGGAGCGGGAGTTTCCCGATCACCGCAGGGAGAACACACCATGACCGCATCCGCTTTGCCTGCCGCGAACGTGGCGCCGGCTGCGCCTCCGCATTCGCTTTCGGCACTCGCCGGACAGGCCGGCAACGTGCCGCTGACGCGCGTTTCACTGGCCTACATCGAGGCCCGTTTCAAGCTCTATCTGCGCTTCGGTGAACCGGCGCGCACGCTCCAGCTCGACCGCTGGCGGCGCTGCGCGGTGTTTCTGCCGGGCGCGATGCTATGCCGCATCCGCTGGCAGGCCAACGACTACGGAACGATTCGCTGGCAGCTCATGGTGATGCAGACCGCCACGCCGCTCGATGCCGTGCAGCGCATCACTGGCGTGCAGCCGGGCGCACGCCTGCTGCTGCACGCCGAAGGCGATGCCAACGTGCGTGCCGTGCTGGAACGCATCGACGCTATTGAGGCGCTGGGCATCGCCGCCATCGACGTGTCGCCCGAATACACCGCCGAGCGGCACGCCGCCTGGCTGGCCGGGAGGGTGCTGCCATGACCGCTGACTCCACCACGGCACGCATACCCGAAATCGCGCCGCGTCCTCGCTCGCGCCTGCGCGCTCGCATCGTGCTGGCGGGCTTCGCCGCCGTCGGCCTCTCTGCGCTGGTCTGGGGGGCTTTCGTGTCGCCTCTGCCGCGTCTGACCTACAACCCGTCCGACAGCGTGGCGGTCGGCTGGTATCGCATCGACCCGTTCGACGGTCGCGCCGCCTCGCTGCCACGTCCGTTGTCCGTGGGCAGCATCGTGCTGGTGCCGCCGCCGACTACGGCTGCCGCGCTGGCTGCGCAGCGCGGCTACCTGCCGACGCGCGTGCCGCTGCTCAAACGTGTGGGCGCAGTTGCGCCGCAACACGTCTGCATCGTCGCCGGTCAGGTACGCATCGACGGCGTTCCTTCGGCCGCCGTGCTGCCCGCCGACCGGCTGGGCCGGGCGCTGCCGTCCGTGCAGCTCTGCCGTCGCATCGAACCGGGCGAGCTGTTCCTGTTGAGCGTGACCAATCCGGCATCGTTCGACAGCCGGTATTTCGGGCCGGTCAGCGCGTCCGCCGTGATCGGCGTCGCGCACCCGATCTGGCTGGAGACACGCCCATGATGGCCGCCGCTTCGCTGCACGTCGCCGTGCATCCCATCGTGCCATCGGGCGTGTCGATCCAGTGGCTTTCCGCATGTCGTCGCGCGTGCAGCGCGGGCGCATTCGCGCCGCGCTTCGCGCAACATCCGGCGCAGCCGTCCAACGTGCAGGCGTCTTGCCTCGAACGTGCCCGGCCTGCGGTCCCCGGCGTGTCCATCTGCGCGTTCGCCGGCGGGCTGGCTGCGGGTGCAGCAGCGCCGCCGGGCCGCCGACGCCCGGAGCAACAGCGAGGGGCAAAGGCGGAAGGCAAGACAAAAGGACGCGGCACCGGGCCGCGTCGAAAGCCTGTCTGCACATGGGGGTGGCACGGCACGGAGCGGCTTCGCCGCCGTGCCGCTTGGGGCGCGAGGCCCGCGCCAATGCAGGCATCTCCGCGTGCTTCGCACGACCGGACATGCCGTAGCTTGCGGGGAGCGCAACCATGACCGACCGCCGCGACGACGATTTCCGCGTGCGTCCCAGCGCCCCGAAGAACCGGGGCAAGGGTCAGGGCCAGAGCTTCGTTTCCAAGGTGCTCAAGCAGGCTGGCAAGGCCAGCGGCGGCAAGTCCTCGATGCGCCATTCCGCCGCGTCCGGTGGCCAGGGCCAGCGCGCAGGCCAGCGGCCCGGCTCGCGCCTGGGGCGCGGCCATACGGCGGCGCGTTTCGCCGGGGCGAAGCTGACGCCCATGTCTCGGCGCGTGACGATCAAGACCCTGCTGGTCAATCAACGCAATGCCAGCCCGCAGTCGCTCGCCAAGCATCTGCGCTACATCGAGCGCGATGGCGCCGGCCGTGATGGCGAACCTGGGCGGGCCTACGGGCCGCAGACCGACGAAGCCGACCTCGATGCCTTCAAGGAGCGGGCCGCCAACGACCGGCACCATTTCCGCTTCATCGTCTCCCCGGAGGACGGCGCCGAACTGGACGACCTGCGCACCTATACCCGGCATCTGGTGAACCGGATGGAAGCCGACCTGGGGACGCGGCTGGATTGGGTGGCGGTCGATCACTGGAACACCGACAACCCGCATACCCACTTAATCGTGCGCGGACGCGACGACACCGGCAAAGACCTCATCATCGCGGGCGACTACATCGCCCACGGCTTCCGCCATCGGGCCGCCGAGCTGGCGACGGAATGGCTGGGGCCGCGCACCGAACTGGAGATCCAGCAGACCTTGCAGCACGAGGTGGAACAGGAGCGGTGGACGAGCCTCGACCGCACGTTGCAGCGCGAGGCCGGCGAGGATGGCCGGGTGCAGATCGAACGCTTCAACGAACCCTGGCTGCAACGCCAGCGCCTGCTGCTGATCGGCCGCCTGCAACGCTTGCAGCGCCTGGGCCTGGCCGACGAGACGCAGCCCGGCACCTGGGCGGTTCACGCCGATACCGAGAAGACCTTGCGCGCCCTGGGCGAGCGTGGCGACATCATCCGCACCATGCAGCGGGCCATGAGCGGCCAGCCGCGCGAGCTGGCGGTGTTCGAGCCGGGCCAGAACGGCGATGGAAGCGGCCGCACCATCATTGGCCGCGTCGCCGCAAAGGGGCTGGCCGACGAGCTGTACGACCGAGGCTATTTGGTCATCGACGGCGTGGACGGCAAGGCCCACTACGTCGCGTTGAACGCCCGCGACGAGCTGGCGAACTACCCCACCGGCGCGGTGGTGGAGGTACGCGGTTCCGCCGAGGTGCGGGCTGCCGACAAGAACATCGTCACGCTGGCGAGCGATGGCCTGTACCGTGCAGATCATCACCTGGCCATCGAGCAGGGCCGGGCCACGCCCGGACGCGACCCGCAGGAGGTTGTCGCCGCCCACGTCCGGCGGCTGGAAGCCCTGCGCCGGGCCGGCATCGTGGAGCGCGTGGCCGAAGGGCTATGGAAGGTGCCGGACGACCTGGCCGAACGTGGCCGCCAGTACGACGCGCAGCGGCTGGGTGGCGTGGCGGTGGAGCTGAAATCGCACCTGCCGATCGAACGGCAGGCCCGTGCGATCGGCGCAACTTGGCTAGACCAACAGCTGATTGGCGGCAGCCGGGGATTGAGCAACCTGGGCTTTGGTGGCGACGCCAAACAAGCCTTGCAGCAGCGTGCCGATTTCCTGGCCGAACAGGGGTTGGCTGAGCGTCGGGGCCAGCGCGTGATTCTCGCCCGGAACCTGTTAGGGACGCTGCGCAATCGCGAAGTGGCGAAGGCCGCACAGGACATTGCCACCGAAACCAGCCTGGAGCATCGGCCAGTGGCCGACGGGCAGCGCGTGGCCGGCATCTATCGGCGCAGCGTCATGCTCGCCAGTGGTCGCTACGCGATGCTCGATGACGGCATGGGTTTCAGCCTGGTGCCTTGGCGGCCGGTGATCGAACAGCGGCTAGGGCAGCAAATCGCCGCTACAGTGCGCGGTGGCAGGGTGTCTTGGGAAATCGGGCGCCGTCTTGATCCTTCGATCAGTTAGTTGTCCGAAGATGAAACGGCCCTTGGAATATCCACGGTGAGCGTAGTCTTTGTTCGCTCCTCAAAGCTGTGCTGTCCGACGTATGTCCGCTTGCTTCGTTCATGCAGGACGATGCCGAGGGCAATCACCCGTTCGTTCCGCAGTTTCTTGAGATTCCATCTACTTGAACCCCAGCCCTTTCCGCTTCGCCATGTCAATGAATGCACGAAGCTTGGGTTGCGCTTGGGTTCTGGCCGGAAAATAGAGGTGCAGCCCGGTGGTCGGGCGGATGTAATCTCGCAACACCGACTGGAGACGACCCATCGCCAGATCCTCAGCCGCCTCAAGGTCGGCCACATAGGCGAGGCCCAATCCCTGGCGAGCGAACGACAACAATGATGCGCGTTCATTGACAACGATCCGTCCCGTCATGTCCACGATGAAGTCGCGGCCTCGTCGGTTGAACTCCCACCGGTGTCGTTGTCCTGACGTGACGAAGCGATAGAGGATGCCTTCATGCTGAGTCAATTCCTCGGGCTTCCGAGGCCGGCCAGCCCGCGCGAAGTAAGCAGGCGAACCAACCACAGACCAACAGAGTTCGGGCGTGAGCTTCACGGCGACCATATCCTTCTCAACCGTCTCCCCCAGGCGAATTCCCGCGTCATAAAGCCCGCTCGCAAGATCCACCGTTCCCTCGTCGATCGACAGTTCCAACGTGACATCGGGATAGGCGCGGCAGTACTCCGGAACAATCGGCTCAACGAGCAGCATCATGGCGGTGCGCGTCATGGTCAGACGTAGGGTGCCTGTCGGGCGGGTTTGATAGTTCGACAGGTGTACCAGCGCATCGCCTATTTCAGCGGCGGCCGGCTTCAGACGCTCGAACAGCGCCGCACCGGGCTCCGTCAAGACGACGCTACGCGTTGTTCGCTGGAACAACACGACGCCGTGCCGCTGTTCAAGCTGCTGGATGGCCTTGCTGACCGCGGTGGATGAGATGTTCAAATCGAGCGCTGCCCGCGTGAAACTCAAATGTTTAGCGACGGAAAGGAACGGAATGATCCCGTCGAGCTGATCCTTTTCCATAGGGCAATTACAAACCTCAGGTTGATAAGTCATCCCATTTTAAGCAGTTTTTCAGTCCAATCGTGCGATGTAACATCGATTCTCATCGCGCGGCAATTGGCGCTCAACTGCAAGGAGGATGGAGATATGACCGTCCGTACCTGGTTTATCACAGGCGTGAACAGAGGCTTCGGCCGACTGATGACGGAACAGCTTCTGGAGCGCGGCGACCGCGTTGCAGGCACTGCCCGTAAGATGGATTCGCTGATCGATCTGAAAGAAAGATATGGCGAGCAGCTTTGGCTTCACTCGCTTGATCTGACCGATACGCTTGCGATTCGCGGCGTCGTCGATGCGGCGTTTGCCCATTTCGGTCGTATCGACGTTGTGGTCAACAATGCCGGCTACGGTCTGTTCGGTGCGGCAGAAGAAGTGTTGGAAGAGCAGATCGCCCATCAGATCAGCACCAACCTTGTCGGATCGATCCAGGTCGTTCGTACGGTTGTGCCGCACCTGCGCTCGCAAGGCGGTGGACGCATCCTGCAAATATCGAGCATGGGTGGTCAGATCGCTCTCCCGGGCCTATCGCTCTACCACGCGACGAAGTGGGGTATCGAAGGATTCTTCGAATCCACCATCCAGGACATCGCCCCGTTCAACATTCAGGTCACGCTCGTCGAGCCAGGAAGCGCTCGCACGAACTTCGCGTTCGCGAGCGCCGTAATGCCGAAGGCCGTGAGCGCCTACGACCAGACCCCCGCCGGAGACACCCGCCGGATCATCGAAGGCGGCGGATATCAGCCGAAAGTCGATCCTGAGAAGGTCGTCCGCGAGATTCTCGCCTCGGTCGAGCGAGAGCCCGCCCCCAAACGTCTCGTTCTCGGGGTGGACGCCTATACGTTGATCAGCGAGGCACTCAAAGACCGTTTGGCGGCGCTGGAAGCGCAGAAGGACATCGCCTTATCTGTGGACTTCGACGACTAGGGCAGCACCGATGGCGGCCAAGACACGCTGATCGGCTTCTTTTCCGGGCAGAGACACCAAGGCCGGAGCATTTCGCCTCAGCATCTGCGTCATTCAATAAGGAACTTCACAATGAACATGATCGACAAGGGGCGCCGCAGTGCCCTGTCCATTGGAGCCGCTGCTGCTCTATTCGCACTGTTCTCCGCACCCTCGGCGATGGCCCAAAGTGGATCGGATGTAACTGCCTCGAATAAACAGAAAGTCGAAGCAGCGCTCACGGCTTGGAGTAACGGCGGCAATGTCCTGGGCGTTCTCTCCAATGAGATCAAGTGGACGGTTCTCGGCGATTCACTCATCGCGGGGACGACGGTTGGAATGGATGAGCTGAACGCCAAGATCAACATTCCCTTTGGCGCTCGATTTGCGCATTCAACTGAAAAATTCCGTCCGGTCGAGATCAAGGGCATCTATGGCGATGGCGACATGGTGATCGCGCAGTTCGTGGGACGAGGAATCGCTAACGATGGCAAGCCCTACGTCAACAACTACGCCTGGTTTCTCAAAATGAAGGACGGCTTGGTTATCGAAGGGACAGCGTTTTTCGACGCCGTTAGATTCAATGATCTCTGGACGCGCGTACCTGTCAGCAATTAACGGCATCTCCACCTTCGTCCCAACTTCCTGATTGCATCGCCCAGCGGTTCCCATCAAGGCGATGGCTGCACGCCGTTCGTTGCAATAACCGCAAGGAGATAACTATGACCATTCGCACCTGGTTCATCACGGGCGTGAGCAGTGGCTTTGGCCGACTGATGACGGAGCAACTACTGGAGCGCGGCGACCGCGTTGCCGGTACTGCCCGCAAGATGGAGTCGTTGCTCGACCTGAAAGAAAAATATGGCGAGCAGCTTTGGCTCGAATCGCTTGATCTGACTGACACGCCAGCCGTCCGCAGCGTCGTCAATGCAGCCTTCGCCCACTTCGGCCGCATCGATGTCATCGTCAACAATGCCGGGTACGGCTTGGTCGGTGCCGCCGAAGAACTGCTGGATGAGCAGATCATCCACCAGCTCAACACCAATGTCGTGGGATCGATCCAGGTGGTGCGCGCGGCATTGCCGCATCTGCGTGCCCAAGGGGGCGGCAGGATCATGCAGCTTTCCAGCATGGGCGGACAGTGGGCGATGCCGGGGCTCTCGCTTTACCACGCGTCGAAGTGGGCGATGGAGGGCTTCTTCGAATCCGCCAGCCTCGATATTGCGCCATTCAATATCCAGACGACGCTTGTCGAGCCGGGCAGCGCGCGTACCGAATTCGCCGCGAACAGTGCCGCCATTGCACCAGCCCTGGACGCCTATGCGCAAACTCCGGCCGGCGCGGTGCGGCGCGTCATCGAACCGGGCTTCAGAGGCCAGCCGGGAGACCCTGTGAAGATGGTGCAAGCCATGATCGCCTCGGTCGATCAGACACCCGCACCGAAACGCTTGGCGTTGGGTTCCGATGCCTTCCAGAACATCAAGGCGGCCTTGACCGAGCGACTCGCTTCCTTGGAGGCACAAAAGGACATTGCCGTCAGCACTGACTTTCCGGTTGCCTGAAATACCGCTCGCTGACCAACCAGAAACACCCATCTTTCGGCTCATAAATACCAATTGGATTCCCCATGACTCAGAAAACATGGTTCATCACCGGCACCTCTCGCGGCTTCGGCCGGATATGGGCCGAAGCCGCCTTGGCGCGAGGCGACAAGGTAGTGGCAACCGCGCGTCGTCTTGAAACCTTGGAGCCATTGGTCGAAACCTATGGAGACGCCGTGCTGCCGCTCCAACTCGACGTCACCGACCGGCAAGCCGCTTTCGCAGCCATCAACCGGGCCAAGGAGCACTTTGGCCACCTCGACGTCGTTATCAACAACGCCGGCTTTGGCCTGAGCGGTGCCATCGAGGAAGTCGGTGAAGCCGATGCGCGAGTCCAGATCGAGACGAACGTGTTTGGCGCCCTTTGGGTCACCCAGGCCGCGTTGCCGATCATGCGCGAGCAGAAAGGCGGCCACATCCTCTCCGTCTCCAGCATTGGCGGCATTGTCACCTTTCCGACCCTCGGCCTGTACCACGCATCCAAGTGGGCGCTCGAAGGCATGATGGACGCGCTGTCCCAAGAGGTCAGCGACCTGGGAATCAAGGTGACCCTGATCGAACCGGGCGGCTATGCCACCGACTTCGTAGACCCTTCGTCCATGAAGTTCTCGCCTTCGCTGGAAGTCTACGACGAGGTACGCAAGCAGCTTGCCGCGTCATTTTTGCCCGAAACCGTGGGCAATCCGCAGGCGACGGCGCAGGCGATCTTGCAGGTCGTCGACGCTCCCGAACCGCCGCTGCGCATTTTCCTGGGCAGCTACCCGCTTCCCTTGGCTCGCCAGCGCTACGAGGAGCGTCTTGCCAACTGGGAAAAGTGGGCGGAAGTCTCGAATTCGGCCCAGGGGAAACCGGCCTGACTAAGGCTACGCGGAACGCGCGAACGATCGTGCGCGCGTTCGGCTCGGTATCCACGTGGGCGATAAGTCATCCACCATGGATGAAACAGACACCCATCGGTGATTGGCTTGGCTTTGAGCCGCTGCAATCACGATTACACCCTCGCAGGCGCTCCCACGTTGAGTGCCGGTATGTGGGTAAACGCTTCTGCGATGAAGTCCATGAAGGCAATCGCGCGCTTTGGCAGAAGGCGGTTGGCGACGTACAAGATTTGGATAGGCACCGGGGGGGCTTCGTAGCCGCCCAACAGAAGTTTCAGGTTGCCGTTCCTCAGTCCATCCTCGAACAGCCACCTTGGCCCGTGCGCGATGCCTATCCCAGTGTTCACCGCTTCCTGTACTGCCTGCGGCGAATTGACCCGAAGCCGGCCCGAAATAGGTACTTCGGAATCACGGAAGTGCCAGGTACTGCCCGACGACAGCAACGTATAGACAATGCAATCATGCCCGAGCAGGTCGTCAGGCCCGCGCGGCACACCGTGACGGGCCAGGTAGGTGGCACTGGCGACGCATACCCGCTCGAACATGCCGATACGTCGGGCTCGCAGGGCACTGTCCTCAAGGTGACCGATGCGGATCGCCAGCTCGGCACCTTCATCGACCAAGTTCACGTAGCGATCGCCGATCTGGAGATCCAACGCCAAGCCGGAAAAACGCGCCAAGAAGGCGGGCACTTGCGGCAGCACGAACGCATGGGCCAGCGCGGTAGGACAGGCGACACGCAGCAGCCCCGTGGGTTCTGCCTCATCGCGCAGGGAAGACTCCGACTCCGCTACGGCATCGAGTATTCGCCGCGCCTCCGCGTAGTAACGCTCGCCTTCCGGCGTCAATGCGAGCCGGCGTGTGGTTCGCAGCAACAGCCTGGTCTGGAGGTGCTCCTCCAACGCAGCCACGTACCGACTCACATTGGGCTGCCCCAAGCCCAAGTCGCGCGCCGCAGCAGAAAAGCTCCCAGTTTCCACCGCCCGGGCAAAGCAGGTCATCAGGAGAAAGCGATCCAAGTACTGCCTCCGATATTTATGCAGTTACAGCATGGATTATATGCAGGCGGCCTATCTTATCGGATTTTGTGCATAGGTTCATGCTTGCATTGTCGGCAGCACATTCGCTGTTCGCAGTATCACTACTAGGAGCGTCCTCATGTCCCGCTTGCAAGGCAAACGTACTCTTATCACTGGCGGTACTTCCGGCATTGGCCTGGAAACCGCGAAACAATTTCTGGCCGAAGGCGCGCGTGTCGTCGTCACAGGGAACAACCCCGACAGTATCGCCAAGGCCAGGACGGAGCTAGGCTCCGAGGTGCTTGTGGTGCGCGCCGATTCGGCCGACATCACCGCGCAGCGCAAGCTCGCCGAAACCGTCAAGGCGCACTATGGCCAGCTCGATGTCGCCTTCCTCAACGCTGGCGTGTCCGTCTGGCTGCCGATCGAGGAATGGACAGAGGAGATGTTCGACCGCTCCTTCGACATCAACGTCAAGGGGCCGTACTTCCTGATCCAGGCACTGCTGCCGGTGTTCACCAACCCGGCATCGGTCGTGCTCAACACGTCGATCAACGCCCATGTCGGCGCAGAGCGTTCGTCGATATATGCTGCCACCAAGGCCGCATTCCTGAATATGTCGAAGACGTTATCGAGCGAATTGCTCGGACGCGGTATCCGCGTCAACGCGGTCAGCCCCGGCCCCGTCGAAACGCCGCTGTACGACAAGCTGGGCATTCCCGCCGCCTACCGAGAACAGGTCAACAAGGACATCGCCGCCAGCATTCCTTTCGGCCGCTTCGGCACCCCCGAAGAAGTGGCCAAGGCCGTGCTGTACCTGGCTTCCGACGAGTCCAGGTGGACGGTCGGCGCCGAAATCATCGTCGATGGCGGTCGCACGCTCAACGGCTGACGGAACACGCACATTACGGAGTACATCCCTGTGAAATCCCTCATTAGCGGTCTTCTGGCCGTGGTTCTCTTCACTGCATCGCTTGCTTCGATGTCCGCTTCCGCGCAGACCGTCCAGACACGCAAGAGCGCACTGATCTTGATCGAGTTTCAGAATGACTGGATGGCGCCGACCGGCGGCATCAACAGTCAATTCAAGGATCGCCAGCAGTTCGACGAATCGGTCGCCAATTCCAGGAAGGTGTTAGCCGAAGCCCGTCGCCGTCATATGGAAGTGATTTACGTCACCATGACCCTCGATCCTTCCTACAAGGTGCTCGGTCAGGCGAAGTATGGTCTGCGCGAAATGATGCCGAAGTACAAATCCTTCCTTGGCAAGCAGGCCGACATTTTCCCGGGCTTCGAACCGATCGACGGAGAGTATGTGATTCGCGAGCGTACCGGCAGCAGCGGCTTTGCCGGCACCACGCTCGACAGCTATCTGCGCAACAACCACATCGAAGACATCTATCTCATGGGCTATTCGCTGCGTCAGTGCGTGGAATCGACGCTGCGGAACGCGCACGACCTGGGCTACAACACCAGCGTCATCTATGACGCTTCCGCAGCCTTCACACGGGAACAGCAGACCTCATTCGTGAAGGAGATCGCCCCCTTTTACGGCAATGCCATAACGGCTAATGATTTCATCAAGTCTGCAAACTGAGAAAAGGAAACGCCCCGAGCCTTCATGGGGCGTTTCCCGTTGATCTGCATAGGAACTTGAATCGATGGAGCTACGCCATTTGCGTTGTTTCCTCGCAGTGGCCGAAGAACTCCACTTCGCCCGAGCTGCCGAGAAGTTGCACATTGAGCAGTCTCCGCTGTCACGGGCAATCAAGGAGTTGGAAGAGGAACTGGGGGTTCAACTTTTCTTCCGAACGACGCGAAGCACCCGCCTAACTCAGGCCGGCAAGTTGTTTCTGGAGCACGTGCCGCGCGTCTTCGCCGCCTTGGAGCAGGCGCGCGATAGCGTGAAGGCTGCCGCTAATGGTTTCCATGGCCAGTTGCGAGTCGCTCTGTCGGATGGCATTGCGCCTTCGCGCTTTTCAAGCTTCCTGGCATTGTGCAGACAAGAGGAACCAGAGGTAGAAATTCGTCTTTCCGAAGTGCCGCTGTCACACCAAATTAAAGGACTGTGCAACGACATGTATGACGTGGGGTTTGCACAGTCGGATGAGGTTGGTGATGGACTCATCGCAGAACCCGTATGGAGCGAGCCCTTGATGGTAGCGGTGCCCGCGCGACATCCCCTATTGACCTATAAGCATTTGCCGCTGAAGGAAGTGCTACGTTATCCATTGGTGCTTGGCGATCCACAGGCATGCGAGGGCCATGCACGGCAAATCGAGCGCGTGCTGCGTCGAGTGGATCAGGAACCGTTGATTGCTGAAAGGGTTTCCTCCACCGACCTGATGATGGCGTTGGTATCGGCGGGTTTCGCTTTGGGACTGGCCGGTGCTTCACAGATCGCCGCTAGCCGTGAACCTGGCGTAGTGGCACGACCATTGGCCGGCCGTTCGCCAGTGCTCACCACCTATCTGTTGCGTTTAGACAGCGAGCCTTCGGAGACACTTGTTCGCTTCATCCAAAGGGTCAACGCCATCGAATCCACCTTACGCAAAAGTTCTACTTTGCCACCGGAACCCGATACGTCGGAGGAAACCAAGCCATGAAGAAGACCATCCCGTTTCTGCTGGCCGTAGCACTGACGGCCTGCGGCCAGTCCGAGACACCTCAAAGGACTAACCTGCCGACCGTTGAGGAGCTGGCATCCAACCCTGAGCGGCTTAAAGAGCTGCGCCAGCAATGCAGGCTGGAACGCGCGAAGCTGGGCGACGAGCTATGCAACCGGGTAGCTGAAGCCACACGCAAGCGGTTCTACGGCGACGGCACGGTGCCCTATACGCCGCAGGAGAGCCCGCCCAAGTTCTGATCGTCGGTGCATCGCCACGAATCTCCCGATTTCTTGCTCGACACGCCGCAATGCGCCTTCGCTTGCGGCGTTTTTTCTGCCTGCGCCCCTGCGCGAAATCTTGCTTTTTTCTCGACCTTTCTTCCGATAACGGTCTTTGACCGGCACCGACCCGGCACTGATCCTCGCGCTATGCGGCACGTACTTATGCCGCGTGTGAGCGAGGAATCAGCGCAGGAGAAATCGGAGGGCAGTCATGCAAAGTCAGGGCGTGCTGTTCGGGCAGATCGCCGCTGTTTTCAGCATCGTGATCGCCGGCGTATGGAGTGCAACGCAATGGACAGCGGCCGCCCTCGGACATCAAGTACGCCTTGGCTCGCCCTGGTTCGACTTCTTTGGCACGCCGGTCTATCACCCTTGGCGGCTTTTTGAATGGTGGTTCTTCTTCGATGCCTACGCGCCGCATGTATTCGACATAGGCGGTGCGATTGCGGGTGGCAGCGGCCTGGTGGCCGTGGTGGTCGCCATCGCCATGTCGGTGTGGCGCTCGCGGCAATCGCGCCTAGTCACGACCTATGGCTCGGCACGTTGGGCCAATACCGCCGACATTCGCAAGGCCGGGCTGATGCAGTCTGCCGGCGTCTTTCTCGGCCTGCATGACGGACAGTACCTGCGCCATGAAGGCCCGGAACACGTCCTGACGTTCGCGCCCACGCGCTCGGGCAAAGGCGTGGGCCTGGTGGTGCCGACCTTGCTGTCCTGGCCTGCATCGGCAGTGATCCACGACATCAAGGGCGAGAACTGGCAGATCACCGCCGGCTGGCGCTCACACTTCTCGCATTGCCTGCTGTTCAACCCCACCGATGCGAAGTCAGCCGCGTACAACCCGCTGCTGGAAGTGCGGCGCGGCGCGCATGAAGTGCGCGACGTGCAGAACATCGCGGACATTCTCGTTGACCCCGAAGGCGCGCTGGAGAAGCGCAATCACTGGGAGAAGACCAGCCATGCGCTGCTGGTCGGCGCCATCTTGCATGTGCTCTACGCCGGCGAAGACAAGACACTGCGCGGCGTCGCCAACTTCCTCAGTGACCCGGCGTGCCCGTTCGAGCTGACGCTGCACCGGATGATGACGACGCGCCATCTCGGTGACGCGCCGCATCCTGTTGTCGCGTCCGCCGCGCGCGAAGTGCTCAACAAGTCGGACAACGAGCGGTCTGGCGTGCTGTCCACGGCCATGTCGTTCCTCGGCCTGTACCGCGACCCGACGGTGGCCGAAGTCACGTCGCGCTGCGACTGGCGCATCGCCGACCTGATCGCGTCCGAATCACCTGTGTCGCTGTACCTGGTCGTGCCGCCGTCCGACATCAGCCGCACGAAACCGCTGGTGCGGCTGATCCTCAACCAGATCGGCCGACGCCTGACCGAATCGCTTGACGGCAGCGATGGCATCGCGCGCCGTCACAAGCTGCTGCTGATGCTCGATGAATTCCCGGCGCTGGGCCGGCTCGATTTCTTCGAGACGGCTTTGGCGTTCATGGCCGGCTACGGCATCCGCAGTTTCCTGATCGCGCAGTCGCTCAACCAGATCGACAAAGCCTATGGTCAGAACCATTCCATCCTCGACAACTGCCATGTCCGGGTGACGTTCGCCACCAACGACGAGCGCACCGCCAAGCGCATCTCAGAGACGCTGGGTACCGCCACCGAACTGCGGGCGCAGCGCAACTACGCCGGTCACCGTCTCGCGCCGTGGCTCGGGCACCTGATGGTGTCGCGGCAGGAAACCGCCCGCCCGCTGCTGACGCCGGGCGAAGTGATGCAACTCCCACCCGATGAATCAGTGGTGATGGTGTCCAGCGTCGCGCCGATCAAGGCCAAGAAGCTGCGCTACTACGCCGACGCCAATTTCAAGCAGCGCGTGCTGCCGCCGCCCGCGCTGGCGGCCGGGCAGTACGCCGACGTGCCACCGGCCCGCGCCGACGACTGGAGCGGCCTAGCGATCCCGGCCGTGCGCGCCGCATCAGCCACGGCCTCCGCCGATGACCTGGGCGGCACCGACGACGGCGGCCCGCGCCGCCAACCCGAACTCTCCGAATCCGTCGCTTACGACCCCGAACTGGATGCGCCCGATGACCTAGCGCTGCTCGATGACGACGACGACCTGCCGCTGCCGCTCCCAGGCCAGCTTGACTCGGCCATGCAGCGCACGGCGCGGCTGGCCTCTCTCGACCCCAACGACGGAATCGACTTATGAGCCAATACCGCCTCAATCTTTTTATCCAACACGAGCACGCCAAGCGGCTGGAAGAACTCGCCGCCAAGAAAGGCGTCTCGAAATCCAGCATCGTCGCGGCGGCGCTGGCGTCCTGGCTGTCGCCGGACGCGGGTGACCAGCGCGAGGCCGCCATCGCCAAGCGGCTGGATCGGCTGTCGCGGCAGGCCGAACGCCTGGAGCGCGACCAGAACATCCAGATCGAAACGTTGGCGCTGTTCATCCGCTACTTCCTGACCGTCAGCACCCCGGTGCCCGAGGCGCATCAGGACGCCGCCCGTGCCCAGGGCAAGGCGCGTTTCGAGCAATTCATCGAACAGCTCGGCAGGCACCTGCTGCGCGGCCGGAGCCTGGTGCGCGACGTGGTGGAAGAACTGCATCCCGACCCGATGCGGATGGATGACGCGGCGGCGCTGGCTGAAGCGCAGGAGCGTGCCTCATGAGCGCCGTTGCGCAGATCCCGCCCGAGCCGCGTTCGTCGGCCACCACTTCACAGGATCGCCGCATCCAGATGCTGCGCACGGCAATGGGGCCACTGATCGCCGCCGCGCTCGAAGACCCGGACGTTATGGAAATCATGCTTAACCCCGACCGCACCCTATGGGTGGATCGGTTGTCGTCGGGCCGCGCGCCGCTGGGCGTGGAACTGCCCGAAGCCGATGGCGAACGCATCATTCGCCTGGTGGCCGCGCATGTCGGCGCGGAGGTGCATCGCGGTCAACCGCTCCTGACGGCCGAGCTGCCCGAGACGGGCGAGCGTTTCGAGGGCATCTTGCCGCCGGCCGCGCCGGGGCCAGCGTTCGCGCTGCGCAAGCGGGCCGTGAGCATCATCGGCCTGGATCGCTATGTGGCCGACGGCATCCTGACCGCCGGGCAGGCGGACTTCCTGCGCCGCGCCGTGCGCGAGCGCCAGAACATCCTGATCGCCGGCGGCACCAGCACCGGCAAGACCACGCTGGCGAACGCGCTGCTGGCCGAAATCGCCGCCACCGGCGACCGCGTGCTGGTGCTCGAAGACACCATCGAGCTGCAATGCGCCGCCCGCGACCATGTGCCGCTGCGCACGCGGGCCGGCGTGGTGTCGATGCAGGAACTGGTGCGCGCCACGATGCGCCTGCGCCCCGACCGCGTGATCGTCGGCGAGGTGCGCGGCGGCGAGGCGCTGGACTTGGTGAAGGTGTGGGGCACCGGCCATCCGGGTGGCATCGCCACCATTCACGCGGGTTCCGCGCTGGGCGCGCTGCTGCGCCTGGAGCAACTGATTCTTGAAGTGGCGGTGAATCCGCCGCGCGCGTTGATCGCCGAGGCCATCAACGTCGTCATCCACATCGCCGGGCGTGGCCGCAAGCGCCACGTCGAAAGCATCGCCCGCGTCGTCGGCTTCGACGGCGTGGGCTATCGCATGGCGGATGCGCTGGAAACGCCGTTTCCCGAGCTGCCGTCAGTTTCTTCCCCGTCCCCTGAACCCTCTGGAGAACTGCCATGACGCAGATGCACATTCATGCTTTCCGCATTTCCGTAAATCCGGCTTCGGCCTTCGCGCGCCTGCGGCGTCTGGCCGCGCCGGCGCAGCACGGCCTGCTGCTGGCCGCCATCATGCTGATGACCGCCGGTACGGCGAAGGCCGCCGGTTCCTCGATGCCCTGGGAAGGCCCGCTGACCTCGATCCTCGAATCCATCCAGGGGCCGGTGGCGCGCATCGTTGCGGTCATCATCATTATTTCCACCGGCCTGGCGCTGGCCTTCGGCGATACCAGCGGCGGCTTCCGCAAGCTGATCCAGATCGTGTTCGGCCTGTCCATCGCGTTCGCCGCGTCCTCGTTCTTCCTGTCGTTCTTCTCGTTCTCCGGTGGGGCCGTCGTATGAGCACCGCCAACGAAGGAGCGCCGGGCTTCGCGTCCGGCTTCGAGATCCCGCTGCATCGCTCACTCACCGAGCCGATCCTGATGGGCGGTGCGCCGCGCACCGTGGCGATCGCCAACGGCACGCTGGCCGCCGCCGTCGGGCTGGGCCTGCAACTGTGGATTCCCGGTGTTGTGCTCTGGATCGTCGGCCATTCGCTGGCGGTCTGGGGCGCGCGCGTCGATCCGCAGTTCATGCAGGTCTTCGCCCGGCACATCAAGCACAAACCGCTGCTAGACGTGTAGGGGGAACGCCGCATGCTGAACCTTGCCGAATACCGCCAACGCCCGGCGCTGCTGGCCGACTGGTTGCCCTGGGCCGGCCTGATCGCGTCGGGCGTCGTCTTGAACAAGGACGGCTCTTTCCAACGCACGGCGCGCTTTCGCGGGCCTGATCTGGACAGCGCCACGCAGGGCGAACTGATCGCCACGTCGGCGCGGCTGAACAACGCACTGCGCCGGCTGGGTTCGGGCTGGGCCTTGTTCATCGAGGCCGAGCGCCGGCCGGCGGCGGACTATCCACACTCCGACTTTCCCGAGCCGCTGTCCTGGCTCGTGGACGAGGAACGCCGCGCCGCCTTCGAGGAATCGGGGCATCATTTCGAGAGCGCCTATCACCTGACGCTGGCTTACCTGCCGCCCGAGGAATCGCGTGCCCGCGCAGCCAAGCTGCTCTACGAGAACGCGCCCGGCGACGGTGTGGACTGGCGCGGCCGGCTCGATGCCTTCGTGGCGGAAACCGATCGTGTCTTCGACTTGCTCGATGGCGTAATGCCGGAAATCGCCTGGCTCAATGACGCCGAGACGCTGACCTACCTGCACGCCACGGTGTCCACGCGGCGCTACCGCGTGGGCGTACCCGAACAGCCGTTCCACATCGACGCGCTGCTGGCCGACTCCGCGCTGGTCGGCGGCCTGGCACCGACGCTGGGTGACCAGAACCTGCGCGTGGTGTCGGTGCGGGGCTTTCCGACTTCCACCTGGCCGGGCCTGCTGGACGACCTAAACCGCCTGGGCTTTGGCTACCGCTGGAGCACGCGCTTTCTCTGCCTGGACAAGGCCGAAGCAGAAAAAGAGCTGGGCCGCCTGCGCCGCCAGTGGTTCGCCAAGCGCAAGAACGTGGTGGCGTTGCTGCGCGAAACCATCTTCCAGCAGGAAAGCCCGCTGGTCGATACCGACGCCAACAACAAGGCAGCGGACGCGGACGCCGCCATGCAGGAGCTGGGCAGCGATCAGGTTTCCTTCGGCTACTTGACGGCGACCGTCACCGTCATGGACGCGGACGCCGCCGTAGCCGACGAGAAGCTGCGCATGGTGGAGCGCGTCATCCAGGGCCGGGGCTTCGTGACCATTCCCGAAACCCTCAATGCCGTGGATGCCTGGCTGTCCTCAATCCCCGGCAACGCCTATGCGAACGTGCGCCAGCCCATCGTCTCGACGCTGAACCTGGCGCACATGATGCCGCTGTCCTCCGTATGGGCCGGGCCGGAGAAGAACGACCACCTGGACGGCCCGCCGTTGATCGTTACCCGCACCGATGGCGCCACGCCTTTCCGGCTGGTGACGCACATCGGCGACGTAGGCCACACACTGGTGGCCGGCCCGACCGGCATGGGCAAGTCGGTGTTGCTTGCCATTCTGGTGCAGCAATTCCGCCGTTATCGCGGCTCGCGCGTGTTCGCCTTCGATATGGGCCGCTCGATGCGCGCCACCATCCTGGGCCTGGGCGGCGAGCACTATGACCTGGGTGCCGATGGCGGGATTGCCTTCCAGCCGCTCGCGCGTATCGACCGGGAAAGCTATCGCTCCTGGGCGGGGGAATGGGTGGAAGGCCGCCTGCTGCATGAGGGCGTGACGGTCGGCCCGGACGAGAAGGCGGTCATCTGGTCGGCGCTGGGCAGCTTGGCCGGGGCGCCTGTTGAGCAGCGCACGTTGACCGGGTTCTCGGTACTGCTGCAATCGAACGCGCTACGGCAGGCACTTGCGCCCTATGTGCTCGGTGGCGCGCACGGCAAGCTGCTGGACGCGGACACCGATCGTCTCGGCTTCGGTGACGTGCAGGGCTTCGAGATGGAAGAACTGATGCACAGCCCCGCCGCCGTGCAAGCGGTGCTGCGCTACCTGTTCGCCCGCTTCGATGAGCGTTTCGACGGTGCGCCCACGCTGCTGATTCTCGATGAGGCGTGGCTGTTCCTCGATGAGCCGTCTTTCGCCGCGCGCATCCGTCAGTGGTTGAAGACGCTGCGCAAGAAAAACGTGTCGGTGATCTTCGCCACGCAGTCGCTCGCCGACATCAAGGATTCGAGCATTGCGCCCGCGATCATCGAGAGCTGCCCGAGTCGAATCTTTCTCCCCAATCCGCAGGCCACGGAGCCGCAGATTCGCACGATCTACGAGGGCTTCGGCCTCAACAGCCGGCAAATCGAGATCGTCGCCACCGCCCAGCCTAAGCGCGACTATTACTACCAATCGCGCCTCGGCAATCGCCTGTTCGACCTCGACCTGGGGCCGGCCGCGCTCGCGTTCGCGGGCGCATCCACACCGCAAGACCAGCGCGACATCGACCGCGTGCTGACGCAGGCCGGCGCACCCGGCTTCGCCGGCGCGTGGCTGCGCCATCGCGGCCTCGACTGGGCCGCCGACCTGCTGCCGTCCTCACCAGAGGCGGCTTCTTTCCTTTCCCAACCACGACAGGAGAACCAGCCATGAAGATCCGTGCGCTTTCCGTAACGCTTGCCGCCGCGCTGGCTGGCTCGCTGATGCTCGCCCAGCCGGCGGCGGCCATCACCGTATTCGACCCGTCCAACTTCGTGCAGAACACGCTGACCGCCGTTCGCACGCTGGAGCAGATCAACAACCAGATCAATCAACTGCAAAACGAGGCGCAGATGCTGATGAACCAGGCGCGCAATCTGGCGAGCATGGACTTCAACATCGTCAACCGCCTGCGTTCGACGCTCGCCACCACCGAACGCCTGATCGCCGAGGCGCAGGGACTGGCCTACGACGTGCAGAGCATGGACGCTACGTTCTCGCGCCTGTACCCGGAGCAGTACGCCGCCACCGTCAGCGGCGACCGCATGGCGCAGGACGCCCGCGAGCGTTGGAAGAACACCCTCGACGGCCTGCACACCGCGATGCGGATGCAGGCGCAGGTGTCGCAGAACCTGACGCAAGACGAAAGCGCGCTCGCCGATCTGGTCAGCCAGAGCCAATCGGCGACCGGCGCCTTGCAGGCGCAGCAGGCGACCAACCAGCTTCTTGCCTTGCAGGCCAAGCAGTCTATCCAGGCGCAGCAGCTCCAGATCACGCAAGACCGCGCCGCGTCGCTGGAACTGGCGCGGCAGGCGGCGGCTACCGAGCGCGCCCGCGAAGTGCGGCGGCGCTTCCTCGGCACCGGCACGTCCTACACGCCGCAGCGTGTGGATTTCTATTCCAACTGACGGGAGACGGTCATGCGACACGCTTCCGTCCTGCTGACCGTGCTGCTGGCCGCTTGCGGCCAGCAGTCGGCCGAGAGTCTAGCCGATGCTTTGGCCGCAGATCCCGTGCGGCTCAAGGCGTTGCGTGCGCAGTGCGCGGCCGACCGGCAGGCCGTGGGCGAAGACGACTGCCGCGCCGCCGCCGACGCCTTCCGCCGGCGCTTCTTCTCCGGCCAAGCCGGGCCGAACGAATACCGGACGCTGGCCGAGCTGCCGCCGATTCCGGCGAGCTTCGATGAACCCATTGGAGAGGACGCGCCATGAACGACGTGACCATCATCGACCGCTTCCTCGATACGTTCTCGCGCTACATCGACTCCGGGTTCGGCTTGCTGCAAGGCGAAGTGGCGTTCCTGACGGCCACGCTGATCGTCATCGACATGACCATCGCCGGCTTGTATTGGGCCATGAGCCACGCCACCGGCCAGGGCGAGGACGTGATCGCCAAGCTGCTGCGCAAGGTGCTCTACGTCGGTGCCTTCGCCTACATCATCGGCAACTTCAACTGGCTGGCCGGCATCGTCTTCCGCTCGTTCGCCGGGCTGGGCCTGACGGCCACCGGCTCGACCATGACGATGGAGAACTTCCTGCAACCGGGGCGGCTGGCGAAGACCGGCATCGATGCGGGTGCGCCGATTCTGGAGCAGATCGGCGACATGGCGGGCTTCCCCGAAGTCTTCGTGAACATCGACCCCATCGTGGTGATGTTCCTCGCCTGGCTCACCGTCATCCTGTGTTTCTTCGTGCTGGCGATCCAGCTTTTCATCACGTTGATCGAGTTCAAGCTGACCACGCTGGCCGGCTTCGTGCTGGTGCCGTTCGCGCTTTGGAACAAGACCTCGTTTCTCGCTGAAAAGGTGCTCGGCAACGTGGTGTCGTCGGGCATCAAGGTCTTGGTGCTGGCCGTCATCGTCGGCATCGGCTCGGGGCTGTTTGCGGAGTTCCAGGTTCACCCCGCCGAACCCTCCATCGACCACGCCCTTGTCGTGATGCTGGCCTCGCTCGCGCTGCTGGCGCTGGGCATCTATGGGCCGGGCATCGCAACCGGCCTGGTGTCCGGTGCGCCGCAGCTCGGCGCAGGCGCGATGGCCGGTGCCGCTGTCGGTGCCGCTGGCACGGCCGTTGCCATCGGCGCCGCAGCGACCGGCGTGGGCGGTGCGGTCATGGCCGGGGCGCGCATGGCGCCGGCTGCCGCCAAGCTGGCCGGTAGCGGTGCGCGGGCCGCCGCTTCGACGGCCAGCAGCGCCCGGTCGGCATTCCAGGCCGGTTCCAGTGCTGCGGGCGGCGGAGCCAAGGGTGCAATGGCCGGCTTGGGCAATGTCGCCAAGACCGGCGCGCAGGCTGCCGGGCGCAGCGCCGCGTCCGGTGCTTCTGGTGCTGCGCAGAAGATGACCGGCTCTTTCCGTGCTGGATGGAACAGCACAGAGGCCGGTGGCGGCGCTGCGTCCGGTGCAGTTGGCTCCGGACAGGCGGCCGCAGGCGAAGCCGCCAGCTCGCAGAAGCAAGAGCAGCCCGCCTGGGCCAAGCGGATGCACCGCCGCCAGCAGATCACCCATGCCGCGACCACTGCCGCCCACACGCTGCGCGGCGGCGACGGTGGCGGCTCCGGGCAAGGCCCGAGCCTGCGCGGCTCCGACGATTAAAGCGATTCACAAGGAGAACTGACCATGCGATTCAAACGACCGCAGGTGCGCTATGCCGACACGCCGCAACCTGCCACCCCGTATCAAGCCGCCGCGCAGGTGTGGGACGAGCGTATCGGCTCAGCCCGCGTACAGGCCAAGAACTGGCGACTGATGGCCTTCGGCTGCCTGGGATTGGCACTGATACTGGCAGGCGACCGAGTTTGGCACTCCACGCAATCCCTGGTGACGCCCTACGTGGTCGAGGTGGAGAAGGATCATGTGCGCGCTGTGGGCGAGGCAATCACTCCATACAAGCCCACGGATGCGCAGATCGCCTACCACCTGACGCACTTCGTCACGCTAGTGCGCTCCCTGTCCATCGACCCCATCGTGGTGCGGCAGAACTGGCTCGATGCCTACGACTACACCACCGACAAGGGCGCGGCCGTGCTCAACGACTACGCGAGCAAGAACGATCCGTTCACCCGCGTCGGCCGCGAGTCGGTGACGGTGCAGATCACCAGCGTTACGCGCGCCAGCGATGCCTCGTTCAACGTCCGTTGGACGGAGCAGCGGTTCGTCAATGGCGCACCCGCTGGCACCGAACGCTGGAACGCCGTGCTTTCCACCGTCCTGCAAACCCCACGCACCGAACAGCGCCTGCGCAAGAACCCGCTGGGCATCTACGTCAACGGCCTGTCGTGGAGCCGCGAACTGGATTCTTCCGAAGGAGCCAAGCCATGAACCTGCCTTTCCGCTTTTACGCTTTCGTGCTGACGCTCGCGGCCCTGTCGGGCTGCGCCTCGCAGGGCAAGCCGCCGCCGACCATCTCGCTCGATGAGCCGGTGCAGGCACAGCCGCTGCCCGAACCGCCCAAACCGGTGGAAGTCGTCGCCGTGCCCGAGCCGCTGGCGCTGCCGGCGCAGTTGAAGCCGCTGCCGGAGGTGGACGAGGCCACGCCCGCGCCGGAGCCGGCCGACGAGAAGGTGCGCGTCTCGCGCGCCAATGCCGAGGCGCGTATCGCGCCAACCCGCGAGGGCTACGTCAATGCGATCCAAGTGTGGCCGTACAGCGACGGCGCGTTGTATCAGGTCTATGCCGCGCCGGGGCGTGTCACCGTGGTTTCGCTCCAGCCCGGCGAGGAACTTGTGACCGTCGCCGCTGGCGATACTGTGCGCTGGATCGTTGGCGACACGTCCAGCGGCAGCGGCGAGGCGCTGCGCGTCAACGTGCTAGTCAAGCCCACCCGATCGGGCCTGAAAACCAATCTGGTCATCACCACCAGTCGCCGGACGTACCTGCTGGAACTGACCTCGACCGAAAAGGCATGGATGGCCTCGGTGTCATGGGACTACCCGAAAGATCGGATGCTGGCCTTGCATCGCCAGACACAGGCGGCAAGCGCCGCCGCGCCGGTCGATACCGGCTTGTCGCTGGAGAAGATCCGCTTCCGCTACGCGGTGTCGGGCAGCAATCCGCCGTGGAAGCCGCTGCGCGCCTTCGATGACGGCGAGAAGGTCTACATCCAGTTCCCGCCGGGCATTGCCCAGGGCGAGCTGCCGCCGTTATTCGTCATCGGAGCACAGGGCGACGGGCAACTGGTGAACTACCGCTTCCGCTCGCCGTACTACATCGTGGATCGGCTGTTCGGTGCGGCCGAACTGCGCCTGGGCGGTGATGGTGGTGACGTGGTGCGGATCGAGCGCACTGACGGCGTGGCGCGGAGGAACTGACAATGAGCCAGGACGACACTCCCGACCTCGCCGCGCCGCAGGCGGCAGGCAAGATCGCGCCCGAGACGGTGGCGCTGCGCGCCCAGCCGCGCCCGGTCACGCGCCTGAACCGGCGCACGTTGGCCATCCTCGCCGGCGGCCTGTCAGTCGCCGTGCTCGGCGCGCTGATGTGGTCGCTGCAACCGCAGCGGCGTGGTGCTGGTGAGCAGACCGAGCTTTACAACGTCGACCGCGTCTCCAAGTCTGAAGGGCTGGATGCGCTGCCGGCGGACTACTCCAAGCTGCCGCCGGCCTTGCCGCCCACGGTGCCCGAACTGGGGCCGCCGCTGCCGGGCGATCTTGGCCCGGCCATCGTCAAGTCGCAGCAGCCAGCGACGGCCGCCTATGCGGCCCCTGGAAACGACCCGAACGATGCGCTGCGCAAGGAAGCCGAAGCGGCCGCGGGTTCATCGGTGTTCTTCCGCTCTGGCACGCAGAAGGCCGCGCCGGTGGCGCAGTCGCAGGCGGCCGCCGCGCCGGGCTTCGCCGCCAATGCGGCGTTCGACCCGATGGCTGCCGGGCCGGCCTCCACGGCGGCGCAGCCTGCTGACCCGGCGGCGATACAGAACCGGCAAGACCAGAAGGAGGCGTTCCAAAAAGCCGGAACCACGGAAACCCGTAATTCCGGCACCCTGACGCCGCCGGCTTCGCCGTATCAGGTGATGGCCGGGACGGTCATCGCCGGTGCGCTGGTGACGGGCATCAAGTCGGATTTGCCGGGCGACGTGATCGCCACGGTGACGGAGCCGGTCTATGACACGGCTACCGGGCGCTTCCTGCTGATCCCGCAGGGTTCACGCATCCTGGGCCGTTACAACAGCCAGGTCAGCTACGGACAAAGCCGCGTGCAGGTGGTGTGGAACCGGATCATCCTGCCCGACACGTCTTCGCTGACGCTCGACAACCTGGTCGGAGCCGACCCGGCCGGCTATGCCGGGCTGGAAGACGACGTGGACTACCACTGGGGCCGCATCTTCGCCGGCGCAGCGTTGACCACACTGCTGGGCGTCGGCGCCGAGCTGGCCGCGCCGGAGAACCGCCAGGATGGCGACCGCATCATCATCGCCGGGCGCGACAGCGCGCAGGACAGCATCAACCAGGTCGGCCAGGAGATGACCCGGCGCAACATGAACATCCAGCCGACGCTGACCGAGCGGCCGGGCCTGCCGGTTCGCATCATCGCCAACCGCGACTTGGTGCTGCGGCCCTACCAGCCGTTGTTCTTCAACAAGGGGACTTCACGATGACGACGCGCAAGCTGCGGCTCGGGCCGCTACCAAAACGGAATCCACGAAGCTGACCTTTGCCTGCCCAGCCAGCCTCAAAGCCGACCTCGATCACTACGCCGCGCTGCACGCGCAGGCGTATGGCGAGGCGGTCGATGCCGTGACGCTGATCCCGCACATGCTGGAGGCGTTCATCGCCGGCGATCGGGGATTCAGGAAGGGAGGCGCTGCCAAAGCCGCGCCGCCGAAGCCAGGCTGACGATGCCGCTTCCCCTTGTCGGCCATCCCTCGAACGCGCAGCCCAAGGCTGCGCGTTCGTCGTTCTGGAGAGCTGCGGCCGATTGGACTATGATGAAAAATAAGCCCGTCATCTGCTGGCAATCATCCCCCGATGCAGCACGCTCCGGCTTTCTACCGCGACGCTCTCATGTGGCTCCTAGCCCACAACGCCGCAGCTCCGCAAAGCGGCCCAGAGTAGAGCTAACCCCGCGTCCCATATAGACTTCCAGCCATCCGGCCGGTTTCACTAAACGCTTGACACCGGCCCTTTTTTGATTTCCGACGCCACGAAATCCCGCAGGACGTCCGGGCCGCCGGGCGTCAGGTCGATGGAGCGGTCCGCGAAATAACGTTTTTCCTGCGGATCGGCCAAGCCATCGAGGATGGCGGCGCTGAGCTTTTGCACGATCGCCTCCGGCGTCCGCGCGGGGGCGAACACGGCGTGCCAGGTGGCCATGCTGTACCCGGGCGCCACGCTTTCCGCGATCGTCGGCACGTTCGGCAGGGACGCCAGCCTATGGTCGCTGGTGACGCCCAGGGCGAGCAGCTTGCCGGACTGGATGTGCGGCAGCGCGTTGGGCGCATTCTCGAACATCGCGTCCAGGTGCCCGCCCAGCAAATCGTTCATGGCGCCCACGCTGCCCTTGTAGGGAATGTGGGTCAGGTCCGTATGGGTCATGGACTTGAACAGCTCCCCGGCCAGGTGCAGCGAGGAGCCGTTGCCGGCGGAGCCGAACTGGATCGCGCCGGGATGGCTCCTGGCGTACGCGGTGAATTCCCGGATGTCCTTCACGGGCAGCTTCTCGGGATTGATCACGAGGATCATGGCGCTGGAGCCGATCAGGGCGATGGGCGCGAAATCCTTCACGGGGTCGTAGGGCAGCTTGGGATACAGGCTGACGTTGATCGCATGCGTGCTGATCGAACCGGCGACCAGCGTGTACCCGTCGGGCGGGGCCTTGGCGACGAAGTTCGTCCCGATGACGCCGCCCGCGCCGACCTTGTTTTCCACGATCACCGACTGCCCCAGGCTCTGGCCCAGGTGCTGGCCCACGCGGCGGGCGATGACGTCCACCGGCGAGCCGGCCGGGTACGGTGCAATGTAGGTGATCGGGCGGGTGGGCCAGGGCGCCGCCTGGGCATGTGCGTCGAGCATGCCGGCGAAAGGCAGGCACAGCGCGGTCAGGCAGGCTTGCCGCCGGCGCAGGGATACGGTCATGGTTGTCTCCGGGAAAATGCGGTTGTCGTTTAATTGTTTTCTTTCGGTTTCGATGCCTGAGGAGGGATCAAACCGGTGGCGGGGAAACGCCGCTCATGGCCGTACCCGGCGGCGCAAGTGCCGGGGACCCAGGTCGGCGGGGTTCAGCACCCCCAGCAGGCTCATGTTGCGCACCATTTCCGTGACGAGGATGCCGATGGCGTGCGTGATGCCGGCCTGGCCGCCCACGGCGCCGGCGTAGTTGAAGGGCCGGCCCACGAAGACGAATTTCGCGCCCAGCGCCATCGCCATCAGCACGTCGCCGCCGCGGCGGACGCCGCCGTCCATCATGACGGCATAGTCCGGTCCGACGGCCGCGACGATCTCGGGCAAGGCCCGCAGCGGCGCGATCGCGCCGTCGAGCTGCCGTCCGCCGTGATTGGAGACGATGATGCCGTCGGCGCCCATGTCGCGCGCCAGCACCGCGTCTTCCGGCGAGAGGATGCCCTTGATGATGAAGCGGCCGCCCCAGCGCTGCCGCATTTCCGCGATGTGCGCCCAGCTCAGGTGGTTGCGCGCCCCGAACTCGCGCATGACGTTCCTGGCGATGATGGGCGCGCCGCGCTGGGCGTGCGAGTTCTCGAAGTGAGGCATGCCATGCCGCAGCAGCGTCTTCAGCATGGTGCCCAGCAGCCAGCGCGGATGGGTGATGCCGTCCCATGCCAGCCGCGGGCCGGGGCGCAGCGGCGTGGAGAAGCGGGCGCGGATATTGTTTTCCCGGTTGCCGGACACGGCGACGTCGGCGGTGACCACCAGGGTCTTGAAGCCGGCCGCCTTCACGCGGTCGACCAGGGCGGCGATGCGGGCCGGTTCGCCGGGCACATAGGCCTGGAACCAGGCGCGGGGATTGGCGGCCGCCACGTCCTCCATGCGGATCAGCGACGAGCCGCTCATGATGGCGGGGATGCCCGCCGCGGCGGCCGCCCGGGTCTGGATCAGGTCGCCCCGATAGGCCGACAGGGCGCTGATGCCCATGGGCGCGATGCCGACCGGCGCGGCCCACTGCTCGCCGAACAAGGTCGTCGTCAGGTTGCGCCTGGAGGTGTCGTTGAAAACGCGGGTCACCCAGTCATGGTCGGCGAAGGCGTCCTCGCTGCCCCGCAATGCGCGGTCGGTCTCGCAGCCGCCGCTGATGTAGGCGAAGATGGGCGCGGGCAGGTGACGCCGCGCCGCGTCCTCGAAGTCCGCCAGGGACAGCACGCGTTGCAGGCGGCGCGGCACGTGCCAGCCGCCAGCGGCCGACGGCTTGCGCGGCGCGGTATGGCTGGCGATGGGGTAGTCCTGGATGCGGAGCTCGGTTTGCATGATGGGCGCCAAAAGGGAAGCTACGGATGCTAGAACGGAACTCGCAAGCAATGGGCGATAATTCGTCGATCGACATGTGAGTATTTCTTGACAATGAAGCTTCAATACCTCGCCACGCTGTCCGCCGTCGTCGCGCGCGGCAACCTGACGGCCGCGGCCGAGCAGGTCAACCTGACGCGCAGCGCGGTCAGCTTGCAGATGAAGCAGTTGGAGGCTTGGTTCGGACAGCCGCTGTTCGACCGCTCCGGGCGCAACGTCAAGCCGACCGCCTTCGCGCGCGAGGTCGTGCGCACGGTCGACAGGTCCATGGCGGAGCTGGAGGCCTTGCGCCGCCACACGGACAGCGCGCCGGCCGGGCGGGTGCGCCTGGGCATCACGGATTCTGCGCAGACCACCTTGCTGCCGCTGGCGTTCACCGACCTGCTGCGGCGCGCGCCCAAGGTGGAGCTGCACATCGAACGGGGATCCACGCCGCTCCTGCTGGACGCGTTGAAGGCGGGAAGGATAGACGTGGCGGTGCTGATACGCCCGCCCACGGGCGGTTCGCGCCGCTTGCTGTGGACCGAACTGCTCGACGAGGAGATGGTGCTGGTCGTGCCGCGCTCGCTGCGCCCGGCGCCGCCCGCGCAGATCCTGCGCGAGCAGCCGTGGATCCGCTTCGATCGCGAGCTGGTGGCCGGGCGCATGGCCGCGCAGTACGTCGAGAAGCGGGTGCCCCATTGCCATGCGCTGGTGGAGATCGCCGGCATCGATGCCATCGTCGCGCTGGTGGGCGCCGGGGTCGGCGTCTCGGTGCTGCCGCGCCTGCGTCCCGAGCATCTGCAGGCGCATGCCGTGCGCGAGATCGCCCTGGGTCCCGACGCCCCGATCCGCAGGATGGCCATGGTCCGCCGCAAGGCCGACGGCGATCATCGCCTGCTGGATCTCGTCGAGTCCGCGTTCCAGGAGGCGGCCGGGAAACTGCGGAATGGGGCGGGGCGGGCCTGGTGAGCCAGGGCGGCGGGGATGCGCGGCGGGCTATCATGATCGTGTTTACCCGGGGTCTGGCGTTTGGCGTCCATGAGCGCCGGTTCGATGCAAGGGTCGTTCATTCTTGCGTGAAGGAATCTTGCGCGAGGCGAGGCGAGACGGGACACGGCTGCCTTGCGGGAAGGGAGCCCTGATCCCGCGACTGGAGGAGGCATGATGGATGAACTGCGTTGCTACAAGACGATGCCGGTGTGGAACGCCCAGACGCTGCCCGAGGCATTCCGCCGCCGCCACAACACCCAGGCGGGCACCTGGGCGCGGTTGTCGGTCCTGAAGGGCTGGCTGGATTTCGAGCTGATGGACGAGCAGGGCGCGGTGACCGCGAAGATCCATTGCACGCCGTCGAGCCCGCCGCCGCGCATCGAGCCGCGGCAGTGGCATCGCATCGGGGAGGTCAGCGCCGACGTCGAATGCCAGTTGTCGTTCCATTGCCTGCCGGAAGACTATTTCGCCAAGAGGCATGGCCTCACGCGCACGCATTCCGAAGTCATCGAGGCGGCGGCGGTAGTGGTGCCCGGCCGGGCGCTCGACCTGGGCTGCGGCAACGGGCGCAACGCGCTGTACCTGGCCATGCGGGGGTTCACCGTGGACGCGTGGGACAAGGATGTCGAAAGAGTGGCCAACCTGCGGCGCATCGCCGCGGAAGAGGGGTTGATGGGCATTCAAGCGCGGCAGGTCGACCTCGAGGACGTCGCCATCGAAGGCGCCTACGACTTCATTCTCTCGACGGTCGTCCTGATGTTCCTGCGGTCGGCGGCCGCCGCGGCGCTGATCGGCCGGATGCAGGACGCGACGGTCCCCGGCGGCTGCAATCTCATCGTGACGGCCATGGACACGGCGGATTGTCCCTGCCCGGTGCCGTTCCCCTGCACCTTCGGCTTCGGCGAATTGAGCGGCCGCTACCAGGGCTGGGAGCTGCTCAAGTACAACGAGCTTCATGGTTCGCTGCACAAGACGGACGCCGAGGGCAAGCCCATCGTCTTGCGGTTTGCGACGCTGCTGGCCAGGAAGCCGCGAGCCTCCTGACGGCTGGGCAGGCCATTTCGGGGACGCCTCTCGTCTTCCATTGCAACGCGCGCGCGGAAGGCTTACCGTGGGACAGATACTTGCCACGGGTCAAGGAGGTGATGTCATGAATGACGATTTTCATCGTCCCACATTCGGGAGCGCGGTCTTTTACGAAGATCCCCGGGCCGCCATGGAATGGCTGGAGAACGCCTTCGGTTTCGCGCGCAACATGGTGATCAGCGACCAGGACGGAAAACTGGTCCATGCCGAGATGCGATTCGGCGACGGCTACATCACGCTGGGCCCGAAATGGGCCGATTTCGTGGACATTCCCGCCTCGATCGGCGGGAAGAACACGCAGATCATCCATACCCACCTCGATAGCGATATCGACGCGCATTATGCGCGCGCCAAGGCGGCGGGCGCGGAGATATTGCAGGCGCCGGAAGACCAGTTCTACGGAGACCGGACCTATCGCGCCCGCGATCCCGGCGGACACGTGTGGACGTTCTCGCAAACCGTGCGCCACGTGTCGCGCGAGGACGCGGAGCAGGCCAGCGGGCTGAAGATCGAGGGTTGGCATTGAAGCCCTTCCCATGAGGGATACGCATGATCGCTGCGCGCGGCGCGGAATTTCATATCCTGGACTGGTAGTCCCGCTATTCGGCACTTCCCCTCTCGCATAATGGCATCGATGGCGACGTCTACGTGCGCCGATGTCCATATTCCGGGAGACACACGAGGTGACAGCGAAGACTTTGGATACGAATACGGCGGGAATCTCCGCCGTCGTGGGGGTCGGGCACACCGACTGGGTCCAGGACTATCGCCGCGTGCGCGACGGCGAGAAGCCGTTCGACTCGAACGGCTATGCGGCGCTGGCCTTCAAGCGCGCGCTGGAGGATGCGGGGCTGAAGCGGGAAGACGTCGACGGGCTCATCGTCGGGCCCACGACGGCCTACGAGCGCATGGGCGAAATCCTCAATATCGATCCCCGGTGGGGAGGCCAGGCGGATGCCGTGCAGGCGGTATTCCAGGCCGTCATGGCCATCAAGTCCGGCATGGCGGAGGTCGTGGCGCTGGTGTACGGCAACGACCAGCGTTCGGCCGCCGTCCAATACGGCGGCCCCGAGGCGATGGGGGGCGGTTCTTTCCTTTCCTATGTCTATCACAGTCCCTGGGGCCTGACCTCGCAGGGCGCGCTCTACGCCCTGATGTTCCAGCGCTACAAGGCGCTGCACGGTTTATCGGACCGCGACCTGGGCCAGGTCGCCGTGGGCCAGCGGCAGTGGGCCAGCCTGAACCCGAATGCCATCATGCGGGACAAGCCCCTGTCCCTCGACGAGTATCTGGCCGTGAAGTACATCGCCGAGCCCTTGCGCATGAACGACTATTGCCTCATCAACGATGGCGGCGTGGCGCTCATCGTCATGGAGGCCAGCCGCGCCCGCAAGCATCACGCGGAGAAGGCCGTGACCATACACGGGCTGGGGCGCAGCGACCTCAATCACCATGCGACCAGCCTGGGGCCGCGCCTGGTGGATTTCTATCTTCCCGCGCAACAGGGCGCCGCGGCGCAGGCTTTCGGGGCCGCCGGCATCGGTCCGCAGGATATCGATATATTGCTCGTCTACGACAGTTTCAGCCCGCACATCTTCTTCGCGCTGGAGGGCTTCGGCTACTGCCCGCCGGGCGAAGCGGCGCGCTTCATCGCCGAGCAGGGCATCGGCGTGGGCGGGAAGCTGCCGGTGAACACGCATGGCGGCCATCTGTCGGAGTCCTACATGCAGGGATGGAGCCACCAGATCGAGGCGGTGCGCCAGGTGCGCGGAGGACTGGGGAAACGTCAGGTTCCGGATTGCCGCTACGTGCAGTACGCATCGGACGTGGCCGGCAAGGCCATGTCGATCATCTACGGACGTTGAGGAGTGTCCTGACATGAGCGAAAGCAAGATCGAAAAGAAGAAGTCGCCGCGCCTGTACTCTCCTTACGACGCGCCGATGTGGGAAAGCATCCAGGCGGGCGAGATGAAACTGCAGCGCTGCCCGGAATCCGGCGAGTTCCGCTATCCGCCCGGCCCCATGTGTCCTGTCAGCATGAGCATGGAGTACGAGTGGACGCCCATTTCCGGGCAGGCCTCCATCGTGTCCTGGACCGTGTTCCATCGCCAATACCTGCCCGCCTATCCGGCGCCCCACCTGGTGGTGGCGGTACGCCTGCGGGAAGGGCCCATCATGGTGTCCTACATGGATCACGAGGAGATCGGGCGGATCGCGCTCGATGCCCCGGTGCGCATGGTGTACGCGGACCACCCGGACGGCTACCGCGTGCCGAAGTTCACCCTGGACAACTGAGGCCGGCGGGCGGCGCCGCCTCGGCAGGCCGCCCGTTCCCCCCTGATCCCGCCCACGGGCGAAGCCGGTTGCTCAGCCTATCGGTATGCCGGCGCGTTCGATCAGTTCGCGCCACTTGGCGACCTCGGCGGCCAGGAAGCCGCCGAATTGCTCGGGCGTGCCGCCGACCGGCGTGGACCCGTCCGCCTCCAGGCGCTTCTGGATCTCCGGCAGCTTCAGGACGGCGTTCAGCGTGGCGTTGAGCTCGTCGACGATGGGGCGGGGCGTGCGGGCGGGCACGGCCAGGCCGTACCAGGACTGGACGTCATAGCCATTTACCCCCTGTTCCTGCATGGTGGGAACGTTCGGCATGGCCGGCGACCGCCGTGGCGAGGTGACGGCCAGCAGCCGCAACTGGCCGGAAGCGATATAGCTCTTGGACTGGTTCAGGCTGGTGAACATCATGTCGATGTTGCCGGCCATGACGTCCATCATGGCCTGGGCGCCGCCCTTGTAGGGCACATGCGTCAGCTTGATTCCCGCCAGCGTCGACAACAGTTCGCCGCAAAGGTGTATCAAGCCGCCCACGCCGGAAGACCCGAAGGTGATCGAATTCGGCTTCTGCCTGGCCAGGTCGATCAGTTCGCGCACCGAATTGACCGGCAGGCCCGGGCGAACGACCAGGATATAAGGCTGCACCGCCAGTTCGATCAGCGGCGCGAAATCCTTCAGGAGATCGTAGGCCTGTTTCTTCCCCTGGAGCGTGACGTTCACCGAATGGCTGGCGGTGAACATGCACCAGTAGTAGCCGTCGGGCGCCGCGCGCGCGACCACGTCCGCGCCTATCGTGCCGTTGGCGCCGCTGCGGTTCTCCACCACCACGGCCTGGCCCAGCGCATCGCCGGCCTTCTGCGCGATGGCGCGGCCGACGATGTCGGTGCCGCCGCCGGGTTCGAACGGAATCATCAGCCGTATCGCGCGGGTGGGGAAGGCCGATTCCGTGTCCGCTTGCGCGGCCCGGGTTGCACGCGCCGCCAGCGCAAGCCCGGTGGCCGCCAGGCCTGCCTTGGCCAGATTCCTTCTGCATAGATCCATGCTGTCTCCTTGCCGCCGCGAGGCCGGCGCGGGATTGCCCGTCCATCGCTTGTCCTTTGCTTGTCTTTTGTTTGCCCCGTTTGCCGGGCGTTATCGCCGCCCGGCGCCGCGCGCCGGGGCAGCGGCGCGGCGTATCCTGCCTCGCAGGCCGGTCCTACTCCGCCTTGATGCCGGCCTTCGCGATGACCTCGCGCCACTTGGCGATTTCCGCCTGCAGGAAGCGGCCCGCCGCCTCCGGCGTGGTCGCCGCCGGCTCGCCGCCGTCGGCCTCGATCGCCTGCCTGACCTTGGGGCTGTCCAGCGCCGCGCGCACCGCGGCGTTCAATTTATCGATGACGTCGCGCGGCACGCGCGCGGGCGCCCACGCGCCGTACCAGGAATATGTCGAATAGCCCGGCACGCCGCTTTCCGAAATGGCCGGCACTTCCGGCAATATCCGCGTGCGCGTCAGGCTGGAGACGCCGATCGCGTGCAGGGCGCCCGCATGGATGAATTGAACGACGGCCGGCGTGGTGCCGAACAGCAGGTCGATGCGGCCGCCGCGCAGATCGTTCATCGCGGGGCCGGACCCCTTGTACGAGATGTGCGTAAGCTTCACGCCGGCCATGAGCTGGAACAGCTCGCCCGCGAGATGCCCGCCGCTGCCGACGCCCGGCGAACCGAAAGTGAGCGCGCCCGGCGCCGCCTTGGCCTTTGCCAGCAATTGCGCCACCGTGAGGGCGCCCAGGTGGCTGGACGACACCAGGACGTAAGGCACTTTGCTGAAGAGGCTGACGGGCTGGAGGTCTTTCAGCGGATCGAACTTCATATCGTGCCGCAACGAGGGATCGATGGACAGCGATGGCGTGCCGGTCAGCAGGGTATAGCCGTCCGGGGCGGCGCGCACCACGGTCATCATGCCGATGGTGCCGCTGCCCCCGCTCTGGTTCTCCACCACGACGGCCTGGCCCAGCACGTGGCCCATCTCGATGGCGACGAGCCGCGACACGGCATCCGTGCCCCCGCCGGGCGCCAGGGGCACGATGAGCCGCAAGGAGCGCGACGGAAACGCGTCGTCGCGTTGCGCTCGCGCCAGGCCCGGCCACGCCGTGCACGCCGCGGTGGCGGCGGAGAGCGCGATAAACGATCGTCTGTCCATGATGTCTCCTCCTTGGCTTCGCCGGCCTCGGCGCGACGCGACGCTCCGCATGGCCGTCCGCGGCCACCGGAAGGGCGTCGATGAAAAAGCGGGCTTGCGCTACTCCACCACTTGGCCGCTCAGGCGCGGTTGCTCCGCCGTCAGCACGCGAAGCGGCTTGCCGTCCAGCCAGGCCATGACGTTCTCGACGGTCGCGGCGTAGAACGGCGCGAGCAGCTCGCGCACGGTGTATCCCAGATGCGGCGTCAGGATGACGTTGTCCATGGCGCGGAGCGGATCGTGGCGCGGCAGCGGTTCGACGTCGAAGGTGTCCAGCGCGGCGCCGGCGATGCGGCGCCGCCGCAAGGCTTCCACCAGCGCCTCGCGGTCCACCAGGGCGCCGCGCGCCGTATTGACCAGGAAGGCGGTCGTCTTCATGCAGCCGAGCTCCCGGGCGCCGACGATATGCCGGGTGCGCTCGCTCAGGACCAGATGCAGGCTGACGAAGTCGCTGCGCCGGAACAGCTCCTCCTTTTCCACGCGCGCGACGTTCAGCGCCCGCGCGGTTTCCTCGGTCAGGTTCTGGCTCCAGGCGATGACCTTCATGCCGAAGGCATGCGCGACCGGCGCCATGTGGCTGCCCAGGCGTCCCAGGCCGACCAGTCCCAGCGTCCGCGTGGCCAGGGACATGCCGACCGTGCGCTGCCATCCGCCTTGCCGCATGTTTTCCGCTTCGCCGGGGATGTTTCTCGCCAGGGCCAGGATCAGGCCCCAGGCCAGTTCCGCCGTGGCGAACTGGCCCGCGGCCGAGCGCCGCGTGCAGGATACCGTGATGCCCAGGCGGCCGGCCGCGTCGAAATCGAGCGTCCGGTTGTGGGGGCCGGTGACCGCGATGAACTTCAGCCTCGGCAGCCTCTCCAGCAACGTCCCGGGCAGGGCCATGCGCTCGCGCGTGAGGCAGATCGCATCGAAGTCGCGCAAGGCCCGCGCCGCCTCGTCCTCCGGCAGGTGTTCGTCGAAGACCACGACGTCGCAGCGCTCGCGCACCGCGTCCCAATCGGCCAGTTGCAGCGCCAGGTTCTGGTAGTCGTCCAGGATGGCGACGCGCGGCTTGTCCATGGCCTTCACTCCTTTGCCGCGGCCGCGGCCACCACCTGGCTCACGTCCGGCACGCGATCCAGATCGCGCAGCAGGCCCAGCAACCGGCGCGCGCGTTCATCGTCCAGGCCGCGCCGCGCGCAATCCATGAACTTCGCCTCGTGCTGGGCGGCGTCCATGGGATTGCCGCGAGAGCCGGGCGCATGATGGACGCGCAGTTCGTGCCGCCCTTGCCGCGTCGTTATCGTGACGTCCACGAAGACCGGCGCGCCGGCCTCGAAATCGCCCGGCCGCAGCCGGTAGCGGCTGGCCTTGCGCATCAGGCGGCGCACCTCGGGCCGCGCCACCATGGCGTCGGTGAACGTATCGAAGCCGATTTCTCCGTCCATGAAGGCGGCGGCCGCGGTGTATTCCATGCTGAACTTGCCTTCCAGTCCGCTGGCGGGCTCGCGGTCGATCAGCGCCGCGTCATTGCCGGGGAGGTAGCCGAAGGTCATGCTTTCGATGTCTTCCGCGCGCAAGCCCTGCGATTCGCGCAAGGCGAATATGCCGGTCAGGCCGCGGTGCGTGCCGTAGCAGCAGGGCCAGCGCTTGACGTTGACGCCGGGATCCAGGAGATCCCAGGGCTTGCCCAGGCGGCCCGCCAATTCCTCAGGCGCGATCCGGTCCGCGCCGCCGTAGGTGTCCAGCACGCTGTTCGGGCCTTCGAGGATGCGCGGGTCCGCCGTCATGCCGGTCTTGGCCATCCAGGCCGCGAGCACGCCCGCGCGCGCGGCCTGTCCCACGTGGAAGGGCTTGGCCATGGAGCCGAAGTTGCGCACCAGGCCGCCCATCTGCGCCGCCGCCAGCCCCCAGGCATGGCAGAGCTGCGCCGCATCCAGCCCCCATAGCCGCGCGCAGGCCGCGGCGCAGGCGTAGACGCCGATGGTGCTGGTGCTGTGCCAGCCGCGCAGGTAATGCTCGTCGCCGAAGGCGCGCCCGAACTTGCCGGCGATTTCATTGGCGAGCGCGTACGCCGCCAGCAATTGCTCGCCCGATGCGTGCACGAATTCGCCCACGGCCAGGGCGGCGGCGACGACGGCGGCGCTGGGATGGCCGTGCAGGGTTACCATGCTGTCGTCGAAATCGAGGGCATGGGCGGCGATGCCGTTGGCGAAGGCCGCTTCCGGCACCGCCGTGCGCAGGCCGTGGCCCCAAAGGCCGGCTTGCGGCGCCGCGCTTATCTCCCGCGCCCAGCGCGCCGCGATGGCGCTGACCGGCTCGTCGCGGCCGGCCAGCGCCACGCCGAAGGTGTCGATGACGGCATCGCGAGCGCGCGCCATGACCTCGGCGGGAATCGCCGATACCGGCGTATCCACGACAAAGCGTGCGAATTGTTCCGTGGGCATGTCTCTCCTCCTGTCGGCCGCGCGGGCGCTTCAGCGCCCCTTGAACCGCGGCTTGCGCTTTTCCGCGAACGCCTTGCGTCCTTCGATGCGGTCGTCGCTGTTGTAGAGCAGTCCGAACAGGCTGCGCTCCACGTCGATCGCATGCGACAGCGGCATGTCTTCTCCCTGCCGCACCATGCGCTTGACGGCGCGAACGGACAGCGGCGCGTTGGCCGCGATGGCCAGGGCGATTTCGCGCGCCTCGGCCAACAGGCGGTCGCGGGCGACCACCTTGCTCACCAGGCCCATGCGCAGGGCCTCGGCGGCGTCGGTCCGGGCGCCGGTCAGCAGCATGAGCATGGCGTCGGAGCGGCCGACATAGCGGGGCAGGCGGACCGAGCCGCCCGCGCCCGGCATGCTGCCGACCTTGACTTCGGGCAGGGCGAATTGCGCGTCGTCCGTGCAGATACGTATGTCGCACGCCAGCGCCAGCTCCATGCCGCCGCCCAGCGCGTAGCCGTTGATGGCGGCGATCAGGGGCTTGTCGGTGTTCAGGTTGGCGATGAGCGATCCGCTGCCGGCGCCGCCGCCCAGGAGTTGCTGGGCGGCCGATTCGCCGGACGGCAGCGTCTTCTTCAAGTCCGAACCGGTGCAGAAGGCGCGGTCTCCCGCGCCCGTGACGATGGCCACGCGGATCTCGTCGTCCTGGCGCAGCCTGTCCCACGCCGCGTGCAGCAGGCCGCGCATTTCCGGGTCCACGGCGTTCATCGCCTCGGGCCGGTTGAGGACCACGGTGGCGATATGGTCCTCGACGGAGATTTCAACGGAACTCATGGTTTCTTCCTCTTGTCCTCGGTCTTGTCCTCAACGCAGCACGCCGTCTTCGGTCAGGCGGGCGATCTCCGCTTCGTCCAGGCCCAGCAGCGTGCGGCATATTTCGTGGGTGTGCTGTCCCAGCAATGGCGCGGGGCGCGCCTGTCCCGCCGGGCTGCGGGCATTGCGGAAAGGCTGCGCGTTGTAGAGCGAAGGGCCCATCTCCGGATGGTCCAGCGTCAGCCAGTGGCCGCGATGCCGCAACTGGGGATCCTCGATGACGTCGGCGGCCGTGCTGACCCGTCCCGCGGGAACGCCATGCGCCTGCAAGGCCAGCACCAGCGCTTCGACGCCATGGCCGGCGGTCTCGGCGTTCAGCCTTTCCTCGACTTCATCGACGTTCGCCAGCCGGCCGCTGGTCGTGGCCAGCCGGGCGTCGTTCATCCAGGCGGGCGCGCCGAGCGCGGCGGCCAGTCCGCGCCACTGGGCGTCGGTCATGACCGCGATCGCGATCCAGCGATCGTCGCCGGCGCAGCGGAATACGCCGTGCGGCGCGGCTTGTTCGTGCCGGTTGCCACGGGGCTGGGGCACGTGCCCGTTGGCCGTGTATTCGAGCACCGCCGGTCCGAGCAGGGCGACCGTGGGCTCGGTCTGCGCCATGTCGATGCGCTGGCCTTCGCCGGTGCGGCGGCGGTGCCGCAGCGCGGCCAGGACGGCGAAGGTCGCGTGGCAGGGATTGGGGATGTGGTCCGGGTAGTTCGTGCCGGTGCCCGCGGGTTCCCGGCCCGGCAAGCCCGTGAGCTGCTGGATGCCCGTCACGGCCGCCATCGTGGCGCCGTAGCCGAGGTAGTGTTTCTGCGGGCCGGTGGATCCCTGCATGGACATCGCCAGGTAGACGATGTCTTCCTTGACCGCGCGCACCGCGTCGTAGCCGAGGCCGAAGCGCTCCATCACGCCCGGGGTGAAGTTGTTGGCGACGATGTCGCTTTGCCGGATCAGGCGGAAGACCAGGTCCAGCGCGCGCGGGTGCTTCATGTTCAGCGTGAGGCTGCGCTTGCTGGAGTTCCGGTCGGCGAAGTAGCCGCTGCGATTGACGCCCTTGACGCCGTCCTTATAGGGCGCGGCGAGGCGCAGCGAGTCCACGCGGTCGGCGCTTTCGATCTTGATGACTTCCGCCCCGGCGTCGGCCAGGATCTTGGTGGTGTAGGAACCGGCGCCTATCCAGGTGAAGTCCGTCACGCGGACGCCGGTCAAGGGAAGGTGCTGCGTCATCGGATTTCCTCCGCCGGACGGTGCGAGGATGGAAGGTCCCGGGCGGCGGCGCCCAGGAGCTGCGCGTTGTGCTGGCCGGGCAGGGGAGCCGGGCCTTGGAGCGCCCAAGGGGTGCGCGCCAGGCGGTAAGGCGCGCCGGGCATGCGGATATCTTCCGGCCATCCGGGCTGGCGGACCTCCACGAAATAATCCCGCGACGCCAATTGGGGGCTGGCAACGAGGTCGTCCACCGCGTTCACCGCCGCGGCGGGCACGTGGCGGTCCTGGGCGGCCGCATACAGATAGGCCTTGGTTTTCGTTCGCGCCCAGGTGCCGAAGACTTCCATGAAAATGCGCTTCGCCTCGTCTGTCTGGAGGTATGCGGTCTCGCGCCATTCGTCGCCCGCGAGGCGTTCGACGTCAGGGACGCCTTCTTTCTTGAACCAGTCGATGGTGCGGTCCCAGAACCGGTTGGCGCCGATGCCGCCGGCCATCATGTAGACGTGGCCGTCCGCGCATTCGTACACCCCGGTGCCGGCGAAGCGCTGCAGGCCTGCCGTGCGGCGGCGCAGCGTGCCTTCCAGTTCATAGAATTGCACGGCGTTCTCCATGGCGAGCACCATGCATTCCTGGATGGAGACGTCCACATGGTCGCCCTGGCCGGTCGCTTCGGCGTGGGTCAGCGCGAGCATGCTGGCGACCGCGCCGAACATGCTGCCGCAGGAATAGGCCTGGTTGCCGTACGCGCCGATGGGAGGGCCGTCGGGATAGCCGCCCAGGTACAGGAATCCGCCGGTCGCCATGCACACCAGGTCCTCGGCTTCCTGCGCGCTATAGGGGCCCGTCTGGCCGTAGGGCGTGATGCTCGTCATGACCAGCGCCGGATTCAGGGCCGACAGCGCTTCGTAGCCGCAGCCGAGTTCCGCTAGCCGGCCGGGCCAGCCGCCTTCGATCACCAACTGCGCGCCGGCCGCCAGTCGATGCAGGGCGGCACGCCCCTCGTCCGTCTGGAGATCCAGGGTCACGGACTTCTTGCCGCCGTTCAGATAGACGAAGGACAGGCTGCGCAGCGGCTGCGTCGCGGCATCGGCGAGCGTGTGCAGGAACGGCCCGGTCTGCCGCGTATGCGCGCCGCCCGGCGGCTCGACCAGGATGACTTCGGCGCCCAGGTCCGCGAACATCTTGCCGCAATACTGGACGGCGGGACCGGCGATCTCGATGACGCGGACGCCGGATAGCGCGCCTCGGGAAGACGCTACAGAAGATTCGATAGTCATTGGTCCGGTCCGTCAGTGATGCAGCAGGCCCACGATATCGGCGACGCTGCCGGCCTTCTCCAGCGCGCGCAGGGCGTCGAATGCCTGCCTGGCGATTCCGGACGCGATCCGGGCATGCACCGCGCAGTCGTCGAACTTCGCCTCGATGTCGGCCCAGGTCAGTTCGCGCGATGGATGGCCCGGCGCCTTGTAGATACGGATGGCGTCTCGCTTGCCGTTGCGCAGGAAGACCTCCACGTCGACGAAGCCGCGGCCGCCGGAGCTGCGGGTGTCGAATAGCGGATCGTCGTCGCGGCACGATTCGTCCTCGTAGGCGTGGATCTTCTTCAGCAGCTCGCGGATCTCCGGGCGCCGCACCGCCTCGTCGGTGAACGTGCCGATCGTATAGCGGCCGTCGAGCACGCCGGCCGCGAGCGAATACTGCAGGCTGAACTTGCCTTCCAGTCCCGTCGCGGGTTCCGGATAGGTCAGGACCAGCATGCCGCCCGGGGGCATGCGGCATTCGAGTTTCACGACGTCGTCGGCCGTGAATCCGTGCTTTTCGCGCAGCGTCAGGACGCCGTCCATGCCGCGGTGCGACGCATAGCAGCAGGCGAATTTTTTCAGGGCGATGCCGGGATCGACCAGGATGCCGGGCCCGTCCAGGGCGGCGACGGCGACCTCGGGGTCCGACGCCTCCACGCCATAGGCCGCGTAGAAACCGGCCTTGGCTTCGAGGATATCGGGCGCCGCGGTGAATCCGCACAGCGCCAGCCTGACGGCCTGCAAGGCGTTGCGCGCGGCCAGGCCGGTATGCAGCGGTTTGGTCATGGTGCCGAAGTTGCGCCGCAGGCCGCTGGCCATGGAGGCGGCGATGCCCAGCGCCATCCGGGTCTGGTCCTCGTCCAGGCGCCTCGCCTTCGCCATGGCGGCTACGCCGGAGAAGGTGGCCAGCGTCCCGGTGCCGTGATAGCCGCGGCCGTAGTGGCCCACCGTGATGCCCTGGGCGATGCGCGCGCCGACCTCGATGCCGATGACGTAAGCCTCCACGAATTCGCGGCCGGTCAACGGGTGATCCGGCAGATCGGCGAGCAGGGCGGCGACGATGATGGCGCTGGGGTGGGCCGGCATCATCGACAGGACGTCGTCGAAATCCAGCGCATGGCCGAAAGTGCCGTTGACGAGGGCGGCCATTTCGGCGGTGGCCCGCCGGTCCGTGCCGAGGATGGGCGCGTCTCCCGCGGCGGGGCTCATGCCGAGATAGCGCATGAGGGGTTCCTCGACCTCGCTGTCGGCGCCGGCGAGAATCACCGCGAAGGTGTCGACGATGACCTTCTTCGCCTTGTCCACGGTCTCGGGCGGAAAGTCGTCCAGGCGTCGTTGGGCCACGACGCGCGCCATCGCTTGGGTCAGTCCTGTCATCTGTCTCTCATATCGTCGTTATGCCGGGGAGCAGGTCGTCCCCCCTGATGCGTACCGCCGGATGATAAGACCTCATTCCCGCTGGTCCCGGCGTTCGGGAACGCCTTGAAGTCCACGATGTGGGAATGCGTGGAATTGTCAGCCATTTGTAGGTTGAGTAATGACATTCCCACATCGTGGAACAAGCCGATGCGCAAATCGCGGGCAGGCGCGCGGCGGGTCGCTAGACTACGCGTCACGAGAACGACGGTCGGCGCGTCACGGGGACACGACGCGAGTGTCATGCCCCGCCGACGGACAGCAATATTCAGGAGACAGGACGTGAAGATCGAGCGCGTGGAAGCTATTCCTTTTCGAATTCCACTGAAGAAGGCATCCCGCTGGGGCGCGCATGGCAAGCGCGATGCGCAGGATCACGTGCTGATCCGGATTTATGCCGACGGCGTGGTGGGGACCGCGGAGGCGCCTGCCCGTCCCACTATTTATGGGGAAACCCAGCGGTCCATCGTCCATATCGTGCGCGATGTGCTCGGACCCATGCTGGTGGGGCGCGATGCGCTGGATCGCGAGGGCTACCAGGCCGCGCTGGCCGCCATCCCCTGGAATCCGACCGCGAAGGCCGCGCTGGACACGGCCTTGCACGACGTCGCCGCCCAGTCGCTGAAAGTCAGCCTCGCCCGCCTGCTCGGCGGCAGCGTCAAGCCCGTCGAGGTCAGTTGGATGCTCAGCCTGAACTTCGACAACGACGAGGAGTTCGTCCAGGAAGCGCTGAAGGTCCGCGACCAGTATGGGATACAGGCGTTCAAGATCAAGGCCGGCGCCGACCCGGCGGGCGACATCCAGCGCCTGCGCATGCTGCGCGAGGCGCTGGGCGACCAGGCGCTGCTCTTCATCGACGCCAACCAGCTCTACACCCCTGACGTGGCCATCCGCACCATCAACGCCATGGCCGAGTACGGACTGGCCATGGCCGAGGAGCCCGTCGCCGTCGGCCTGGGCGCCTATCGCAAGAAAGTCGCCGACGCGACCAGCGTGCCCATCCTGGCCGACGACAGCGTGTTCTCGCTGACCGACGTCCGGCGTGAACTGCAGGACGGCGCCATCGGCGTCATGGGCATCAAGATCGCGCGCACCGGCATGTACGAATCGACGCGCATCGTGCATATGGCCGAAGGGTACGGCTTGCCGTGCTGGATCGGTTCCCAGGGGGTGTCCGGGGTGGGCGCGGTGGCCAGCGCGCATTTCGCCGCGGCATTCCGCGCCGTCACGTATCCCGCCGATTTGTCCACCCCGCTGAAGCAGGAAGACGATCTGCTGGCCCGGCCCATCGACATCCGCGACGGCAAGCTGCACGTCCTGGACGCGCCGGGCATCGGCGCCGAGGTCGACCCCGACAAGCTTGCCCGCTATCGCCTGGATTGGTAAGCCTCCCGCGGCTGCCAAGCCGGCTTGCCGATTTTCCATAGGACCCGGTTCATCATGACGACCCATCAAATACGTTCATCGCGCCAACGCGGCGTGCGCTGCGTGATCCTGCGCGGCGGCACCAGCAAAGGCATCTATTTCCACGACCGCGACCTGCCGGCCGACGCGAAGGAGCGGGACAAGGTGCTGCTGGCCGCCATGGGCAGCCCGGACCCGCGCCAGATCGACGGCCTGGGCGGCGCCGACAATCTCACCAGCAAGATCGTCATCGTCGGCAAGAGCGACCGCCCCGACGCCGACGTGGACTACACCTTCGGCCAGGTCGGCATCGACCTGCCCTATGTGTCCTATTCCGCCAACTGCGGCAATCTCTCGGCGGGCGTCGGCGTGTTCGCCATCGAGGAAGGCCTGGTGGAACCGGTGCATCCGGTGACCCGCGTGCGCATCTTCAATACCAATACCCGGCAGTTGCTGGTTTCCTATGTTCCGGTGGACGCCGATGGCGCGCCCTCGGTGGACGGCGATTGCGCGATTGCCGGCGTGCCGGGCGCCTCGGGCGAGATCCGGATGGATTTCGCCGCCACCAAGGGCGCCAGCACCGGCAAGCTGCTGCCCAGCGGCAACGTCGTCGACGAACTCTATATTCCGGAATTCGGCCGGAAGATCCCCGTTTCCATCGTCGACATGGCGAAGGCGACCGTGTTCTTCCATGCCCGCGACGCCGGTATCCGCGGCACGGAAAGCCCCGACGAGTTCACGCCCGAGATCCTCGACCGTTTCTGGGCGATCCGCAATGCCGCCGCCGCCCACGTCGGCCTGGCGCCGGAGTCGCGCCTGCCGCATCCCGTTTCGGTGCTGGCGCCCACGGACTACGTGGACTTCATGACCAAGAAGGTGGTGCCGGCGGCCGACGTCAGCTTCGTCGCCCGCCGGGTGGGCGGGCCGCCGCCGCGCCTGCACAAGGCCTTCGCGGCGACGGGCGCGGTCTGCACGGCCATGGCGGCCAATATCCCGGGCACCATCGTGCACGCGGTGGCCCGTCCGTCCACGGACGGATACGTCCGCATCGGTCACCCGACCGGCGTGTTTCCCGTGCGCATCGGACTCGCGCCGAACGGCGACATCGAGGAGGTTTCCTATGTGCGCACGGCGCGGCGCATCATGGAGGGGACGGTGTTCGTGCGCGACTCGGTGGTCAAGGCCTGAGGGCGGAGGCGAGGCCGGGTTTTCCACCTTATGGACTATGGATATGGGTTCACCGGCGTCGCGGCTCTAAAATGAGGGTGGAGACGCAGCGCGGCATGGCGCTGTCAAAATCAATTCCCACAAAGTGGAATGAGTATGCACCTTTCACCTACCTCACCGCCCCGGGCGCCGGCCATCCCGCATATCGGGATCAGCGAGCCGGACAGCCTCGTTGCTCCCGGCACGCAATTGATCCGCCGCGTTGCGCAACTGCTGCGTCTGCTGACCGCCAATAACCGGACCGGATTGCGTCTCGTCGACATCAGCCGCGCCTCCGGCATCGAGCGGTCGACCGTCCATCGTATTTTGCAGGCGCTCATCTCGGAACGCCTGGTTTCCCAGCAGCAGGACTCCAAGCGGTATTTCCTGGGACTGGGTGCCTACGAAATGGGCGTGGCGGTTGCGCCGCCGGTGAAGCTTCGGGATATCTGCCAGCCCTATATGAATGCGCTGTCGGAACAGACAGGGGACACCGTTTTTCTGACGGTGCGTTCCGGCTTCGACGGGGTGTGCGTCGACCGCAAGGAGGGCACGCATCCGGTCAGGGTCTTCGTGCTCGAACCGGGCCGCCGCCGGCCGCTGGGAGTGGGGGCGGGGAATATCGCGATCCTGGCGGCGCTCAGCCCGGAAGAGTACACGCGCATAAGGAACGCCAACCGGCCGCGGCTGCGTGAGCGGTATCCCGACTATTCGGAGCAGGAGCTGACGCAGCGTATCTACAGCTCGCAAGCGCTCGGATATACGGTGGCGGACGTCATCGAGGCGCCCGGCGTGCGTTCGGTCGGGATGTGCATCCGCAATGCCGTCCGCGAACCGATAGCGGCGATCAGCGTGTCCACCATCGAATCCCGCCTGGACGTGATGCGGGTCGGAGAAGTGGTGACCTTCCTCCAGTATGCCGTGAAGTCCATCGAAGCCGAGTTGCTGCGCAACGAACGGCTCGCCACGCACCACCTCGATGAATGACCCGGGGCCGTCATCGCGTCCGGCATGAATTTCAGGCCAATCTTCTGACGGGGCTGCCGTCCATCCAGGCGGCGATGCAGTCCACGCAATCTTCGTAATAGGTTCGCAACAGCTCCTCCACGGTGTAGCCGAGATGCGGGGTGAGCACGACGTTGGAAAGCTTGCGCAGCGGGCTGTCGGCCGGCAAGGGCTCCGCTTCGAAGGTGTCCAGCGCCGCGCCGGCGATCCGGCAATTCGCAAGGGCGTCCATGAGGGCGTTGGTGTCGACCAGGCCGCCGCGCGACGTGTTGACCAGATAGGCGTGGGCCGGCATGAGCCGCAGTTCGGGCTCGGCGACGATGTGCCGGGAACGCTCGCTCAAGACCAGGTGCAGGCTGACGAAGTCGCTGGCGCTGAACAGTTCGGACTTGCTCACCTTCCTGACGTCCAGTTGCGCCGCCCGTTCTTCGGTCAGGTTCTGGCTCCAGGCCACCACGTCCATCCGGAAGGCCTTAGCGATGGGGACCATGTGCGCGCCCAGCTTCCCCAGGCCGAGGAGCCCCAGGCGCCGGCCGGCCAATGCAATGCCGCAACTGCTTTGCCAATGGCCTTCGCGCATGCGTGCATCCTCATAAGGGATATGGCGGGCGAGGGCCAGGATCAGGCCCCAGGCGAGTTCCGCGGTCGAGAACAGGCCGTCTCCGCGGCGCGTGGTGTGGGTGACGGCGATGCCGCGCCGCCGGGCGCTTTCGATATCCAGCGTGGCGTTGCGGGTGCCGGTCATGACGATGCAGCGCAGGCGGGGAAGCCGCGCCATGAGGCTGTCCGGCATGGCCATGCGCTCGCGCATCAGGCAGATGACGTCGAAGTCGCGCAGGGCGGCTTCGGCTTCGCGTGGTTCCAGGTGCCGGGGGAACGCCACCAGTTCGCAGCGGCCGCGCAGGCGGCTCCAGTCCGCGCATCGCAGCGCGATGCCCTGGTAGTCGTCAAGTATCGCGATTCGAAGCCTATCCATGGGGACCTGTGCGGGGATCTCGCAAAGCCGGGGTGACGGGAGCCGCCACTGTATATCGCGCGTCTTCTTCCGGCAGCCGGCGCGCATGCCCGCTCGTTCCACGATTTGAGAAAGGCATGCACGCGGGGAATCTGAAGTTTCCCAAGTCGTGGACGTTTCATCGTCCTTGCCGTGCGGCCGCGTGCAAATAGGACTCCTATACTGCCTTACCCACGCGCATCGCGCTCCAGCATTCGCATCGGAGCGCTCGCATAAGAGGACGCAAACAAGGCCCGTCTTTCACATCGGCGGACCATCGGAGACAGCATGTCAATCGCACGACTGATTTCTATCCTGGGCGCCGGCGCGGCGGCGTTGTGCCTGGGGACCGCCACCGCGGCATCGGATTTTCCCCAGCGGACCATCCGTTTGGTGGTTCCCTATCCGGCGGGCGGCACGTCGGATCAACTGGCCCGCGCCGTTGCGATGCAGTTGACCAAGTCCATGGGACAGACGGTCTATGTCGAGAACAAGGCGGGTGGAACCGGCACGATAGGCGCGCTCGACGTCGCCCGATCGGCGCCCGACGGCTACACCTTGATGCTGACGGACCAGACCGTCGCCATCTCTCCATCCATTTTCAAGAAGCCGAAGTTCGATCCGGTGAAGGACTTCACGCCGATCGGCGAGGTCGCGACCACGCCGGTGTTGCTGGTGGCCAATAAGGACACGCCTTTTCACAGCGTGAAGGAGCTTGTCGATGCGGCGCATAAGGCGCCGGACACCATCGACTATGGCGCGGGGGGATACGGCGGCTCGCTGCACCTCGCGTTCGAGCGCTTCGCCCAGGAGGTGAACGCCAAATTTTCCGCCATTCCGTACAAGGGCTCGGGCGAGACCATGGTGGGTTTGCTCAGCGGCCAGGTGCAGATAATGATTTCCGGCGTGCCCAGCGTCGCCGGCCAGGTGAGAAAGGGGCTGGTGCGGGGACTCGCGGTGACGGGGGAAAAACGATTGGCGGCCCTGCCCGACGTGCCCACCTTCGCCGAGGCCGGCGTGCCCGGATACCAGGCGAATTCGTGGCTCGGCATCTTCGGGCCGGCGAATATGGATCCGGCGGTGGTGCGCAGGCTGAACGAGGCATTGAACGCCGCGCTCCGGCAGCCCGCGATGCTGCAGACCATGGAAACCATGGGATCGGTTCCCGCCGGCGGTACGCCGGAAGCCTTCGGCGCGCAAGTGAAGAAGGACGTCGCGCTTTGGGCCCAGGTCGCGCGACGCGCCAATATCAAGCCGCAGTGACCGTTCGCGCCGCCATTCGGAGGCACGCGCTTCGGTTTCAACGCCAGGGCGCGGCGGCGCGATTCGATGCGATTCAGGAGATCGGAACAACCATGGAAGGTAAATTCCCATGCGCGGTGCTGGCCGCCTTGCTCGCCGGCGCCGCGGTCTGCGCGCCTCGCGCGGGCCTGGCGCAGGATGCGTCGGGCTATCCCGACCGCGCCGTTCACATGCTGGTTCCCTATACGGCGGGCGGCGCCGCCGACGTGCTGGCAAGGGCGCTCTCGGCGGAGCTGGCCAAGCGCTGGAATCAAGCGGTCATCGTCGATAACCGGCCGGGCGCGGACGGCGCGATCGCCGTCGACTACCTGGCCAGGAATGCCGCGGACGGCTACACCCTGCTTTATGGCCCCAACGCCATTTATTCCATCTATCCGCAGGTGCACAAGAAGGCGAAATACAACGCGCGCAAGGACCTCGTTCCCGTGGCGATGGTGGGCCTCAGTCCGCTGGTGCTGACGGTGCCGTCGTCCTCCCCCGTGCACAGCATTCCCGAACTCATTGCCTATGCGAAGGGCCATCCGGGCCAAGTCAGCTTCGGTTCTCCCGGCGCGTCTTCGCTGCATCGCATGGCGGGCGAGCAGTTCGACCTGGATGCCGGCGTGAAGATGGTCCACGTGCCCTACAAGGGAACGTCGCAGGCGGCGGCGGACCTTGCCGGCGGGCAGATAGACCTGCTGTATGCGGTACCGCAAAGCGTGGAGCCCCTGGTGAAGGCGGGTAAGGCGCGGAACCTGGCGGTGACGACCGCCCAGCGCTTTCCGTTGATGAAGGACACGCCGTCCGTCGGCGAGACGATCAAGGGCTGGCCCGGATACGCCACCTTCCAGGGCGTATTCGTCGCCAAGGGAACGCCGGCGGCCATTACGGGGAAGATCGAGGCCGCGGTGGCGGCCATCATGGCGCAGCCCCGCTTTCAATCCCAACTCGCCGACTTGGGATTCTCGTCCGAGTTCCTGGGAAGCGACGCGTTCAAGGCCAGGCTCGAACAGGACTACGAGGCGGTCGGGAAGATCGTGACCAAGGTGGGAATCACGGAAGACTGACGCGGGCGCCGCCGTCCAGGGATACGTGCAAGGGGCTAGGCAAAGCGCCGCCCGGGCGATGGCGTCCGCCGGACAACTCAAGGCCGAAGAGGAGACATCCATGTTTTTCCATAAGCTTTGCCGCGGTGTGTTCGTCGTCGCGACGATGGCGGTAGCAGTCGGCGCCCATGCCACGGGACACTATCCGTCCCAGGCGATCAAACTTATCGTTCCCTACGTGCCGGGCGCCAGCACCGACGCGCTGGCGCGCATGGTGGGCCAGGACGTCGGCGAGGAATTGAAGCAGCCGGTCATCGTGGAAAACCATGCTGGCGCGGGCGGCACCATCGCGGCCGATTTCGTCAAGCGGCAGCCGGGGGATGGCTATACCCTGATGTTCACGACGGATGGCATCGAGGCCGTCAATCCGTCCATCTACAAGAAATTGGCCTACGACCCGCTCAAGGATTTCACGCCCTTGTCCATCGCCGTAAAGGCCCCGCTGGTGCTGGCCGTTCGCAGCGATTCCCCGTTCAAGACGGCGCAGGAGCTGATCGCCTATGCCCGCGCCAATCCCGACAAATTGACGTATGGGTCGGCTGGCCTGGGAAGCTCGCAGCACATGGCCGGCGAGCTGATGAAGTCCATGGCGAAAGTGAAGATCACCCACGTCCCTTACCGGGGCGGCGCGCCGGCCATGACGGATCTCCTCGGCGGCCATATCGACATGATGTTCGTGCAGTCGGCATCGGCCAAGGAGCTGGCGGACAAGGGGAATCTGCGCATTCTCGCCATAGGGAGCCCCGCGCGGAACAAATACCTGCCCAAGGTGCCGACGTTCGCGGAGGTGGGCCTGGCGGGCTACGACTCGGATACCTGGTATGGCTTCGCCATGCCCGCGAATGCCGATCCCAAGGTCGTTGCGGTGCTGAACGCGGCCATCGTGAAATCCTTGCACAAGCGCGAGGACCAGTTGGAGCGCCTGGGCTACTCGGTCGTCGCGAGTTCACCCGCCGACATGCACAAGGATATCGAGAAGAACATCCCGAAATGGCGCGAGGTCGCCAAGCAGGCGGGCGTCTACCAGATGCAATAGCGCGGTAGCGCGGTAAGGCGGTAAGGCAGTAAGGCAGGGCGGATCCCCGCGGGGACACATGTTGCACGGTTGGCCGGCAAGGAGATCGCATGGATTTCGAGTTACCTGAATCGTCGCGCATGGTACGCGAGACGGTGGCGCGTTTCACCGACGAGTTCCTGGCGCCCAACGAGGCGCTGATCATCCGCCGCGAGGCGGAGCGCGGCTACGGCGATGACCCGCTGATTCCGCCGGAGCTCGACGCCGCGTTGCAGCGGAAGGCGCGCGACATCGGCTTGTGGGGCATCGACGTGCCGGAGGAATTCGGCGGCCAGGACCTGGGCATGCTGACCAAATGCCTGGTGGTCGAACAGCTCAAGCACAGCATCGTGCCCTTCGTATTGCCGCCCGAGAGTCCGAACCTGTATCTGCTGAAGACCCTGTGCAAGGGCGCCCAGGTCGACCGTTACCTGCTGCCCTACGCACGCGGCGAGAAGAAGAGCTGCCTGGCGCTGTCCGAACCGGGCGCCGGATCCGATGCCGCCGCCATCAAGACCCGGGCGGAGCGAAAGAATGGGAAATGGGTCGTCAACGGCACCAAGCTCTGGATCAGCAACGCTCGCCGGGCCGACTTCATGATCGTGATGGCGGTCACCGATCCCGCGGCCGACAAGCGCGCCGCCTTCACGGCCTTCCTCGTGGACAGGGAAACGCCGGGGCTGAGCATCCCGACTTCCTTTCCCATGATCGGCGAATACCACCCGTACGAGGTGGTGCTGGACAACGTGGTCCTGGACGACGCGCAGGTGCTGGGCGAGGTCGGCGCCGGTTTCGGCCCGCTTTCGCGGCGGCTGGGGGTGCGCAGGCTCGAAATCGCCTCGCGCTGCCTGGGCCTGGCCGCGCGTTGCCTGGGCATGATGATAGCGCAGGCCAACGCCCGGCAGACCTTCGGCGCGCCGCTCGCCGACCGCCAGGCGGTGCAGTGGTGGATCGCCGACAGCTACCAGGAAATCGAGATGGTGCGCCTGCTGGTCTACCGGATGGCCTGGAAGATGGACCAGGGCCGCGAGGACGTCAGGCTGGACGGCTCGATGGTGAAAGTGCAGGGCACGGAGATGATCGCGCGCGTCGTCGACCGCGCCATCCAGTTGTTCGGCGGCATGGGGGTGTCCAAGGAACTGCCGCTGGAATACATCTCGCGCATGTGCCGCGTCATGCGCATCGTGGAAGGTCCGAGCGAGGTCCATCGCTGGGTGCTGGCGCGCGAGTTGCTGCGCCATGGACCGCCATCGGCCTGAGCGGGAACGGCAGCCATGGAACCCTTCACCTCCATCTCCAGCGCCGTGCGCATCCATGCGGGCGATGGCGCGCTGGATCGCTTGCCGGGCGAGCTCGCACGCCTGGGCGCCGCGCGGGCCTTCGTGGTGTGCGGCAATAGCGTTGCCACGCGGACCCCTCTGGTGGAACAGCTTCGCGCCGCGCTCGGCGATCGCTACGCCGGCTGCTACGGGCGCATGCGCAAGGACGCGCCGCTGGAGGACGTGGAACAGGCGGCCGCGTCGGCTCGCGCCGCGGGCGCCGACCTGTTGATAGCCGTCGGCGCCGGCAGCGTCATCAAGGCCACGCGCGTGGTTGCGATCGCGATGGGAGAAGGGCGGCCCCTGGAAGACCTGGCGACGCGCTACCCCGGCAACGGTCCCCCCGTCAGTCCGCGCCTGCTGGCGCCCAAGCCGCCCATCTTCAATGTCCTCACCGCCCCGACGTCGGCGCAGAATCGGGGCGGATCGGCCTTGCGCCGTTTCGATGGCGGAGCGCGCCTGGAGTTCTTCGATCCCAGGACGCGTCCCGCGGCGATATTCTGGGACAGCGATGCCTTGATGACCGCGCCGTCCGCCTTGGCGCAGTCCACCGGACTGGGCGTCTATTGGCGGGCATTGATGAGCCGGGGCGCCGTGCGGCAAGCCAATCCGCTGGTGCAGGCCGCGAGGCTGCATGCCTATGCCCTGGCGAGCGGCGCGCTGCGCCGGCTGCGCGAACCGGATGCCGACGCCAGGCTGGAGATGTGCGCCGCGGCCTTGCTGCAGAACCGGGACGAGGAGGACGGAGGGCGCCCATTCGACGCGCATTGGATCGCGCGCGCGGTGTATGCCTTGGGGGCGGCCTTGTTCAACAGGATCCCGGATCTCGACCAGGGCAGGGTGCACGCGGCGTTGACCGGGCCGGCATTGAGACATTTTGCTTCCTTGTGTCCGGACGCCGTGGACCAGATCGGCGAGGCGCTGGGCGTGTCGTCCGGGTCCTCCCGCACCGGCGCCGTCGCGGCCGCGGTGGAGGCGGCTTTCAAGGCGGCGGGCCTGCCGCTGGCGCTCGGGGCCATCGACGCGGCGGATCGGGCGTCGGTCCTGGAATCGGCGCTGTACAACTTCAATGCGGATCGCGCGCGCGAGTTGGCGATGCATCGCGATCGGCTCGCCGCGATGTTGGATGAGGCCGCGGCATAGCCGGCGCCGCCGCGGCCCGCGAATGAAATACGCCAGAACAGGACGAGTTTTTGCTCGATATGCACCATGACCGGTATCGGAACCTTGACCGCTTCGCAACGTATCGCACGCTTCTCCCGGCGCCTATCGCCCGCCATGCTGGCGGCGGCGGATTTCCACCAGGTCGGCCGCGCGCTGATCGATACGGTGGGCGTGACCCTGGCGGGCCATGACGAGCCGGCGGCGCGCGCCGTCTGGTCCTATGTCGCCAGGCGCAGGGGGAACGCGGATGGCGCCGCGACGGGCGGGCAGGTAAGGGCCTGGGGCCGCGCGGGCGGTTTTCCGGTCGAGGACGCCGCGCTCTACAACGGCGTCGCGGGCCATGTGCTCGATTACGACGACGTCAGCAGTCCGCTCCGGGGCCACCCCAGCATCGCATTGCTGCCGGCCTTGGTGTCCTTGGCGCAGGAGCGCAACGTGGACGGCACGCGCCTGGCCAGCGCGTACGTCGTTGGCTTCGAGGTCATGGTCCGGTTGGCGCGCGCCATGGTCCGGGAGCACTATGCCAAGGGCTGGCACGCCACGACGACCTTGGGCGTCATCGCCGGCGCCGTGGCGTGCAGCCATTTGCTGGGCTTGTCCGAGCGGCGCACGGTCAACGCCATCGGGCTTGCCGTGGCGCAGGCCGCCGGTACGCGCGGAAACTTCGGCACGATGGCGAAATCGTTCCAGGCGGGGCACTGCTCGGCGTCCGCCGCCAGAGCCGCTGTCCTCGCCGAGCTCGATATCGATGCGGCGGAGGATGCATTGGACGGCGGGCAGGGTTTCGCGCGGCTCTATGGCGGCGGCGAAGATCTCGCGCAGGCATTGAACGGACTGGAAACGGCCGGGATGCCGGGCGGGGATGCGTTCGAACTGCGCCGCAGCGGGATAGAAGTGAAGAAGTATCCCATGTGCTATGCCGCGCATCGGGCGATCGACGGCATGCTGGACTTGCGCGCCGAGCATGGCCTGCGCGCCGAATCCGTGGAGAGAATCCACGTGCGCGCCAATCGCCGCGCCCTGGTGCCCTTGATCCATGACCGTCCCAGGACGGGGCTGGAGGCCAAGTTCAGCATGCAGTATGCGATGGCGGCCGCGGTATTGGACGGTCACGTCGGGCTGTCCAGCTTTACGGACGATGCGGTATCTCGATCCGAAATCCAGGCATTGATCGCGCGCACGACCTGCGAGGAAGACCAGGGCCCGGATCTGCCGCGCTGGAACGTCGTTGAAATCACCCACAAGTCCGCTCCGCCGCTGACCCGGCGGGTGAGCGACCTGCGGGGATCCAGCAGCCTGCCTCTGACGGATGAAGAGCTTCGTCGGAAATGGCGGGACTGCCTGGCGTATGCGGGCATGGAAGGGCAGGGCGACGACTTCTTCCGGGCCGCGCTGCGCCTGGAGACGGTGTCCGTGCGGGAGATTTTCCAAACGCTTCCCGCCTTGCCTGCCCGCGCCGGATGCGCCGCGCAAGGCAGGGGGTGATGCGCATGGCGGGTTGCGTTACGAAAGGGCGCGGCCGCGCCCGCGCATTCCGGGAAGGGCGTGTCGGCTGCATGTTCCATGCCGTCTACTCGGCCGTGGCGCCGCTTTCCTGCACCACCTTTGCCCATTTCCTGCCGTCGGAGGCGATGAGGGCGGCGAAGTCCGCCGGGGTGGACCATTTCGGTTCCGCGCCGATGAAGGCCAGTTGCGACTTGCCTTCCGGATTCGTCACGAACTGGTGGACGGCTTCGTTGAGCTTGGCGACGATCGGTTGGGGCACGCCCTTGCTGCTGACCAGGCCGAACCACACGGGCGCGCTGAAACCCTTGACCGTTTCTCCGACGGTGGGAACATCCGGCAGCGAGGCCACGCGCTGTTCGCTGGTGACGGCCAACGGGACGAGATCCCCGTTCTTGATCTGAGGCAGGACGGCGACGATATTGGCGAAGCTCATCAGCAGGCGGCCGCCGAGAAGATCGGTCAGGATGGGCGCCGTTCCCTTGTACGGCACGTGCTCCATCTTGATCTTCAGCGCGCTGGAGAACATCGCGCCGGACAGGTGCTGGGTGCTGCCCACGCCGGCCGATCCATACATGGCGGACTCCGGATGGGCGCGCAGATAGGTTTCGAGTTCGGCGAGCGTGTGGATGTTCGACTTCGAGGACACGACCAGGACGTTCGGAAGGATGGCGATTTCCGAGATCGGCGTGAAGTCCTTGACCGGGTCGTAGCGGAGGTGCTTGTACAGGGAGGGGTTGATGGCGTGGCTGCCGGTGTTGGCCATGAACAGGGTGTATCCGTCCGGGTCGGCGCGCGCGACGTATTCATAGGCCGTGACGCCATTGGCGCCGGGCCGGTTTTCCACGATGACGTTGGCATGCAGGGATACCGAGATGGACTTGGCCAGGGCACGCGCGACGGTGTCGTTGCCGCCGCCCGTCGTGTACGGAACGACCAGGTGTATGGGCTTGTCGGGATAGCTGTCCGCCGCGTCCGCGGCATACGCCGCAGTCGCGGCGGACGACAGGGCCGCCGCGGCCAGCAGTGTCACGAAAAGGGATCGCATATTGTCTCCTGCCATGGGTAGTCGATGAGATATCTGTGGGTCTCGATGCCGGTCCGTGCCTATGCCGGATCCGACGTTATTCGGGTTGGATATGGGCGGTTTCGACGAGCCTGGCGGTGTCGACGATGCTCTGGTGCAGGAAATCCGCGAACTCGCCGGGATTGCTGCCTATCACCTCCGCCCCCTGGTCGCGCAGCACGGCCTGCACTTCCGGCGCCTTGAGCACGGCCACGACGGCCCGGTGCAGTTTCTCGATGACGGCAGGGGGCGTGCCGGCGGGCGACATCAGGCCGATCCAGGACGTTTCGTTGAAGCCTTTCAAGCCCGATTCGTCCAGCGTGGGATATTGCGGTTCGGAGCCCGACCGCTTCAGGCTGGTGACGGCGAGCGCCCGCAATTTGCCGGCGCGCACGTAGCCGAGCACGCTGGGCATGGCGGCGAAATACATGGAGACGCGGCCCGAAAGCAGGTCCACGGCCGCGAGGCTGCCGCCGCGGTAGGGCACGTGCAGGATATCCGTGCCCGTCATGCTCTTGAACAGTTCGCCCGACAGGCGCGTGCTGCTGGCGACGCCCGCGGAGGCGAACGTGTACTTGCCGGGATTCTTCTTGAGCAGGGCGATCAGTTCCGCCACGGACTTGGCGGGGATGCCGGGGTTGACGACGAGAATATTGGGAATATCCGCCATCAGGCTGATCGGCGCGAAATCCTTTTCGATGTCGAAAGGCAGGTTCTTGTACAGGGACGGGTTGACCGCGTTGGCGATGCTGGCGATGAACAGGGTATAGCCGTCGGGATTCGCGCGCGCCACGACCTCGGCCGCCACGTTGGTGGCGCCGCCGGGCTTGTTTTCCACGATCACGCTTTGTCCCAATGATTGGGTAAGGCCCTTGGCGACGACGCGCGCGACAAGGTCGACGCCGCCGCCCGCGGCGTAAGGCACTTCGATCCTGATCGGATGGTTGGGATACGTTTCGGCGGCGGCGCCGGGGCAGGACGCGGCGGCGAGAATGGCGGCCGACGCGAGCAAGACTGCCCGGCACGGGCGCAAGAGGATGGCGATCATGAGTATTCCCGTGAATGGATTCGAATGCCGGCGGTCCCGCTGCCGGCGCGGCGGCGGTCACTGGGCGGCGAGCAGCCGCGTGAGTTGCGCGATATCCGCCATGTGCTCCAGCTCGCCGACGCGGTCGACGATGGCGCGGGCGCGCGAGGCGCCGATGACGTCCGTGGTGTTGGCGAGGAATTTTTCCTCGAGGGCGCGATCGTCCATGGGACGCGCGGCGTCGCCATAGGGAACGTCCTGGAACGCCTGCAGGCGCCGTCCGTCCTCCAGCGTGATCGTGACGCGGGCGGGGCGCCCTTGTGGATGGGCCGCCGCGAGGCCTTCGTCGGCGACGACGCGGGTGTTTCCGGCCAGCGTGCAAACGTCGTCGTCCGCCCAGCGATCCTGTTCGAACTGCGCGGCCGTGAGCCTGCCGTCCAGCAGCGCCATGGCGACGGTGACGGGCAGGCTGTGGTCGGCCGTTTCCCGGTTGCCGGGGCGGAACTTGCTCGGGTCCGCGGTGCGCTGGGCGGTTATCGGCGGTACGACGATCTCCACGCCGGCGATCCGCGCCTGTCCTATCTGTTCGTGCAGGCGCAGCGCGACTTCATTGGGCGTCTGCAATTCGAATTGGACGGGGAACTGCTTGAAACTGGTGCGCTCGATCAAGGGCGCGCCGTCGGGCGCCAAGGCAAGGGCGTCGAAGCTGTCCCGGGCCGGGCCTTCCTTGGTCAGCCAGTCCAGGAAATGGACGGGACCGGTGAAACCTTGCTCCGCCAGGCGCACCCCCAGGACGCTTTCCATCGACGACCACGCGTAGCCTATGGCCTTGGCCATGCTGATGCCGCCTTTCGAGAGCGCGTGCACCGTGAACTGCCGGCAGCCGGACAGGGCCACCGCATGCTGGACGACTTCGCCCGGCAGCTTCCAGGCGCTGCCCATGATGATGGGCGCGACGATGCCGGCCGCGGAAACGTGATGCATGCCCATGGCCTGCAGCGAGAGCAGATGGGTCAGGCGCATCTGCGCCTCGTAGCCGGCGACGAGAGCCTGGATGAGGTCGCGCCCGCCGCCCCCGTGGCATTCCACGGATGCCAGGGCGACGGTGACGTTTTCCGAAGGGTGGCAGACATCCTGGGCCCAATAGACGTCCATCATGTCCAGGTATCTGAGCATGATGCCGTTCAGCAGGATGGCCCGTTCCAGGGTGGAGGGGAGGGCTTCGCCGATTACCGTGGCATGTCCGGCGCCGCCCACGGGGACGGCGGCGGCAAGCCGGGCCGGCGCGCAAGCCGTGGCGGCGATTGCGCAACCGAGGCCGTCCAGTATCGCCCGCCTGGCCGCCGCCATGGTGGCGGGGGAAAAGTCCTCGAACCGCATTCCCCGCGTCAGCTCGACCAGCCTGGCGACGACGGTGCCGCTGCTCATGGCGGGGCCCCGGCGGCGTGCGCAATCCGTATTCCTTGCTGTCCCATATCCTGGTCTCCTCGATTCGCCGCGGTTTCCCCGCGATTCCTGCGAGGAAGTCTAGCGGCCGAGCCGGCTGGATGAGACCTTGGGTCCGGGAGACTATTCCATATAGTGACAATTCTTCGGGAACCGAAAACCGGAATTCCCGTCGCGCCTGCCCCGATCCCCTTGCTTCAAAGCGGCGTCAGCAAGGCCTCGCCCGCGTACAGGCGCCGCGCATTTTCGAGAAACATGTCCACCATCGACTGCATGGCCTCGGGCGACCAGCCCGCGACGTGCGGGGTGAGCACCACGTTGGACAGGCCGGCCAGCGCGGGAGGCAGTTTCGGTTCGCCTTCATAGACGTCCAGGGCCGCGCCGGCGATCCGTTCGTGGCGCAAGGCGTCCACCAGCGCATCGGTGTCGACCACGCTGCCGCGCGCGATGTTGATCAGGTATCCCCGCGGCCCGAGTTGTTCGAGGATGTCGCGGCCGATGAGATGCCGGGTGCGGTCCCCGCCCGGCACGGCGACCAGCAGCACGTCGGCCCATTGCGCGAGGTCGCCCGGCGAGGCAAAGGAGCGATGCGGCGAGCCGGGCCGGGGGCTGCGGTTGCAATAGCCGATCTCCATGTCGAAGGCCTGCGCGCGGCGGGCCACTTTTTCGCCGATGGCCCCCAGGCCCAGGATGCCGAGCTTCTTGCCGGAGACGCCGGGCGGCATGGGCACGTCGGTGCGCCATCCCCCTTGCCGGGTCAGTTGATCGAAGCGCGGAATGCCGCGGATGACGGCCAGCATCAGGCCCATGGCGTGGTCGGCCACGCAGGTGTCGTTGGTGCCGGCGCCGCAGGCCACGGCGACGCCGCGCCGGTGGGCATGCTCGATATCGATTTTTTCGTAGCCGGCGCCGAGCGAGTAGACCATTTTCAGCTTGGGCAGGGCGTCGATCTGCGCGGCGCTCAGGCCGATGGCGCCGATGGTCATGACCACCTCCACGCGCCCGGCGGCCTGCGCCACGGCATCGTCGTACTGCTGCGGCGTGGGCGCGAAGATTACCTCGAAGTGCCGCGCGATCTGCTCGCGTTCGCGCTCGGCGACGGGGTTCATGATGATGAGTAGGGGTTTGGCGGAAGGCATGCTTGCGGTGGAAACGATCAGATATGGGTGTGGCGGGCGACCAGGCCGGCGCGGACGTTGGTCAGGTGGGTGTGCATGGCGGCGCGCGCCGCCTCGGGCTTGCCCTCAAGAATAGCCTCAAGAATGGCGATGTGCTCGTCACAGCCGGGAATCAGGCGTTCGGGCGCGCCGTTCTGGTCGAAGCAGCGCGCCTTGATGCGCAGGTCGTGGATGGCCTGCGCCATCAGGCGGTTGCCGCTGGCCTGGGCAATGCTGTCGTGCAGCAAGTTGTCGAGCCGGTGGTTTTCTTCATGGCTAGAGTGCTGCCGGCGCTTGATCTCGCGCACCTGGTCGAGAATGGCCGTGGCCTGCTCGGGCGCCATGCGCGTGGCGGCCGCCGCGGCGGCGTCGCCTTCCAGCAGCAGGCGCATCTGGAAGATCTCCAGGTACTGGCGCAAGGTCGGTTCCGGCACGATGAGCTGGCCGCGTGCGGTGCGCACCGCGAAACCGCCACCGATCAGGCGGCTCATCGCCTCGCGCAGCGGCGTGCGGGAGACGCCCAGCGCGCCGGCGAGATTGCGCTCCTGGAGCGGCTGGTTGATCGGAATCTGGCCGCGCTGGATCATGTCCAGCAGGGTCGAGTAAGCCTCTTCGACGAGGTCGCGCGCGTCGTCGGCGGAGGGCGCCGCGCCGGATGGGTTCAGGGGCAGGAGGCTTTCCATGGCGGGGGAAATGGGCATGGGGAATCAGGGGGAGGGCGAGAGAAAGACAGGGCGGGGGGACGGGCCCGGCCGCGTCCGCGCGATGCGGCGCGGGCGCATCGTCAGGCCGCCTCCGCGAATGGCATGGCGTCGCGGGCGCGAAAGCCCCACGTCACCTGCCGGCCCGGGGTGCGGTCGGCGGCCTGGATATCCAGCGGCGCATAGGCCAGGATGACTTTTTCGTATGCCTCGATGAAGATCTTCCAGTGCAGCCCGCAGAAGGTCGACGCGACCACGGTGCCTTCATGGCGCAGGTCGTCGCCCGCCAACTGGCTGCTCACGCGCAGGTGCTCCGGCCGCACGCCCAGCACGTTGCCGTTGCCGGGAAGGAAATTGCATTCGCCGAGAAAGCCGGCGACGAAGGCGCTGGCGGGGCGCCGGTACAGCGTTTCGGGCGTGCCGGCCTCGACGATGCGGCCCTGCTCCAGGATCACGATGCGGTCCGACAGGTTCATGGCTTCTTCCTGGTCGTGCGTGACGAAGACGACGGTCAGGCCCAGGTCCTGGTGCAGGCGGCGCAATTGCAACTGGATGGCCTGGCGCAGGTTCTTGTCCAGCGCCCCCAGCGGTTCGTCCATGAGCAGGATGTCGGGCGTGAAGACCAGGGCGCGCGCCAGCGCGACGCGCTGCTGCTGGCCGCCGGACAGCGCGCCGGGCTTGCGGTCCTGCAAGGCGGTCAGGCTCACCAGGTCGAGCGCCTCCAGCACGCGCCGGCGGATGTCGTCGGCGTTCAGGCGCCGCATGCGCAGCGCGAAGGCCACGTTCTCGAACACGCTCATGTGCGGAAACAGGGCGTAGTTCTGGAACACCATCCCGATGTTGCGCTCCGAGATGGGCATGTGCGTGACGTCGCGCCCGCCGATCTGCACCGCGCCGGCATCGGGCGATTCGAAGCCGGCGATGATCTTGAGCAAGGTGGTCTTGCCGGAGCCGGAGGCGCCGAGCAGCGTGCAGAATTCGCCGCGCGCCACCGTGAGGTCGACCTCCGGCAGCGCCACGGCATTGCCGTAGCGTTTGTGTATGCCCGTCAGCGCCAGTTCTTTGCCCTGGCGTTCCGGCGGTCGTGGCGGGCGGATTTCATAGGCGTTGTGCATGTCAGTGTTCCTTCTTCCTGCGCAGCAGCAGGTTGGCGAGCAGTATCAGCGCCGTCGCCCCGACCAGCAGGCAGGAGGCCGAGATGACGGTGGGATCGAAGTCGTTGGCCAGGCCCTCGAACATGAGCTTGGGCAGGGTGCGGTTGCGTATCGTGGTCAGGAAGAGCGCCATCACGACGTCGTCGAAGGAGCTCACGAAGGCGAACACGGCGCCGCCGACCAGGCTGGGAAGCAGCGCGGGCAGCATGACCAGACGGAACATCGTCGGCCAGGAGGCGCCCATGCCCAGCGCGGCCAGTTCCAGGCTGGGATCCAGGCTGCGCAGCGCGGCGCGCATGGTGATGTAGACGTAGGGCGCGGCCAGGACCGTGTGGCCCAGGACCACCGCCGCGGAGTTGGCCACCCAGCCCATGGGCGCGAAGAGGTAGTAGAGCGCCACGGCGGTGACGATGGCGGGCACCGACATGGGCACGATGAAGAAGGCGTCCAGCCAGCCCTGCCGGCGCTGGCCCAGGCGGCTCACGCCCAGCGCGGCGGCGGTGCCCAGCGCGGTGGCCAGCAGCGTGACGGCGACCGCGATGCGCGTGCTGGAGGCCAGCGCCGCCAGCCACTTGCCGTCGGCGAAGAAGTTTTCATACCAGCGCAGGCCGTAGTGGGGCGGCGGGAATATCGGGAAATCCGTGGTGCCGAAGCTCATCGGGATCACCACCACGATGGGCAGCAGCAGGAAGATGGCGCAGGCGACGCCGAGCAGGGCGGCCACGCGGCCGCCGGGCGTGCGCCGGTAGCCGGTCTGGTTGCTGCCCTTGCCGGAACTCGCGCTGATCAGGTTGTTCAGGCCGAAGAGGCGGTTGAAGATCCAGAGCGACAGCAATACCGTCGCCAGCAGCACGCCCGCCAGCGCCGCGGCCAGGCCCCAGTTCAGTTCTTCGGTGATGTTGTGCGAGATGAGTTCGGCGGCCATGCGCTGGCCCGGGCCGCCCATCAGCGACGGCGTGATGTAGTAGCCCACCGCGTTCATGAAGACGATGATGCCGCCGGCCACCGCGCCGGGGCAGGTCAGGGGCAGGACGACGCGGCTGAAGATGCCCGCCGAGCCCGCGCCCAGGCTTTGCGCGGCCTGCACCAGATTGCCGTCCAGCGAACGGAACGACGCATAGAGCGGCAGCACCACGAAGGGCATGAGCACGTGGGTCATGCCTATCATGACGCCGGTGAAGTTGTACAGGAAGGCCATGGGCTGGTCGATGATGCCCACCGTGGTCAGCAGGGCATTGAGCGGCCCGTTCTTGCCGAGCAGGGCGATCCAGGCCGAGGTGCGCACCAGGGCGCTGGACCAGAACGGCAGCAGCACGGCGAAGAACAGCACGCGCGCCACGGTAGGCGGCACCGTGGCCATCAGGTAGGCCAGCGGATAGCTCAGCACCACGCAGGACACGGTGACCGCCGCGGCGATGGTGAAGGTGTTGCCCAGCACGATGCGGTAGATGGGCGTTTCCAGCAGGTGGCGGTAATGCTCCAGCGACAGGCCGCCGTGTTCGCCCCGGAAGCCGTTGCTGAGCAGGCCCGCGATGGGGCCGGCGAAGAACAGCAGCAGGAACAGCAGCAGGGGCAGGGCGGCCAGTGCGGCGACCCGGCCGCGGCGGCGCGCGGCGGCCTGGCGCGCGCCGGCCACGGGCAAGGGAAGGGCGTCGGTGCTCATGGTCATGGCGGGGGGAGCGCCGGCGCGCCGGCGGCTGGCAAGAGGGAGAGGCGGATCAGCGGGCGCGAACCTGGTTGTAGCGCTCGGTGATGGCGGGGCCGTTGGCGTCCCAGAATTCCGAGTTCAGGAAGATGCTGTGCTTCAGGCGCTCGGTAGTCGAGGGCAGGCGCTCCAGGCGCTTGGCGTCGATCAGGGGCAGGGCCTGCTCGGTGGTCGGGCCGTAGGCGATGTACTTGCTGAACTCGGCCTGGTTCTTGGGCTGGGTCATGAAGTTCAGCAGCTTGATGGCCTCGGCGCGGTGCGGCGCGCCCTTGACGATGGCGAAGTAGCCGACCTGCGCGATGCTGTCGCCCCAGCCCATGGCGATGGGCAGGCCCGAGTCGATGCCGGCCTGGAAGCGGCCGTTCCAGCCCAGCGCCATCACGACTTCGCCGCTGGCCAGCGCGTTGACCGGCTCCGCGCCGCTCTTCCACCAGCGCGCCACGTAGGGCTTGATTTCCTCGATCTTCTTGAACGCGCGGTCCAGGCCGGCGGGCGTGGCCAGCACCTTGTAGACGTCGGCCGGCGCGACGCCGTCGGCGATCAGGGCGGCCTCGATCACCGTGGCCGGGTCGTCCTGCAAGGTGCGCTTGCCGGGGAATTTCTTCACGTCCCAGAAATCCGCGAAGGTGCTGGGCTGGGGCTTGCCGGCCGGGAAGGCCTGGGTGGAGAAGCCGATGTTGGTCGAGAAGATTTCCGAAGGCACGCCGTAGTCGTTGCGCGCGCTGGGAATCACGTGATCCTGCGGGACCATGTCGGGCGTGATCTTCTCGAAGACGCCGAGCTTGATGCCGCGCGTCAGGCGCGCGCTGTTTTCCGTGACCACGTCCCAGGAAACCGACTTGGTGTCGATCATGGCGCGGATCTTGGCCACTTGCGGATCGGTGTCCTCATTGACGGTGATGCCCGTTTCCTTGGAGAAGGGCTTGAGCCACGCCTCGCGGATCGCGCCTTGGTAGTTGCCGCCCCAGCTCGCGAAATTGAGTTCGGCCGCGTGCGCCGCGCCGGTGGCCATCGTCAGGGCGATGGCGGCGGCGGATGTGAGGCGCTTCCATTTGAGATTCATTGCTTGGACTCCGTTCGAGAAGAAAACCGCGACGGGGAATCGGCCCCCGATGCCGGGCATGGCGCCTCGGCGAGTCCATGGCATGCAAAAGGCATGCCAATGGCATGCCAAGCATCGAAGACGGTTTTTTCCCGGCGCGGTTTGGCGCACGACGGTGGCGACGCACTACGCGATGCATCGCTCGATGCACCAAACCGTGGCGTCTGCCCTGAAGCGGGGCACGGCGCGCGGGGGCGTAGCCGGACCGCGGCAAGCGGCCTTTCCGCCACAGTCGCGGTTACAGAATGCCATTTCAAATTGAAGATTATGGTCGATGAGAATAATATTAGTTCTCAATTAGATCCAAATCGGCCTGCATCATGACCTTGCCTTCGATGGCCTGGGAGCCCCGCTATGCGGACCCGGACCATAGCTTCTCGACCTTGTACCGAACCCACCATTCCTGGCTGACGGGATGGTTGAGGCGCCGGGGCGCGGATCATCACGATGCGGCCGATCTGGCGCAGGAGACATTCATCCGGGTGCTGCAATCCAGCGTCGCGGCCAATATCGGCGAACCGCGCGCCTACCTGGCGACGGTGGCGCGTGGCCTGGTCGTCGACCTCTGGCGCCGCCGGGCGCTGGAACAGGCTTATCTGCAAGTCCTGCAGGCCATGCCGGTGGAGCACCAGCCCTCGCTGGAAGCCCAGGCCCTGGTCAGGGAACGCCTGTTCAAGCTGGACAAGATGCTGGACGGCCTGGGCGCCAAGGTGAAGAAGGCGTTCCTGATGGCCATGTTCGACGGCGCCGCCTATCCCGTCATCGCCGAACGCCTGGGCGTGTCGGTGCGCACGGTGGGCGAGTACATGGCCAAGGCGATGGCCCGCTGCTGCCTCATCATGGATTGAACGCCGCATGGAGCCGTCCCGATCCCTGACCCCGCGGCAGCGCCAGGCCACCGAAGAGGCCGCCCGCTGGTTCGCGCGCCTGATGGAGCCCGGCGTCCAGGCCTCGGTGCACGAGGCCTGGGAGCGGTGGCTGTCCCATAGTCCTGAAAACCGGCAGGCATGGGCCAAGGTCGAGGCCGTGCGGCGTTGCTTCGTCGAGGTCCCGCGCGAGATCGCCCTGCCGGCCTTGCAGGGGGCGGACGCGAAACGCCGCAATGCGCTGCGTTGGGCCCTGATGGGGGCGGTCGCCCTTCCGCTTGGCATGCTGCTGCCGGAACTGCCCGAGGAATGGAAGGCGTGGAACGCGGCCATCAAGACGGCGGTGGGCCAGATTTCCGCATTCTCCCTGGCAGGCGACGTCCAGGCCGTGCTGGATACCGACAGCGCGGTGGACGTGGTTTCCACCGCCCATGCGGACCGCATCGTCCTGCGCCGCGGGCGCGTCTATTTGAGCGCTTCGCCGCGGGCAAGCGCCGGGGCAGGCCTGGAAGGCGGGGATGCGGCGCCGTCCGTGGCCGCCGGCGCGGCCGGGGCGCTCCCGGCAACGGCCCGCTCGCTCATCGTCGAGACCCGGCACGGGACGGTGTCCACCACGGGCGCCGAGTTTACCGTCAGCCTGCGCGACGACTTCAGCCTGGTGCACGTCAACCGCGACGACGTGCGGGTCATGCCGCGCGCCGCGGGCGCGGCGGCGGACGAGGTCCGGGCAGGCTTTCGCGCGGCGTTCTCCGCCGCCGGGGTCCGCCTGGACGAGGCCCGCCCGAACAGGATGTTCGCCGCATGGCACACGGGTTCGCTCATGGCGGTCAACATGCCGCTGGGCGACTTCGTGCACAAGCTGCGCGCCTATCGGCGCGGCGCCCTGTTCCTGGACGACGCCCTGGCCGCGCTGCCCGTGTCCGGCACCTTTCCCCTGTCGCGGACGGATCTCGCGCTGGACGCGCTGGAGAACAGCTACCCCGTCCGGATACGCCGTCTCACGCGCTACGTGACCTGGATCGAAAAGCGCGCCGCCTGACCGCCGACGCGATGTTTCAATTGGTTGCGAATCTGCCTGCCGATTCGATGCGCTTCGTCCGGCCTACGTCCGAATACCTTCACTTCCCATTCGGACCCGATGATGCCTTTTCGCACCTTCCCGCTGCCGCGCAAGGCGGCCCCGCCGCCGTCTTCTTCCTGGCTTCCGCCGAAACGGCTGGTCCTGATTCTGGGCGCGCTCTGGGCGTTGCAGGCCCTGCCGGCGGCGGCCCAGACCGCCGAGGCGCCCGCCGCCGCTTCCACGCGGCAATATCGCATCCCCGCCGGCCCACTGGCCGACGTCGTCAATCAGTTCGCCGGCCAGGCGGGCATCGCGCTGACCTTCGACGCCAACGCCTTGCAGGGCGAGACCTCGCGCGGCGTGCAAGGCAGCTTCGACGTCGACGGCGGACTGCGCCAGGCACTGGCCGGCAGCCGCTGGCAGGCGCACCGCAGGGCCAACGGCGCCTACGTGCTGGAACCCGCGCCGGCGGCGGACCGTGGCGCGGCCGACGCGGGAGCGAGCGTGACGATGGCCACGGTGAGCGTCACGGGCAGCGCCGACCGCGCCACGACCGAGCACTCCGGCGCCTATGGCGGGTCGGCCACCACGATATTCAAGGGCCAGCAATCGGTGCGCGAAACGCCGCAGCCGGTGACCATCGTGTCGCGCCAGTTGCTGAACGACCGCATGCTGCCCGACCTGCACGACGTGCTGCAGAACGTGCCGGGCGTGACGGTCGACTACACCGACAGCGAACGGGTGAACTACTATTCGCGCGGCTACCAGATCGACTCGTTGCAGGTCGACGGCATCAACATGTACCAGAGCGGCTCGACCTTCGTCCAGCCCGACACCGCCGTGCTGGACCGCATCGAAATCCTGCGCGGGTCGGCGGGCATCCTGCGTGGCTCGGGCAACCCGTCGGCCACGGTCAACCTGGTGCGCAAGCTGCCCACCCGCGACTTCCAGGCCAGCGTCACCGGCACGTTGGGATCCTGGGACCGCCGCCGCGCCGAGGCGGACATCTCGGGCTCGTTCAATGACAGCCAGACGCTGCGCGGCCGCATCGTCGCCGTCACCGACGACAAGGACTTCTTCCAGGACGCGCGCGACGAGCACCGCCGCGTCTTCTACGGCGTGCTGCAGGCCGATATCACCGACCGCACCACCGTCACGGCCTCCTTCGAGCACAGCCAGTTGAAGGCCACCGGCGCCTGGGGCGGCCTGCCGCGCAACTTCGACGGCTCGGCCCTGGACCTGGGACGCAGCACCTACCTGGGCAGCGACTGGAACCACTGGAATCGCTGGAACGAGCAGGCCATGCTCAGCGTCGAGCACATGTTCGACAACGAATGGCAAATCAAGGCCACGGCCATGAACACGCGTTTCCGCTACTTCGACGGCGGTTTCACGCAGACCTATATTTCCCGCGCCAGCAAGACCAATCCCTACCTGTTCAACGTGGTGACGTCGGATTATCCCAACAGCGCCAGCGACCAGAACGCCTTCGTCCTGACCGCCAACGGTCCCTTCGAAGCCTTCGGCCGCAAGCACCACCTGACCGTCGGCGCGGAAAGCAGCTACGTGCGCACCACCGCCTCCAGCGGCTACGCCAGCTACGGTCCCCTGAACAACATCGACATCCGCGACTGGGATTCGTACCGCACCTATCCCGAACCCAGCAGCTACGCCGGCGGCAGCTATTACGAGGCCAGCAACAACGTCGTCAAGCAGCAGGCGCTGTACGCCTTGGGCCGTTTTTCCATCGCCGATCCCTTGACCGTGATGCTCGGCGCGCGCGGCACCTGGTACGACTACGAAGTCTTGCAGGGCACCGCCAAGTACCGCGTGAACCACGAGATCACGCCCTATGGCGGCGTCGTCTACGACCTGAACGACACCTTCAGCGTCTACGGCAGCTACAGCCAGATCTTCCAGCCCCAGCAGGCCTACGACAGCGGCGGCAATCTGCTGGACCCGATCCGGGGCGACGACTACGAAGCCGGCATCAAGGGCGAGTTCTTCGGCGGCCGCCTGAACACCGCGCTGTCGCTGTTCCAGATCACCAACAAGGGCAAGGCGATGGACGACGCCAGCAGCCCGAATCCCTGCCTGCCCAACTATCCGACGGGCTATTGCAAGGTGGACGGCGGCAAGACGCGCAGCCGCGGCTGGGAGCTGGAAGTGTCGGGCGAGTTGACGCCCGACTGGCAGATCATGGCCGGCTACACCAACACGCGCACCAAGTACCTGAAGGACTCCACGGCCAGCAACGTGGGCCTGCCGATACGCTCGCTGGACCCGCGCCACCTCGTGCGCGTTTTCACCACCTATCGCCTGCCGGGAGCCTTGCATGGCCTGACCCTGGGCGGGGGCGTCCAGGCGCAGAGCAGCACCTACGCCACGGGCGGCGGCGTTACCGCGAAGCAGGGCGGCTACGCCATCTACAACGCCATGGCCGCGTACGACATCAACAAGCACGTGCGCGTGCAATTGAACGTCAACAACATTTTCGACAAGGTCTACTACAAGAAGGTGGATGCGACGGGCATCAGCAACTACTACGGAGACCCGCGCAACGTCATGTTGTCGGTGAATGTAAGGATGTAGGCGCGGCGGATGTAGACACGGCGGATGTCGGCGCGCCGGCCTACGCCGCCAGCGGGGCGATGCGCACGCCGACGTCGGCCGGCGGCGCATAGTGCAGGCTGCTGGTCACCAGCGCGTCGACGCCGCTGGTGGCGTAGGCCACCGCGTTGTCCTTGCGTATCCCTCCCGCGGCGAGCAAGCCGATGCCCGGCGCGCGTTCGCGCAGTCGGGGGCACCAGGCGCGCAAGTCGTCCGGCGAGACCTTGTCGAACTGCACGACGTCGGCGCCCGCATCGACGGCCGCCAGCGCTTCCTCCAGCGACTCGGCCTCGATGACGATCTTCTTCTCGGCCACGGCATGCCCGAGGGCTTGCAGCCGCTCGGCGACGGCCGGCCAGTCGCCGATCAAGGCCCGGTGCTGGCCGAACACCAGCACGGTTTCGCCCACGCCCAGCCGATGGGGGAAGGCGCCGCCGGCCAGCGTCGACTTCAAGGTGATCGCCTTGACGCCCGGCGCGTGCTTGCGGGTGGTCAGCACCGCCACCTTGGGCGCGGCGGCGCGCACCGCGGCGACCATGGCATCGGTGGCCGCGGCGATGCCGCAGGCGTGCTCGAGCAGGTTCTGCGCTACTTTCCAGGCGCGCAGCAAGGCTTCGGCGGGTCCTTGCGCGGACACGACCGTGCCGCCGGGCGCGGCCCGCTGGCCCGAGGCGACCAGGCCGGTCACCGTCGCGCCGCAGCGTTGCGCGATGCGCGCGGCCTCTTCGCTGCAGGCCACCACGCCGCCGCCGCGCAGCACCCATTGCATCGCCGCCGGCCGGTCGCCGACCGCGAGCAGATGCGTGGTCAGGTCCAGCAGCGGGGCGTCTTCGGCAATCCAGCGGTCGATCGTCGCGTCATCGATGAATACGGTATTCATGGCGTTCCAGTCGTCGAAGTTGAAAAAAAGCCAGGGCCGCCAGCCCGACCAGCACCAGCGACAGCGCGTTCGCGCAATCCGTCTCGGCGCCCAGCACGTGGTTGTACACGGCCAGCGACAAGGTTTCGGTGCGGCCGCTGATGTTGCCGCCCAGCATCAGCGAGATGCCGACTTCGCCCATGGCGCGGCCGGCGGCCAGCATCAGGCCGGCCAGGATGCCGCGCCGGGCCAGCGGCAATTCGATCCGCAGGATCACCCGCCAGGGCCGCGCGCCCAGGGACAGCGCCACCTCGCGCAGCGCTTCGTCGACCTCGGCGAAAGCGGCCTGGGAGGGCTTGACCATCAACGGCAGGCCGGCCACCACGGCGGCGATCACCAGGCCGGTTTCGCTGAACACCAGGTCGGGCCGCCAGTCCGGCGGCAGCCAGCGCAACAGCCAGCCCTCGCGGCCCAGCAGCAGCAACAGCGCATAGCCGATGACGATGGGCGGAAAGACCAGCGGCAGTGTCACCAGCGCGTCGAGCAGGGACTTGCCCGGAAACGCGCGCCGGGCCAGCAGCCAGGCCAGCGGCAGGCCGATCGCCAGTTGCAGCAGCACGCTCCAGCCCATGATCCGCAGGGTCAGCGGGATCGAGGACCAGGCGCAGGTTTTCGGCAGCAGATCCGGCAGCAAGGGGAAGTCTAGAGTCCGTTGGCGTCCATGATGCCGCGGGCGACATCGCCTTGCAGGAATTGTTCGAAGCGGCTTTCCGCGGCGGTGAGCGTGTGCCCCTTGACCGTGCCGAGCGCCAGTTCGATGGGGGCGTAGCACGACTGGGGCATTTCCAGGGACGGGCCGGCGCGGTCGGCGATGGCCAGCGCCTCGGTCTTGTTGACGAAGCCGGCATCGACTTCGCCCGAGGCGATGTAGCCGCCGACCTGGGGCACGCTGTCGACCTCCAGCAGCTTCGGCGCCAGCGCGCCGTCGAGCCCCAGGTGCTTCATGCAGGCATCGGCCGCCGCGCCGAAGACGGTGCGCACGCGGTGGGGCAGCGCGATGCGGGCAAAGGCCGGGCCCTTCAGGTCGTCGACGCCGGCCAGCGGTTTGCCCTTGCTCGCCACCAGCACCAGGCGTCCCGTGCCGATGCGGTCGAAGCGGCTGAACAGGCCGGTCGGTTCCAGCAGGTTCCGGTCGCCGATCAGGAAAGCGACGTCCGGGTTCTGCCTGGCCTGGGTCTCGATCTGCTTGATGTGGCCGAACGCCGCCTGGGCCTCCAGGCCGGTTTCCTTGTGGAAGGCCGCCACCAGCTCCAGCACCGGCTTGCGGTAGCCGCCCATGGCGGCGATGAGCACGCCGTCGGCCGCCTGCACGGGCGCGCCGGCCAGCAGCGCGGCCAGGACCAGCAGGCCGCCGGCGAAGCGGCGGCGCGGTAGAAAATGCCCCCACGCCGCGCGGCTCACGCCGCTTGCTGCCCCCCAAGGGGGCGTTTTTGCCTTGGGGCGGCCCGGCGGCAAAAAAGGCCCCCACGCCGCGCGGCTACGCCGCTTGCTGCCCCCCGAGGGGGCTTTTTTGCCTTGGGAGCGGCCCGGCGGCAAAAGGCGCGCCAGGCGCCGGGACGAAGCGGCGGGGCGAACATCGCGCATGACGTTATTCAGCATTCAGGATCCTGGCAGGCGGCGAGACGCCCGGCATCGGGCGGCGGCGATGGCCGGGTGTGACGCTGGCATTCCGCGCCGCTGTATGTCCCCGGCCATGGGGCGTTATATCCGTGCGAATATAACACTCGGCTTCGGCCGCCTCACTCCAGTTCGGCGACGGCCTGGCCTTCCTCGACGAGATCCCCTTCCTGCACCAGGATCCTGGCGATGACGCCGGCGGCCGGCGCCTGCACGGGAATTTCCATCTTCATGGATTCCAGGATCATGACGACGTCGTCCGCCTGGACGGGCGAGCCGGGCTGGACTTCGATCTTCCATACCTTGCCCGTGGTGACGGCTTCGATGCGGGTGCTGCTCATGGAGGTGCTCCTGTGGTCGGGATGGATGAGGGAATAGGCAAACGCCGCAGGTCCAAGCGCTCACTGGACGACCCTCCTGTCGCTGCGCGACCGCCTCCCCGAGGGAGGATTCGCGCTTGGGGCGGCCCGGCGCGCTCATTTCCGCGCCAGCACCTCCGCCCCCAGGCCCGTATGCACGTCGCCGGCCAGGAAGGCCGGGCTGTCCAGCACGGCCAGGATGAACGGGATATTGTTCTTGACGCCCGCGATCTCGAAACCCGACAAGGCGGCGCGCAAGCGTCCGATCGCCTCGCCGCGATCCGCCCCGTGGGCGATGACCTTGGCCAGCAGCGGGTCGTAGAAAGGCGTGACGGCATTGCCCGCGGCGTAGCCGGTCTCCACCCTGACGCCTTCGCCATGCGGCGGCTCGAAGCGCGCCAGCGTGCCGGGCGAGGGGAAGAATCGCACGGGGTCCTCCGCGTACACGCGCGCCTCGATGGCGTGGCCGCGCGGCGCCGGCGCCCGCGGCAGCACGTCCTGCAAGCGGTCGCCGGCGGCCAGCCGGATCTGCGCCTGGACCAGGTCGATGCCGCAGGCCATCTCGGTCACCGCGTGCTCGACCTGCAGCCGGGTATTCATTTCCAGGAAGTTGAAGGCGCCGTCGCCATGGAGCATTTCCACGGTGCCGATCACGTCGTAGCCCAGCTCCGCCAGGATGGCGGCAATGCGCCGGCCGAGCGCGTCGATGGCATCGCGCGCGATGCCCGGCGCCGGCGATTCCTCGATCACCTTCTGGTGGCGCCGCTGGATGGAGCAATCCCGTTCGAAGACGTGCTGGACGGCGCCATGGCGGTCGGCCAGTATCTGGAATTCGATATGGCGCGGCCGCGAGACGAGTTTTTCCGCGTACAGCTCCGCCTTGCCGAAGCTGCGCGCGGACAGCGACGCCGCGCGTTCCAGCGCGGCCGGCAATGCGGCCGCCTCGGTCACGGGGATCATGCCGATGCCGCCGCCGCCGCCCGCCGGCTTGATCAGCACCGGAAAGCCGACCGCCTCGACGGCCCGCAACTGTTCGGCCGGCGTGCCCGTCAACACCGGGCTGGCGGCGCCCATGGGCATGCCGTGCGAGGCCATCAGCGCGCGGGCGCGGGTCTTGTGTCCCATGGCCGCCAGCCAGCGCGGCGACGGGCCGATGAAGCATGCGCCGGCGTCCTGCACCGCCTGCGCGAACTCGGCGTTCTCGGAAAGAAAGCCATAGCCCGGATGGACGGCATCGGCCGCGCTTTCGCGCAACGCCTTCATCAACGCGGCCTGGTTCAGGTAGCTGGCGGCCGGCGCGCTTTCGCCGATGCAGTACGTCTCGTCGGCCTGGTCCAGATAGGGCAGGCCGCGATCCGCTTCCGAATACACGCAGACGGTGCGCAGCCCCATGGCTTGCGCGGCGCGCAGCACGCGGGCGGCGATGGCCCCCCGGTTGGCGATCAGGATCTTGTTCAACGTCATTGCCGGTCATTTCTCCACGGGGATCGCGCCGCTGCGTTTCAGCGCTTCGATGCGGGCGTCGTCCATGCCGAGCCCGCGCAGGATGCGTTCGGTGTCGGCGCCGATGTCCGGTCCGGTATGGCGGATGGCGCCGGGCGTGCGGGACAGCTTGGGAACGATGCCGGCCTGCTTGACCTGCCCGAGCGCGGGATGCGGCACGTCCACCAGCATGTGGCGGGCGGCGAAGTGCGGGTCCGCGTAGATGTCCGCGATGGAGTAGATGCGCGCCGCGGGGATCGATTGCTCGACCAGCATGCGTTCGAGCTCCAGGCTTTGGTATTTCGAGGTCCAGGCACCGATGATGGCGTCGATCGCCTTCATGTTGTCGGCCTGGCCGCGCGCCCGGATGGTCGCGAAGCGGGGATCGGTCAGCAGCTCGGGCTGCGCCATCAGGCGGACCAGCCGTTCGTAGATGATGTTGCTGTTCGCGGCGATCAGGATCCACTGGCCGTCGGCCGTGGGGTACAGGCTGTTGGGCGCCATCGTGGGCAGGTTCGGGCCCACGCGCCTGGGAACGAAGCCCAGTTGCTGGAAGGCGGGAACATAGGGCTCCATCTGGCTGAACGCCGTTTCGTACAGCGCCGCGTCGATCACCTGGCCCCGTCCCGAGCGGTTGCGCTCGTGGATGCACATCATGGCGCCGAAGGCGGCGTACACCGCCGTCAGGTAATCGGTGGTCGCCAGGGCCACGCGGGCCGGCGGCCGGTCGGGGTCGCCCGTCATGTGGCGCACGCCGCCCACGGCCTCGCAGATCGCGCCGTAGCCGGGCCGGTCCGCATAGGGCCCGTCCTGGCCGTAGCCGCTGATGCGCACCATCACCAGCCCCGGGTTGTCGGCCGAGAGCACGTCGTAGCCCAGGCCCAGCCGTTCCATGACGCCGGGCCGGTTGTTCTCCACCAGGATGTCGGCGCCCTTGATCAATTCCTTGGCGATGGCCAGGCCTTCCGGGGATTTCAGGTCCAGCGCGATGGATTGCTTGCCGCGCAGGATGGTGGCGGCGTAGAGCGAAACGTCGCCCACGTGCTTGCCCATCTGGCGGATGCCGTCGCCCTGCGCGGGCTCGATCTTGATGACCTCCGCGCCGAAGTCGGCGAACAGGCGCGCGCACGCGGGGCCCGCGATGGTCGAGCAGATCTCGATGACTTTCAGGTCGGCCAGCGGTCCCGCGGCGGGTGGGTTCATGGTGTCGTTTCTCATAGGCTACGCATAATCGTTTCGACGTGCCGGACCAGGCCGCGCAGGCGCGGCCCGATGTCCAGTTCGAGTTGGCGCGGCGCCAGCCGGAAGGTCGGGATGCCGCAGTTGAAGGCCATCTGCACCTCGCCTTCGCCGCGTTGCAGGGCCACGCCCACGGCGCGCGAATCCTGGGTCAGGTCCTCGTCGGACAGGCAGAATCCATCGCGCCCATAGCGCACCAGGGCCTGGCGGATGCGTTCGCGCGTCGCGTTCCAGCCCTGCGGGTCGCGCGCCTTGATCTGCTGCAACACGTCCGCGCGCTCGGCCTCGGGCAGGGCGGCCAGGTAGGCGCGGCCCATGGCGGTGCGCGCCAGCGGGACGCGGGAGCCCAGGCCGACGATGACGGGGCTGCCCGACACGTCGCTGGCGCAGCTTTCGACATAGAGCATGGCCATGCCGTGCCGGATGCCGAGCGACACCACGCCTTGCACCTGGTTGGCCATCTCCTGCATCAGGGGCCGGGCGTAGCGGCGCACGCGCATATTGGCCAGCAGCGGATAGGCGGTGACCAGCACGGCGGATCCCAGGGAATAACGGGAATGGTCCGCGTGGTAGTTCAGGTAGCCCAGCCGCACCAGGGTATAGGTCAGGCGCGACACCGTGGCCTTGGAGAGGCCGGAGCGTTCGACCAGCTCCTGGTTGCCCAGCAGCGGTTCGCCGGCGTCGAAGCAGCGCAGCAGCGCCAGTCCGCGCGCCAGGGTCGAGGCGAACTGGGCGTCGCCGCTTTCCTCTTCCAGGCTGCGGCGGCGGTAGTCCAGGTCGCGGCGTTTGTTGACCATGGTTGTCGCGCTATTTTTTGGCCAAGCCGAGGTCGGTCAATACGCTGCGGGTGGCGGCGAATTGCTCGTCCAGGTACGCGGCTTCGCCCGCGGCGTCCAGGTAATGGCTGCGCCATTGATTGTGCGCGAGAAAGGCCTGCCATTCGGGCGTGGACGTGACCGTGCGGATCGCGTGGTCCCAGAAGGCGACCTGTTCGGGCGTCATGCCCTTGGGGCCGATCACGCCTTGCGACGACACCGAGACGACGTTCACGCCCTGTTCCTTCCAGGTGGGAATGCCGGACAACGGCCCTTGCAGGCGCTCGGGCGCGGCGATGGCGAGCACGCGGATCTTGCCGGTCTGCATGGGCGCCAGCAGGTTCGGCGTGGTCGCCGCGACGATGTTGACGTGGCCGCCCAGCAGCGCGGTCATGGAGTCGGCCGATGATTTGAAGGGCACGATCGTCAGTTTCGTGACGTCCACGCCCGCCGCCTTCAGGGGCCGGGCGATGCCGACGTGGATATGGTTGCCGATCGACGTCGCGATGGCGATGTTGGCCTGGCCCGGGTTCTTCTTCAGGGCGTTGACCAGGTCCATGGCCGTGTGCCAGGGCGAATCGGCGCGCACCACCACCGCGACGTTCTCGTCGAGCAGGTTCGCGATGGGCGTGTAGTCCGTGTACTTCTTGTTCAGCGATCCGATGATCTGGTCGTTGATCAGGGAGCTGGTCAAGGTCATCAGGTAGTTGCCGTCGCCCTGTTTCTGGTCCAGCACGTTCAGCGCGATCGCGGTGTTGCCGCCCGGGCGGTTGCTGACGATCATGTTCTCGACCAGGCCCTTCTGTTCCATCATCTGCACGAGCTTGCGCGCGGCCAGGTCCAGGGCGGCGCCCGGGCCGGCCGGCACGATGTATTCGGCGTGGTCCGGCTTCCAGGGCTTGGCCGGCGGGGCCGCCGCGCAGGTCGCCGCGCCCCACAGGCCGGCCGCCAGCAGGCAGGCGGCCATGGACATCCGCGGCCCCGTGCGCCGCCTCTTCTCGATAGTGCTGACCCTCATGCTTGTCTCCGCGGAAAGGTGTCCGGCTTGCCGGATCGTTGTAGTTGCGCGGGCGCTAGCGCATCGGGCGCGCGCGCGGACCCAGTTGCGTGGACGCGACCTCGTAGGCGTCCTCGACCCAATCGCATAGCAGGGCGCGGGTTTCGGAAGGCTGGATGATGTCCACGATGCCGAACTTCTCGGCGGTTCGGAATGGCGAGGCGAGCTTGCGGTAATAGGCTTCCAGTTCCTCGCGGCGCGCGTCCGGATCGGGCGCGGCCTCGATCTCGCGCCGGTAGGCGGCGGCGACGCCGCCCTCGATGGGGATGGAGCCCCATTGCGCGGAAGGCCAGGCGAAGCGGTGATTCAGGCTTTGCCCGGTCTCGCCGTATTTCGGGCCGTGCAGGCCGCCGCCGACGCCGAAGGCGCGGCGGATGACGATGGAGACCCAGGGCACCGCGGCCTGTTCGATGGCGCCCGCGGCGCGGTAGACCAGCGGCACGGTGCCGGCGGCCTCGGCGTCCGGGCCGATCATCAGTCCGGGCTGGTCGACGAAGTTGACGATGGGCAGGTGGAAGGTATCGCACAGGTCGACGAAGCGCTCCATCTTCGCCGCCGACTGGTGCGTCATGGCGCCGCCCGAGATCATGGGATCGTTGGCCATCACGCCCACCGGATAGCCGTTGAGCCGGGCGAAGCAGGTCAGGGTCGAGCCGCCGTAGGCGCGCGCCATTTCGAACAGGTCGCCGTGGTCGAACACCCGCTTGAGAATCTCGCGCACCGCGTAGGGCTTGCGGCGGTTCTCCGGGATGGCCTCGTTCAACTGGACGTCGGCGCGCGCGGGGTCGTCGTCGCAGGCGATGACCGGGGGCACGCGCCACACGTTGCGCGGCAGGAAGGACAGGAAGCGCCGGATCTGCTGGAAGGCTTCCTGCTCGGTCTTGGCCACGTTGGACACGGTGCCGCCTCGCGCGGCGATCCTGGCGCCGCCGAGTTCGTCCTTGTGCAGCGTCATGCTCAAACCCTGGCGCACGACCGGCGGCCCGGCCGCGAAGATCTGGCTGATGCCGTCGACCATCACCGAGAAATGCGAGGCCGAGACCTTGACCGCGCCCAGTCCCGCGCACGCGCCCAGCGCCACGCCGACGACGGGCACGGTGCTCAGCAGGGGAATGACCGGCCAGGTGGAATAGCCGGGGATCTTGGTCGCCTGCTGCTGCTCCAGCAGGCGCACGCTGCCGCCGGCGGTGTCGACCAGCCTGACCAGCGGCATGTGCAGTTGATGGGCCATGCGTTCCGCATATACCCACTTGTCGGCCACGGCGGATTCGCTCGAGCCGGCGGCGATGGTGTAGTCGTCGCCCGCCACCATCACCTTGCCGCCGTCGATCCGGCCGTTGCCGATGACCGAGTTGGACGGCTGGAGCCGGACCAGGTCGCCGTCGGCGGTGTATTTCGCCTTGCCGGCCAGGGTGCCGAACTCGCGAAACGTGCCCGGGTCGAGCAGGGCGTCGATCCGTTCCCGGACCGTGAGCTTGCCGCGCGCGTGCTGTTTGTCCACGCCTTCCGGGCCGCCCATGCCGCGCGCCTGTTCGCGTCTCAGCGCCAGTTCTTCGTACGCCTGCTCCCATGCCATGTCTCGCTCCTGTTTCCAGGCATTATGCGAGGGACGGCAAATCCGGGTCGCGAAAATCGCTCAAATTCCGGCATTCGAAATAATGCGGCGCAGCATGGGCGGGGAGGGCAGCGGTCGCCCGAGGTCATTTCTTCTGCCGGCGGCTATTGCAGCTCCAGGCCGATGTTCTGCGACGCCTCCACATTCCCCGCGACCGCATAGAACAATTCGCCGGGCAGGGGCTCGCCCAGGAAACGGCCTTGCAGCACCTGGCAGCCGAGCCCGGCCAGGATCGCCTGTTGCATGGGCGTCTCCACCCCTTCCGCCACCACGTTCATGCGCATCACTTTGCCCAGCGCGATGATGGCCTCGAGCACGGTGGTGTCCGCCGGGTCTTGCGCCAGCGCCGCCACCAGGGCGGGGTCGATTTTCAGCTCGGCGGCGCAAATCCGCTTCAGGTAGGCCAGGCTGGCGTGGCCGGCGCCGAAATGATCGATGGAAATATTCACGTCCATCCCGGCGAGGCGATTCAGGATCGCGGCGCTGGCCTCCGCGTCGCGCATCGCGGTGGCTTCCGTCACTTCCAGGGTGAGGCTGCCCGGCCGCAAGGCATGGCGCCGCAGGGCGTCCCGCACGGCATCGACCAGCCCGGCATGAAAGAACTGCAGCGGCGACACGTTGACGGCGACGGTGCATTCCCCGTGGCCCAGCGCGTGCCAGCGGGCCGCTTGCCGGCAGGCCTCGTCCAGTACCCACGTGCCGATCGGCACCATCAGGCCGGACTTCTCGGCCAGGGGGATGAATACCTCCGGCGGCACGAAACCCCGCTCCGGATGGCGCCAGCGCAGCAGCGCTTCGGCGCCGACGACGGCGCCGGCGGAGGCGAGGAACTGGGGCTGGTAATGCAGTTCGAACTCGCGCCGGTCCAGGGCCACGTGCAGTTCCTCGACCATGGCGAGCTGGTCCTGCACGTCCGCATTCATCGTGGCGTCGTAGAAGCGGTAATTGTTCTTCCCTTGCTGCTTGGCGTGGTACATCGCGGTGTCGGCGCTGGTCATCAGCGCGTGCCGCGTCGTGCCGTTGCTCGGGTAGATCGAGATTCCGATGCTGGCCGTGACGCGCAGTTCATGGTCGGCGATCTCGATGGGCTGGTCGATCGCGTGTATCAGTTTATGGGCGACGATCGCGGCGTCCTGGGGTTCGCGGATCTCGACGACGAGAACGAACTCGTCGCCGCCGACGCGGGCGACGGTATCCTGGCGCCGCACCGAGTCGCTGATGCGGCGGGCGATGGCGATCAGCAGTTGGTCCCCGGCATGGTGGCCGCGGGCGTCGTTCACCGCCTTGAAGTCGTCGAGGTCGAGAAACATCAAGGCAAAGTGATCGCCGTTGCGTTTCGCCCTTTCCATGGTCTGCTTCAACCTGCCTTCCAGCAGCAGGCGGTTCGGCAGGCCGATCAGCGTATCGTGCATGGCCAGGCCGGCCAGCCTCCGGTTGACCCGGACGAAGATGACGCGCAGCGCGATCAAGGTCAATATCGTCGCGATGACCGAGGCGATGATCCAGGTCCGGACCTTGTCGTGGGCCAGGCGTATGCTCGCCAGCGCCGCGTCGTAGGCGGCGTCGCGCAGCGCGATGATGGGCTGGTAAGTGGCCTGCGTCCGCGCCCGGTATTCCCGTCCACTCAAGGGAAAGGCGCCGTCGGCGAAATGCGGGATCAGCTCCCGCTTGATGGCGACGTAGCGGTCCATGAAGCCGGTCCTGGCGTTATCGATGGCGGAGACGACGGCCGGCGAGGTGAGGGAATCCTCGCGCGAGGCGAGTATGGCCGCCCAGATCTGCCGCACCTGGCCTTCGTAGACCAGGAAGTCGTCCTTGTCGGCGGCGCCCACCGGCCTGGCGTCGACGACCAGTTGCTGCAACAGGCCTGCCTGCTCGCCCGCGATCGTCCGGAGGCTGCCCGCCAGGCCCGCGATCTGGCTCGACGCATAGGCGGGGCCGTCGACCGCCGACAACAGGTCGACCTCGCCGCGAACCAGGCGGGTGATTTCCGCGTTGACGCCTATCATCTGGTCGACCACGCGCGGCGCCGCCGCGCGGCGTTCGGTCTTGGATCGCCTCAATTGGTCGTCGCAGTAACGGCGGCTGGCGGCCAGTTTCCGGGCGACTTCCATGGTGCCCGTCACCAGGTCGGCGCTGCTCTTGTCCATCGACGCCAGGGCATCCACGCGGGTTTGCGCCGCGAGGATGGCGCCATCGGTTTCGACGCGGACGTTATGCAGCGGGCCCAATTCGGCGGCGTCGCCCAGCGCCAGGGTGGCGGCCCCGCGTTCCGAGGCGATGAATCCCTGGATATTGGCCAGCGCCTTGATGGCCTTGATGCGCGCCATGCTGGTGTCCAGCTCGCCCATCTGGCCCACCGTGCGCCAACAGAGCGCCCCCGCCAGGCCGATGACGACCAGCTTGATCAGGAGTAGCGCGAAGCCGAGCCAATTACGAACAGGCATTGAAGCCATCCTGTGTGTCCAGACGCCTACGACATTTCACGGTGGGCCTGGACAGCATGCCGGCCATTTTTCCGCACCCACCCCTTACCGGTTCCCCTTTGGGATTTTCTCGTCTATCTCCGGCGCTCAAACGGATTGACGCCGCCTTGCATTGCTTGCCTGACTGGAGAAATGGGTCTGCTGTCACTTATAGATACTCAATGTATCTATATATACTACGCCTGAATTTTGTTTTTCCTCAAATACAAGTTGTCGGGCTGGAGGCGCCTTGTTCTCCAGTGCCAGGGCGGTCCTGCGGGGCGCGGCGGCCAGGGGCGGGTAATCCCGCGGGGCCGATTCGGGCGTTCATCGCGCGGCGGAGCAGAAACCATTCGATCCGGCCGGCGAACGCCATGGGCCGCGGGCCTTTATTGACAGGGTCATGCTTGCCGTTATGACACTTATGGCTGACACGCTATGACACTTTTAACAGCACCACGGCATAGGTGCATGGCCGATCACTTTCGTTCTTGAAAATGCAATCCATCGGCGGGCCGAGTTCCAGGCAGTCTCCTTCCTGCATCTCGTGGCGCGTCTGGCCTTCCACGAAGACGAGCTCGCCGGCCAATACCCATACCAGTTGCCGCAGGAAAGCGTATGCCGAAGCGGGCATGGCGACGTTTTTCCCGGCGGGGAGGGTGACATGAACCACGTCGAAAGGAATGTCCGATCGCGGCGAAACGTGACGTCGTATATAACCCGTCGCCGGGTCGATCCAGACGGGCTGGTCGGTTTTCTTCAGGAGGCGGCCCTGGGTAATCTCGGCGCGAGCCAAAAGGGTCGACATGCTCAAGCCGAAGGCGCCCGATAACTTTCCGAGAAGATTTGCCGTGGGACTGCTGTCGCCGCGCTCGACCTTATGGATCATCGCCCGGGAAACCGAAGCGCGCGCCGCCAGTTCGGAGAGCGACCACCCGCGGCTTTCGCGCTCCGTGCGTATGCGCGCCCCTATCCTTTGATCCAGGTCTTGATTCGTCATCGTGCCACTATAGTGGACAGATGGGGCGCCAGCAACCGGGCGCCGCAGGCCGCGGCGCCCGGCGTCATCCCAGGTAGGCCAGGCTCTCCGGTCCAGTAGTTTGGCGAAGATCAGCCTTTGCGCACGGGGCTTTCTCTGTTATTCCGGTCAGGATTGTCGGTGGAGGATCGAGGTATTCAGCCAATCTAAAGACGAAAAATCCAAATTGATTGGTTGTCTAACATAGTGGATAATCTATCCACAATATTGGATCCTTCAAAAGGAGCTGCCCCGAGGATGCTCGCGTCAACCAAGGCGCAGCTCGTCGTGCTCCCGGAGCTTTCATGACCTCGACCCCATTGAGCGACGATATACGCCTGATCGACTGCAACGAGGCCGAACATGCGTTGGCCATACTGGAGATACTGAACGAGGCCATCGTCAATTCGACGGCTTTGTATGACTATGTGCCTCGGCCGCCGCGGGCGATGGAAAGTTGGTTCGCCGCCAAGCGGGCAGGCGGATTTCCTGTCGTCGGGGCGGTCGATGCTTCCGGAAAACTGCTCGGGTTCGGCAGTTGGGGCACGTTTCGCGCGTTTCCCGCCTATAAATATACGGTGGAGCACAGCGTGTACGTGCATGCCGGGCAGCGTGGGCGGGGGCTGGGCAAGCGCCTGGTGAACGAGTTGATCCGGCGCGCGCGGGAGGCGCAACTGCACGTATTGGTCGGCTGCATCGACGCCTCCAATACGGCCAGCATCAATTTGCACAGGAGTCTCGGATTCGTCCACGCCGGCACCTTTGCGCAGGTCGGCTTCAAGTTCGGACGCTGGCTGGATGCGGCGTTCTACCAGCTCAATCTGGAAACGCCCGTGCAGCCGCAGGACGGTTGATTCGGAGATTTAAAAAAACTCCACGCCGCACGGGTGGCGCCGTTTGCCGCCTGCGTTCGCCTAATTCCTCTCCAGCAATGGATGTGCGTAGGGCGACGTCCGGACGTGCGCGCGGGTGATGCGGATCAGCGTTTGCACCAGTTCGCGCTGGCGGGGCGCGGCGGGCAGGACGATACCCACTTCGCGGTAGAAGCGGTCGGGCCCCAGGTCGATGGCGCGCAGCCTGTCCTGGTGCCGTGTCAGGTCCTTCACCGGTATCAAGGCCGTGCCTATCCCGCACGCTACCATTTCCAGGATGGCGTCCACGTCCTGCGATTCGATCTGGCAGTTCGGACGCAGGCGATGCTGCTGCAGGAAACGGTCGACGACGCGTCCGCCGAAGGAGGCGCTGTCGTAGCGGATGAAGGGCAGCGTCGTCAGTAGTTGCCGCCAGTCGTCCGTCGCGGCCTTCATGGGACAGATGACCTTGAAAGGCTCGCGCAGCAACGGCACCCATTCCAGTTCCTGCGGGATGGCGAAAAAGGGCTTGACCACCATCGCGGCGTCCAGTTGTCCCTGGTCCACGGCGGTGAGCAGCAGCAGCGAGCCGCCCAATTCCAGATGCGTGGTGATGTCCGGGTTCGACGAGATCAAGGCCTCGATGACCTTGGGCAGGTACTGCCGCTGCATGCTCTGTATCGCCCCGAGGCGAAGGTGGCCCCTGAGCGTGGCGGGCTTCTTGACCTCCTGCAGTTCGGCGCACAGATGAAGGATGTGTTCGGCCCGGGAGACGACGTCGATCCCCGATTCGTTCAGCCGCACGTGGCGCCCGACCCGGTCGAAGAGCTGTAGCTGCAAGTGTTCTTCCAGCCGTTGGATCTGCGCGCTGGCCGCCGCCTGCGTCAGTCCGATTTCGCGCGCGGCGGCGGTGACGCTGCCCAGCCGGGCCACCGCGGTAAGGGTGCGTAGTTCCTTGAGCATTTCACAAGGGAAATTTGTGAGCCAGGACTGAAAATAGCCGCTCTCAACAAATTTCTCCATGAGTGGCTACCCCATGTCGCTGCCTGTAGGACGCGCGCCGGCGGCGGCGCAGCCGGCATGGCGGGACCCGGACGGGACGCTAGTCGCGGCCCCGGCGCGAGGCCGGCGTACCGGGACACGTGGGGGGCATATAGGCGACACGCCAGCCACACCGGCAGCCTTACAAAATTTATTTGTCAGCTCTACAAATAAATACAGTTTTTCTCCAGCCGAATTTATACATACCATCCTCTCTACCGGCTTGACGACGCATAGAACGTCGCGGCGGTCTTGGAACCACATAAATCAAGGGGCTAACGATGGACATTACTTCGCCTGGCGAAGGGCGCGCGCACGCCCGGAAGCGGCGCGGGGCGGTGAAGCTTGCGCTTGCCGCCGCCGCGGGCAGTTCGATTTTCCTTTCCCTGGTTTTTCCCGCGGCGGCCCATGCCGCGTATCCGGAACAACCCATCAACCTGATCGTGCCTTTCCCGGCCGGCGCCGGCACCGACCTGACGGCCAGGACGATCGCCATGTGCATGGAGACCAAGCTTCCCAATGCGCATTTCATCGTTCTCAACAAGCCCGGCGCCGCCGGCGACATCGCGATGGGCTACCTGGCGCATGCCGCGCCCGACGGCTACACGATAGGCATCGTGAATACGCCCGGCATCGTCAGCCTGCCCATCGAGCGCAAGCGCAACTACAGCATCGCCAGCTTCGATTTCATCGCCAATCTGGTCGAGGACCCGGCCACGATCAACGTCCGGTCGGACAGCCCGATCAAGACGGTCCAGGACCTGATCGAGGCGGCGAAGAAGAATCCGGGCAGCCTGACGGTGGGCACGCAGGGGGTGGGTTCGGCCGGGCATATCTCCGCCCTGATCCTGGAGCACGCCGCCGGCATCAAGCTCACGCCGGTGCCGTTCCAGGGCACGTCGCCCGCCAGCGTGGCCCTGCTCGGCAAGGTCATCGACAGCACGACGGCGAACCTGGGCGAGGCGATGACCTTCGCGAAGGGAAATCCGTGGCGCATCGTCGGTGTCATGAGCCAGGCACGGTCGCCGGCCGCGCCCGACGTCCCGACGTTCAAGGAGATGGGGCTCGACGTCTCCTCCGGCAGCATGCGCGGGCTGGCCGCGCCGCGCGGCATCCCCGCCGAGGCCATGGCGCGGCTGGCCGACGCCGTCGACCAGTGCAACCACGATCCCTCGTACCTGGAAAAGGCCAAGGCCACCTTCCAGCCGCTGCATTACATGAAACGGGACGAGTACGTGGAAAACCTGAAGGCCCTGGACAAGCAGCTCCGGGAGCTGTGGGCCATCAATCCCTGGACGCTTTGAAACCCAAAGGAGCTTGAAACCGTGAAGCAGAATCCGCTGTATCAAATATGGAAGCAGGGCAAGCCGGTATTCGGGACATGGGCGACCATGGTGCACCACCCCCGGTTCATGAAGCTGCTGGCCGTGACGGGCCTGGACTTCGTGCTGATCGAGATGGAGCACAGCGACTTCTCCATCAGCCAGGTGGCCACCATGTGCCTGGTGGCGCGCGAGGCCGGCCTGGTGCCCATCGTCCGTCCCGCGGGATCGGACTCCCACGATTACACGCGCCCGCTGGACGCCGGCGCCATGGGACTGCTGCTGCCGAATATCGAAACGCCCGAGCAGTTGGAACAGATCCTGGGCTACACCAAGTACGGTCCGCGCGGCCAGCGCATCCTGAATATGCGCGGCCCGCATACGGATTACGTGAAGCTGTCGTCGCCCCTGGAACAGGTCGCCGAACTGAATGCCCAGACCGCGACCATCGCCATGATGGAGACCCAGGTGGGACTGGACAACCTGGACAGGATCTGCGCGGTTCCCGGCCTGGACGCCATCATGATCGGGCCCGACGACCTGACCCAGGACCTGGGCGTCCCCGGCGACATGCAGCACCCCCGCTACCAGGAGGCGGTCGAGCACGTGATCGCGACGTGCACCAGGCACGCCGTTCCCTGGGGCTTCAGTTGCCAGGACCTGGCGGCCGCGGAGCGCTGGATCGCGCGCGGCATCGGCTGGATGCCGTTCAGCAACGACGTGAACAGTCTTTTCAACACTTTCAGCCAGGCGGCTTCCGGCCTGAAGCGCCTCGCCGACCGACAGGAGCAGGCATCGTGAACATCAATACCCAGATGAAGACCACCGCGCGCTATCGGCCCTACGGCTGGCGGGCGAAGATAGGGCTGATCGTCCCCTCGACGAATACGATCAACGAGCCCGAGTTCTATCGGATGGCCCCGGAGGGGGTCACCATACACACCGGCCGCGCCATCAACAGCGGCCCCGCCACGCAGGAGAACTACGACCGCATGGCGCGCGGCGTGATGGAGGCCGCGGACCTGATCAAGACGGCCGAAGTCGACGTCGTCGCCTACGGCTGCACCTCCGGCTCCATCGTCTGCTCCCTGGACGAACTGTGCGACGGCATGGGCGAGCGGGTGGGCGCGCCCGCCATCGCCACGGCGGGGGCGGTGGTGGCCGCGTTGCGGGCGTTCGGCGTGAAGCGGGTGGCGGTGGGCACCCCCTACATCGAATACGTCAATGACCGCGAGCGCGAGTTTCTCGAACAGTATGGCTTCGAGGTGGTGTCCATCCAGGGCCTGGACCTGGGACACACCCAGGAGGAGCGGCGCGACATCGGCCGCGTGCCGCCGCAAGTGGCGTATCAGTTGGCGCGCGACATCGACCGCCCGGAAGCTGACGCGATTTTCCTGTCGTGCACCAACCTGGCCACGATAGACATGATCCAGCGCATCGAGGACGAACTGGGCAAGCCGGTGATCACCAGCAACCAGGCGACGATGTGGGCGTGCCTGCGGCTGCTCGGGCTTTCCAACGCGGTGCAGGGCTACGGCAAGCTGCTGTCCGAAAAGCTGGATCCCATCACCCGCAAGAACTACATGCTCGGGTGAGGCGATGAGTCCCGATCCGGACATGAAACTGGCGGCGCGGCTGTTCGACGCCTTGCGCGCGGCGACCACCGACGGCGTGGGCGTCACGCGCGACGCCTACGGCCGGGGCGAGCAGATCGCCCACGACATGGTCGCCGAAAGCGCCCGCCTGCACGGCCTGGAAACGCGCGTGGACGGCAGCGGAAATCTCTACCTGACATTGCCGGGCCGGGATCGCGCCGGGCCGGCGCGCATGACGGGCTCGCACCTGGACTCCGTGCCGGTCGGCGGCAACTTCGACGGCGCGGCGGGCGTGATCGCCGGACTGGCCGTGCTGGCCGGCTGGCGGGCCGGCGGCTACGTCCCGGATGTCGACGTGACCGTCATGGGCATCCGCGCCGAGGAAAGCACCTGGTTTCCCTATTCCTACCTCGGCAGCAAGGCGGCGTTCGGCGTGGTCGAAAATACCGTCCTGGATCTCAAGCGATCGGACACGGGGCTGACGCTGCGCCGGCACCTGGCCGGGCTGGGCCTGGACCCTGAAGGCTACGGCGCGCCGGCGCTGTCGGCCGCCGGCATCGAGCGCTTCGTGGAGCTGCACATTGAGCAGGGCCCCCATCTCGTCGACGCCGGCGTGCCGGTCGGCATCGTGACGGGAATACGCGGCAGTTTCAGATATCGGGACATGCGCTGGCTGGGCAAGTACGCGCATTCGGGCGCCGTGGGACGCGACAAGCGCAGCGACGCCGTCCGCGCCGCGGCGCTCTGGATGAGCGAGATCGATACCGCCTGGGAAATGCTGGACGAGATGGGCAAGGACCTGGTGGTGACGGTGGGGAAGGTGGCGACCAATCCGGCGCAACATGCCTTCAGCAAGGTGGCGGGCGAGTTGGATTGCTGCATCGACGTCAGGAGCATCAGCCGGGAAGTGCTGGACCGCTACGACGAGATCCTGCACGACCGCGCGGAAAACGTGGCGCACAGGACGTCGACCCGGGTGGCGTTCGGCGCGCGGACCGGCTCCGAGCCCGCCGTGATGGATGCCGGGCTGGTCGACGGCCTGGACGCCTGCGCGCGGCGGCGGGGCATTCCGGCGCTGCGGATGCCCAGCGGCGCGGGCCATGACGCGGCGGTGTTCGCCAACCAGGGCGTGAAGACGGCAATGATATTCTTGCGCAACGAAAACGGATCCCACAATCCGGACGAGGCCATGGACCTGGGCGATTTCGCGCTGGGCGCGCGCCTGCTCGCGGATATCCTGGCGGATGACGCGCCGCGGCGAAAAAGTATCGGAGAGAAATAATGAAGTGTCTGGTCGTTCAACCCATCCACAAGGATGGCGTGGATCTTCTGCGCGAGGCCGGCATCGAGGCCGTCATGCCGGCGTCCGCCGCGATGGACGATGTGGGACGGGCCATCGCGGATTGCGACGCCGCGATCACCCGCAATGCGGGACTCAGCGGCGACGCGATAAAGCTGGGCGGCCGGCTGCGCGTGATCGGCAGCCATGGGGCGGGGACCAATATGATCGCCATCCCGGTGGCGACGGCGGCGGGGATCGCGGTCGTGAATACCCCGGGCGCCAACGCCCGGTCGGTTGCCGAGCTGGTGATCTCGATGGCCCTGGCGCTGGTGAAACGGACGGCTTATCTCGACGCCGCCGTGCGTGGCGGGAACTGGGATGCCCGCTATGGCGCCGGCTTGCGGGAACTGTCGGGGATGACGCTGGGCATCGTCGGCCTCGGCCAGATCGGCCGCGCGGTCGCGCGGATCGCGCAGGCGGGGTTCGGCATGAAGGTCTACGTCCATTCGCCCTCGGTGCCCGCGGCGGATATCCTGTCCGCCGGCTGCGAGCCGGTCGACGGCCTGGCGGCGCTGGCGCGGCGCGTGGACATCCTGACGCTGCACCGGCCCGCGAATACCGGCGCCACGCCCCTGGTGGACGGGGCGATGCTGGCCTCGATGAAGCAGGGGGCGATCCTGATCAACACCGCGCGCGCGGATCTGGTCGACGAACGGGCGCTGGCGGAGCATCTGCGCTCCGGTCATCTGGGCGGGGCGGGCGTCGACGTGTTCTCGAAAGAGCCGCCTCCCGCCGATCATCCCCTGCTCGGCCTGCCTCAGGTGGTGCTCGCGCCCCATGCCGGCGGCAGCACGGAAGAGGCGCTGCAACGCACCGCCGTGGCCGTGGCGGACCAGGTGATCAAGGTCCTGCGCGGGACCCGGCCCGAACATCTGGTCAATGCGGATGTCTGGGAGCGGCGGCGCGCCGCGCCGTAGCCGCGGGGCTCATCGCTTCAGCCGACGCGCCACGCCGCCCAGGAAGGCGCGGCATTCGTCCACCTTGCCCAGGTAGGTCAATAGAAAGTAGAGGCCGCCATAGACCGCGAGCACGACGACGGCCAGGGCGATCGGCGCCTGCCATCCGAGCGCGATCTTCACCGCGTAGGCCGCGGCGGCCGCGAGCGCGGCGGCGGTCCATAGCGTGAAGGTCAGCGCGCGCGGCAATCCCGTGGCGCCGATGCGGCGGTTCAGGGTGCGGCGCAGCAGGAACAATTCGACCCAGCCGGCGAGGCCGGCGGACGCCGTGAGGCCGACCGTGCCCCACCGCGGCGCGATGCCCAGCAGCGGCGGCAGGACGAGCGCGCACAGCAGGCCCAGCGCGGTGGTGAGCGCCAGGCGCACCATGGCGTAGCGCAGGGGCGTGCGCGGGTCGAGCAAGGCGTAGTAGGTCGACGAATACAGCCGGCCCAGCGTCGAGGCCAGCAGGCCGATGCCCGAGCCGGCGAGGATCGCCCAGACGAACACCGCGTCGTCGCGGGTGAAGCGGCCCGATTGGTAGAGCGCCGCGGTGATGACGTCGCCCAGGACGAAAAACGCCATGGCGGAGGGCACCACGAAAAACGCGATGCGGCGCATGCCCAGGTTCAGGCGGCCGCGCAACGCGGCGGTCGCGTCCGCGCTGACGCGGTCGCCCATGGTGCGCGCCATCGCCGGCAGCTCGGACGCCGAGATGGCCATGCCGAACAGGCTGATGGGCAGCATATTGATCGATGCCGCGGTGGTCATGGCCGCCATCGCGCCCGGCCCGAGCAGGGTGGAGATGGCCTGGTCCACGTAGGCGCTGATCTGCACGATGCCGCGGCTGAGGGCGACCGAGCCGAAATTGCGTATGACTTCGCGCACGTTGGCGTTGGACCCGTCCGGCCGCAGGGGCAGCCTGCCCGTGAGGCGCAGGACCGGCGGCACCTGGATGGCGAACTGCAGCAGCGAGCCCAGCGTCGCGCCCCAGGCCAGCCACACGGCCAGCATGGGAAGTTCGGCATGCCTGAACGCCACCATGGCGGCGATCATGGAAAGATTCCAGATCACGGGGGCCGCGTAGGACAGGAAGAACTTGCGGTGGCTGTTGAGGATGCCCAGGCACCAGGCCGAGCCCACCAGCAGGCCCACGCCGGGAAACAGGATGCGGACGAGAAGAATGGTGAGTTCGCGCTTCTCGCCGGCGTAGCCTGGGGCGACGGCCCAGATGAGCCATGGCGTGGCGAGGATGCCGATAAGCACGATGACCGAGATGGCCAGCGCCAGGATGGCGGCGAGGGCGCCCGCGACGCGGTTCGCTTCCTCCTCCTTGCCCTGGGCCTGCAAGCGCGCGTACACGGGGATGAAGGACGCGGAAAGCACGCCCTCGCCGAAGAGGTTCTGGAGAAAGTTGGGCACGCGCAGCGCCGAGCTGAACGCGTCGGCGATGTCCGAAAGCCCGAAATAATGCGAAAAGACCCGCTGCCGGACCAATCCCATCAACCGGCTGCAGAGAATGCCGGCGGCGACCAGGATGGCATGGCGGCCACTATTGACCCGAGGCATGGCTGTGCCTTGAAAATAGGGCGATTCTAGCAAGCCGCGCCGGTGCCCCGCGCCCGCGCCGTCAGCCACGCGCGGAAGCAGGCGATCTTGGGCTCGTCGGCGCGGGCGGCGGGGCACACCAGGTGGTAGCCGCGCGGGCGCCGCAAGACCAGGGGATGGGGCGCCACCAGCCTGCCTTGCGCCAGGTCTTTTTCCAGGTAGCGCAACTGGCCCAGGGCGACGCCCAGCCCTTCGGTGGCGCATTGGTAGATGATGCTCAGGTCTTCGTAGTACATGTCGCCGGCCGCCACGCCGCGGTGCGCGCCGGCCAGCCGGATCCAGTCCGGCCAGTGCTGCGGGCGCCGGTTGGAGTGCAGCAGCGGCAGGGCGAGCAGCGCCTCGGTGGTGCAGGGGCTGGGCAGGCGTCGCGCCAGCTCGGGCGCCAGGACCGGCGTCAGCGCGTCGCTGAACAGCAAGTCGTTGCGCAATCCCTCCCAGGGGCCGTCGCCGTAGACGATGCCCATGTCCGCGTTCTCGCGCGTGAAGTCCACGCCTTCGACGGCGCTGCTCAGGCGCACGTTGATGTCGGGATGGGCGGCCTGGAAAGCCGGCACCAGGGGAATCAGCCAGCGCACGAACAGGGTGGTGTGGCCGCGGATGGTGAGCACCTGCTTGGCGCCCGTGGTGACCAGTTCGCGCGTGGCGCTGGTGATCTGGCCGAAGGCCTGCGTCAGGGACGCCGCATAGGTTTCGCCGCCGCGCGTCAGGCTGAGGCGGCGGCCGGCGCGGTCCAGCAGCGCGAACCCCAGCCAGGCCTCCAGGGCCTTGATCTGGTGGCTGACGGCGCCTTGCGTGATGTGCAGCTCCCGCGCGGCTTCCGTGAAGCTCAGGTGGCGCGCGACGCTTTCGAAGACGCGCAGCGGGTTGAGCGGAGGCAGTTGCGGATTCATGTATTAGCTTTGCTCATGCGGCCTTGAAAAATTCTCGATGGCGTGCGGGGCCGCGGATGCCTAAGATCAACGAATAAAGCCGTGGACGCCATGGTGGCGCCGGGCGGTTAACCCCGAAATTATTACTTTTACTACGTTATCGGGGCAGGAGACATAGGCATGAACACCCCATATGGCACCGACTTTCCGTCGCTGCGTGAGCAGGTCGCGCCCGAAGAATGGGAGGCACGCCGCAACCTGGCGGCCTGCTACCGGCTGATGGATCGCTACGGCATGACCGACATGATCTACAACCACATCACCGCGCAGATTCCCGGCAAGGCGGGCAGCCTGCTGATCAATCTCTACGGCTTGCTGTACAAGGAGATCACGGCGTCCAACCTGGTCGAGATCGACCTGGACGGCAACGTGCTGCGCAAGCCGGACACGGACTACGGCATCAATCGTTCCGGCTACGTCATCCACGGCTGCATTCATCGCGCGCGGCCGGACGTGCACTGCGTCATCCATACGCATACGCGCGCCGGCATGGCGGTGTCGGCCATGCGCAGCGGCTTGCTGCCGATCACGCAGACCGCGTCGCGCTTCCACGGGCATATCGCGTATCACGGGTTCGAGGGTCCGGCCATCGACCTGTCCGAACAGGAAAGGCTGGTCCGCGATCTCGGCTCGCACAATGCCATGATCCTGCGCAACCACGGCTTGTTGGTATGCGGCGCGTCCATCGCGCAGGCGTTCAACCTGATGTACCAACTGGAGATGTCCTGTCGCGCCCAGGTCGACGCCATGGCCGGCGGCCTGGAGAACGTCGCGGTGCCCGGCAACGAGGTGCTGGAGCGCGCCGCGCACCTGTACCAGCCGGGCACGCGCCGTCCCTACGGCGAACTCGAATGGCACGCGATGCTGCGCCTGCTCGACGCCGAGCCCGGCGGCTATCCGTCCTACGCCGCCTGAGAGGAGCCGCCGAGATGAATGCAACGACGGCGGCGCCGCGCTATGCGGGCGCCTGCGATTGCCACGTCCACGTTTTCGACGACGGGACGCATTATCCCTGGGCCGCGGACCGGACCTACACGCCGGCGGCGGCCACGCTGGACGAATTGCTGGCGCTGCACGCGCGTATCGGCGTGGACCGCATGGTGATCGTGCAGCCCAGCGCGTACGGCGCGGACAACCGCTGCACGCTGAATGCGCTGGCGCGACTGGGCGAGGCGGGGCGCGCGGTGGCGGTGATCGACGAATCGACTTCCGACGGCGAACTGCGCGCGATGCACGCGGCGGGCGTGCGCGGCGTGCGCGTGAACCTGGAGACGGCCGGCCAGCACGATCCCGGGCAGGCGCATGAACGCCTGTTCTGGGCCGCGCGGCGGGTGGCGAGCCTGGGCTGGCACGTGCAGACCTTCACGAACCTGGCGACGCTGTCGGCGCTGGGGCGATCCCTGGCTATCTTGCCCACGACGCTGGTGGTCGATCATTTCGGGCGTGCGCAGGCGGCGCTGGGGACGGCGCAGCCGGGCTTCGACATGTTGTGCGAGGCGCTGGCGAGCGGCCGGGTCTACGTCAAGCTGTCCGCGCCATACCGCGTTTCCCAGGTGGAGGACTACGCGGATGCGACGGCGCTGGCGCGCGCGCTGATCGCCGCCAACCCGGATCGCGTGCTGTGGGGATCGGACTGGCCACACCCGGGTTCGGCGGCGGGCAAGCCGCGGCCGATCGACCAGATCACCCCGTTTCGCGCCGAAGACGATGCGCGGGCCATGGCGCGCTGCCTGGAATGGGCTGAAACGCCCGGACAGGCGCGCAAGCTGCTGGTCGACAATCCGGCGCGGCTGTACGAGTTTTGAAGGCGCGCCGGCCCAGGGGGGAGAGGGCCGGACGCCAAGGCTGCCGCGTCCGACAGACGCATGAAGCAGCTACATAAAGCGGCCACATAAAACAGCCACATAAAGCAGACAATAAGCATCAGGAGACAATCATGAACAAGTTTCCGCGCGGCCTGGCCGCGTTTTCCGGCGCGCTCGCCATCGCGGCGAGCTGTCTGTCGCCGTCGGCGCAGGCCGCCGGCGATTTCCCCGATAAACCCATACGCATCATCGTTCCCGTCGCGGCGGGCGGCACCGTCGACCTGGTCGCGCGCCTGGTGGCGAAGGGCTTGTCCGAGGACCTGCGCCAATCCGTGATCGTGGAGAATAAGCCCGGCGCCAGCGGCCTGCTCGGCACCCGCGAGGTGGCGCGCGCCGCGCCCGACGGCTACACGCTGCTGGCGGTCGCCAATACCTTCGTCTCGGCGCCGCAATTCGTGCCCGATGCGGGCTACGACCCGATCGCCGATTTCGCGCCCGTCACGCAGACCTGCCAGATCCCCATGGTGCTGGTGGCGCACCCCTCCGTGCCGCAGCGCACGGTCAAGGCGCTGATCGAGCGGGCGCGCGCCCATCCCGGCGAGATCTCGTTCGCGTCGTCGGGCGTGGGATCGACGGGCTATATCGCGGCCGAGCTTTTCAGCAAGCAAGCCGGCGTCAAGATGCTGAGCGTGTCCTACAAGGGCAACTCGCAAGCGCTGACGGACCTGGTCGGCGGCCAGGTCATGATCATGTTCGACCAGGTGAGCACGTCGGGCGTCTACGTCAAGGCGGGCAAGCTCAACGCCTTGGGCGTGACGACCGCGACGCGCTCGAAGCTGCTGCCGGATGTGCCGACCATCGCCGAGGCGGGCCTGCCGGGCTACGAGGACGACACCTTCAACGCCATCCTGGCGCCGGCCGGCACGCCCCCGGCGATCGTCGCCAAGCTGCACAACGCCATCGCCGCGGTCCTGCGCCGACCCGAGACCGCCGCGGTGCTGGTCAAGCAGGGAATCGAAGTGAAACCCAGCGCCAGCCCCGAGGAATTCGGCGCCGTGCTCAAGCGTGCGGTGGAAAAGTACCGCGCGATCGACCAGGAAACCGCGCCGTCACGGTCGTAGGGGGGGGTGAGCGTCGCGGGCCTCCCGAGCGCCGGCGCGCCGGCGGCCGGGGTTTACGCCGGCGGACCCAAGTGCGCTAGAGTATCTTTCGCGTGCTTGCGAGGCAGGGAGGCCGGCGATGACGATATTCCTGAGTTTCGATGACGGTCCCGGGCCTTCGTCGCCGGCGCTGCTGGATGTGCTGGAGGCGGGGGCGTGCAGGGCGATGTTCTTCCTGCTCGGCGCCAACCTGGAGCGTTACCCGGAGACGGCGGTGCGCATGGCCAGGGAAGGGCATGTGCTGGGCAATCATACCTACGCGCACGCGCGGCCCGGCGCGCAGACGGAAGCGGCGTTGATCGACGGGATCAAGAAGACCGATGCGTTGATCCGTCATGCCTGTCACGAGGCGGGCGTGGCGGCGCCGGCCGTGATTCCGCTGCGCCTGCCCTATGGCCTCGTGCCGGCGGATCCGCGCGTGCACGCGCTGGAGCGGGTGGGACGCCTGCATACGGACTGGACCTTGATCCTGGACGACTGGCAACGGCCCGCGCCCCCGGCCGAGGTCTTGTTTGAAACCATGCGCGCGCACCTGGAAGAGCAGCGGGCGCGCGGCGCGCGGGCGCTGATCTGCCTGCACGACAGTTCACGTCACGGCGAGGCGCGGCCGGCGACGGTGGAGGCGGTGCGCATGTTGCTGGACGCCGTGCCGGGCGGCGGGCTGTTCGACAAATGATTCCAGCATCCCAGGAATCCGATGCCCGGTCCCAATTGCCATAGGTTCCGCTGGGCGGCTTCCAGGTGTATGAGCGTCTGGTCGATGCAGAAGAGGGTCATGAGGGTTGCGCGGTTCGCGCGCAAGTATTCCGCCAGGGCGTGGCCATCGGGGCCCGAATGCGGGACAGCGCGCTGGACAGAATGCCGGACATACACATCCAGGCCGCTGTCCCAGCCAGCCGGATCATGGACGAACGCATGTTCCGCCGCCGCCTCGCGTGTCAGCGCGAACAGGGCGAAGGCGGCCTCCAGCCATTGCGATCCGACGCCGGCGTCGTCGAAGTCCAGGATGCCGGCGACGCGGCTGGCGTCGACATGGCCTGCGCCGGAGTCGTCGGCGAATAGCAGATTGCCCGCATGGTAGTCCCCATGCAGCCAGGAGACGGGTTCGGGGATACGCTGTCCCACGGCGCCCAGGCATGTCTCGGCGCGCGACAGGACCGTGGCGTATTGCGCCGCCAGGCCGTCCGGCAGCGCGGGCATGGGCCGCGCCGCGACGCGCGCGTGGCGTTGCGCCAGCCATGCGACGGGGCTTTCCGCTGGCGCGGGAATGGCGGCCATCGCGGCATGCAGGCCGGCCAGCGCGCGCATGGCGTCGCCGGTCATTGCGGTGCGCGCAGTGCCGAATGCGGCATGGCCGGTCTCGCCCATCGTCGCATGCCTGGAATCCTCCGGCGGAAATCCGGCGCGGCCTGGAATATGCTCGAACAGGTGCACCCAGCAGTCCTCCACGAGCAGGCAAGGCCGTCCGTCCAGCGTCGTCCGCAGGCGCGGCACGGCGGGCAGTCCGGACGCCGAGGCGAGCGCGGCCAGGACGCGCGCTTCGCGCTGGACCTGCTCGGCGGATTTCCCCGGCCACGATACGCGCAGGATCAAGGGAGCGTCCTGGCCCATGTCCCCGTGAAGCTCGACCAGGCAGGTTTTGTTAGTATGCCCGGACGGCAGCGGCCGCAGGCGCGCCGCCCGTATTCCCCAATTCGCGTGCAACAGCGCTTCCAGCGCGTTCACGCTTCCCGGACTAGCTGCGTAGACCATGTCTGAGAGCATCTCCGCCCGCATGCGGGACATCAATATCGAATGGCTGACGCGCGCGGCCGAGTTCGACCACCTGTTCCACACCCGCTGGCTGGGCGAGCGCTTCTTCCATTTGCCGGGCGACATGCTCGCCATCCAGGAACTGGTGTGGCGCGTCCGCCCGGCCTACATCGTGCAGACGGGCGTCGCGGCGGGCGGCGGCGTCGTGTTTTCGGCGTCGATGCTGGCGCTGGCGACGGACAGGGGCCAGGTCATCGCCGTCGAGCCGCGCCTGCGGCCGGAGGTCAGGGAGCGCCTGCAATCCCATCGCCTGGCGCAGCGCATGCAACTGATCGAAGGCGAGTCCTGCGCGCAGGCGACCCTGGACGCGGTGCGTGCACGGATGACGGACGACGGCCCGGTGCTGGTCATCCTCGACCTGACGCATACCCACGACCACGTCGCGCGCGAGCTGGCGTGCTATGCCGGATTCGTGACGCCCGGCAGCCATGTGGTGGTCATGGACACCATCATGGAGTACCTGCCCGAGGAGATGTTCCATGGCAAGCCCTACGGCAGGGGAAACAATCCCGCCACGGCCGTCCGCGCCTTCCTGGCGGACGACGATCGTTTCGAGGTCGACAGCGAGATCGAGGATCGCGTGATCATGACCTTGTCTCCGGGCGGTTTCCTGAAGCGAGTTCGCTGATCAGGCGGGCCGCCTGCGCGGATCCGTCCTGCGTCTGGTAGCTGGCCGCGATGCGCGCGGCGTTCGCGCGTATCGGTCCCGGGCGCAGCAGCGCGTCCAGCGCGTCGGCGATCTGGCCCGCGGTCGCGGTCCGCAGATCGAGCTGGATACCCGCATTCGCGCGCGTGACGAACCAGGCGGAATGGAATTGGTCATTGCAGAACGGCGACAGCAGCATGGGGACGCCGCAGGCCAGCGCTTCCATGACCGAATTCGCGCCGCCGTGGTTGATGAACGCCGCCGTCCGGCGCAACAGCGCCAACTGGGGCGCGTAGCGCACCGCGATGACCTGCTCGCCGGCGTCCGGCAGGAGATCGGTATCGACCAGTTCCCCCACGGACAACGCCAATTGCACGGGCTTGCCGCGCACCGCCTCGATGACCTTGCCGAAGATGCCGGGCTGGTGGTAGAGCTGGCTGCCCAGCGACATGTAGACAAGCGGGCGCTCCGGGTCCAGGCGTTCCCATGGGAAGTCTTCCTCGTCGCCGCGCGCGCCGGCCGGCAGGGCGGGGCCGACCAGGCGGACGCCCGCCGGCGGTTCGCCCACCAGGGCATCGGTGGTCAGCGCCAGGGTCAGCGTGGGGGAGAGGACGTCGCAGCCGTTGAAACGCGCTTGCAGCCCATATTGCGCGAACAGCCGGTCGCGGTCCGGCGCCAGCCAGCGCACGGTGCGCAGGAGCTCGGAATCGAGATCGGGCGGCAGCACGGGGTTGAGGGAGTTGGACAGCGACACCCAGGGCAGTCCCTCCAACGCCGCCGCGATCGCCGATGCGTAGAGCAGCGGGTCGATGACAACCACGTCCGGCCGCCACTGCCTGAGGACGCCGCGGATGTCGTCCACCAGCGCCGGGGCTTGTTCAACCAATAGGACGCGTATCCAGTTGCGTAGCCAGTCGGCGTCCTGGATATTGGCGGCGAAGCTCGCGCCGCGGGAAATGTCGTGCCGTTCGAGCTTTGCGCGCGGTCCCAGTTGCGCGAAGCCGCCGGCCGCGTCGAGCTGGCCGCCGATGTCGGCGGGCGCCTGGAAGGCGACCTCGAAGCCGGCGGCGCGCAGGTGCTGCGCCGGGCCGATGCAGGGATTGAGGTGGCCTTTTTCGGGAACCACGCAGAAGAGGATGCGCTTCATGGGGCGGGACGGGGAGAGGTGGAGGAAACGTCGGCCTGCAAGGCGTCCAGGAGCAGCGTCAGGGTGGTCCACAGCACGCGCTCGGTGTCTGCCTGCAAGTCCGGGCGGGGCAGGCCCAGGGCCGCGGACAAGCCGTATATGCGTTCGTCGGCGACGAGCGGACGCAAGTCCATGGCGGGCGCCAGCCGTCCGCGCTTGGGTCCGCGCACCAGGCGGTCCGGCAGGCCCAGCCGCGCGCCGAGGTCGCGCAGGCATTGCTTGTCCGGATCGGGCGGCAGGCTGGTCAGGTGCCGGACGACGGCCGCGTCCAGGAAGGGGGCGTGCAGCGTGACGGAGGCGGCCGCGAACAGGGCGTTGCACAAGGGCAGGTAGTTGGCCGAGCGGTCGCGGCGCATGACCTGGTCCGCGCCGTCTCCGGTGATGGCGACGCCGATGCCGTCCGCCGCCATGGCCCGGGCCAGTAGCAGCTTGGCGACGGGATGCAGGTTGAACATGGGTTCCTCGACGCTGCGCGTGGCGTCGGGAAGCGCCGATACGAAATCCTCGCCGCGCACCCGCACCAGCTTCACGCGGGCGCCCAGGCGGTCGGCGATGTCCAGCGCCGTGTCCCGCTCGCAGTAATCGGGCAGGTCGGAGACCAGGATATAGGACGGAATGCTGCGCTGGACGCCCAGCTCTCGCAGCAGCGCGAGCAGCAACGCGGAGTCCAGGCCGCCGCTGAGCGCCAGCGCCACGCGTTTGCCGCTGTCCAGGGCGCGTTGCAGGGAGGCGCGCAAGGCGTCTTCCAGCTCGCCGCGCTCGGCCACGTTGGGCGCCGCGCGCAGGGACCAGCCTTGCGGCGTCAGCAGCAGGGAATGGCCGGGGGGAACGGCGCGGATGTCGCGCAGCACGGTGCGGTCCGCCAGGCGCTCGCCGCTGAGGTAGCCCCGGATCGCCGCGACGTCGGGCGCGCCGGCCGGCAGGCCCGCTTCCCGCAGCAGGCGCTGGATGCCGTCGGACGCGATGCCGCCCTGGGCGGGGTGGAATATCCGCCGGAAACCGAATTCGTCCCGCGTGGCGACGATCATGATGCCTTGCCCGCCTCGTGCCGGGACGCGCATCGCGCCGCGTCATGCATCGCGTTTCGCGGCGGGTCTTGTTTCCCGTCCGCGGGCGCGTCTGGCCCGGACGATGGGGCACCGTCCTGCTGTCCGTAGTGGGCTTTCAAGGCCATGACCTCCATGCGCTTCATGATCCGGTGCGGCGCCTGCGGCGCGCTGCCGCCGTGGCACTCCAGGCAGGCCCGCAGCGGTTCCTCGCGGTAAAGATAGGCCAGCATGTCGTCCAGCATGCCCGGGTCGTCGCGCAAGCGCAGCCCGTCGGCGTGGAAGTCACGGCTGCCCTGGTACAGCGTGTGGAAATGCGCCGGGCGCGTACAGGTATAGAACATGCCGTCGCGGATCATATGGCAGCGTTCGCGTATCCAGCAGTCGCGATAGATGCGCCGGGCCTCGGCCATGTCGGCATCGGGCTGCGCGCGCGTCATATTGCTGAACTCGTTCTGCATCTTCCAGTTCAGGCGCACCGCGTGCGCGGCCGCCCGCGCCTCGATGTGCGCGATGAGATCCGGCGCCAGGCGCGGCCGCGGATAGCGCGAGATGGTCAGGGCATCGACGGCCTGCCAGAACGCGTCCGGCATGTCGCCCAGTTTCAGGCCGTTGGTGGTGACGGAGACGACGGGGGCGATGCCGGTTTCCCGCACGGCGTGGATGAGATCGACCAGTTGCGGATGCAGCAGCGGTTCGCCGCCGACCAGCTTGAAGACGCCGGGCTTCAGGACCTTGGCGGCCGTGCGCAGGTCGCCGGCGATCGAGTCGGGGCTGGCATGCCAGGCCGGCAGCAGGGGCGACAGGGAGCAGCACTCGGCGCATGTCAGGTTGCAGTGGTCGACGATGTGCGCTTCCAGCGAGCGCGTCCGTATGCGGCCCGCCTCCACCGGGTAGTGGCGGTCCATCGGCGGCGGAAAGACATGCTGGCGGGCGGCCGGGAGCGGCTGGGGCGCGGGACTGGTCGAGTGGCTATTCACGGTGGTTTCCTTGCCGGTTTCCTTCCTCGATACGGCGGGAAAAGAAATCGATCAGCTCGGCGCGCGCGCCGGCCATGACGGCGACCATGCGCATGGCGCCTTGCAGGTGGGTGGCGAAGCGCGCCGGGTCGGACAGCCAGCCCTGCAGCATCCAGCGCTTGAGCCCATGCTGCAGGCAGGCCGCGTCGACCGCCCAGGCCACCCGCTCGACGCGCAGCGGCCGCACCCGCGCATAGGCGTGCACGAATTCCGCGGCCAGCGCCGGCGCCTCCAGGGGCAGGTGATTGAGGCAGCGCACCACTTCGTACTCGCGCGGCGCGCCGATGGCGGCTTCCCAGTCGAGGATGAGCGGCGGCAGGGTCGCGCCGAACAGATAGTTGAATTGGTTGTAGTCGTTGTGGATCGGATGCTGCGGATCGTCCGTGGGGAAGGCTGCCAGGCTGCCCGGATAGTGTTGGTCGATCAGGCGCAGGCAGGCATCGGCATAGGCTTGCAGCGCTTGCCTGTCCGCGTGGGCTGGCGCGCGGCGGGGCGCGGCGGCGAGCTCGCGCCGGGCTTCGTCGGCATCGATCGCCGCCAGGCGCGCCCGCAGCGTGTCCGGCAGGGGACCCTGGTAGTGTTCCAGGCTGGCGTGCAGCGCGGCCAGGCCGGCGCCGAGCGCGGCCCATTCGGGCGGCGTGTAGGTGTCGTACGTCCTGGCGCGGCCCGGCGCCCAGGCGGTGACCATCGCGCGGGCGCGCGGCCCCGTCCACAGCGGCGCGCCGGCCGCCGTGCGCAGCAGGGACTGGACGCGAAAGCGGGGATCGTCATGGACGTTCAGGTGGGCGACCAGCGCGGCTTCCTTCGCCGCCCTGGCGAGCTGGTCCTCGGCATAGAGCTTGACGGCCACGTCGCCGGTGGAGGTCGACAGGCGCCATACGCGCTCGCTGACGCGGCGGCCGGCCGCGCCCGACGGATCGCCGCCCGACGCAATGGCCGGCCTATCGAGGTCCGACTCGGCAGCACCCGGCCGCAGCCCATACGCCGCACGGATTTCCTCGAGCCGGGAGCGGGTAAGGTCCATTCAGATGGCTTCGGCCGGCCCGTACCGATAGGGGTGGCCGGTCAGGAAAGTGTTGTTGCCGACGTAGCGCAGCTTGTACATGGCGGGACGGAACAGCGCCAAGGGGCTGTTGTCCGCGATGCCGAGCCGCGGATACAGGTCCTGCCGGACGAAGAAGGCGTTGTTGCCCATGTCGTCGCAGCACGCCAGTTCATACCCCTTGGCCTTGCCCAGGCGATGGAGCGACGCCAGGCTGGCGCCGTAGTAGGTCGAACCGTCCCAGGCATGTTCGGGATTGAAGCGCATGACCCAGCGCTCGGGCGGCGCGTAGTAGGGGTTGTATTCGATGACGACGATGAGCGGACGGAAAGCCGTCAGCCCGCGCCAGACCCAGTAGTCGTTGCCGTCGATGTCGATGGAAAGCAGGTCGAAGTCCGCGGGGACGCCGGCCTCGGCCAGCAGCGCGTCGATGCGGTCGGGCTGGACCTGTTCCTGGCGCAAGCGGACGTTGGCGGCCGCGCCGTAATGGTCCCGCAGCTTGCCGTAGCGGTAGGCGCTGCCTTCGACCAGCAGGCCTTGCCAACCCTGTTCGCGCAGCAGCAGCGCCGTATTGCTGTTGCGCAGCCCGTCGCTGGCGCCGATGTCGACGCAATAGCGGTTGGCCGGCGCGATGCGTTCCATCAGGCGGGCGAGGATGCTTTCTTCCGTGCCCTGCGCGTACAGGCTTGGGGCGAGGCCGGACAGGTCCAGCGGGGGCGGCATCTCCTGCATGGAAATCAGCCGCCTTGGGAAGGGAGAAACACGTCGGCGCGATGGGCCAGGTACCAGGCCAGCGAACGGGTGACCGGTAGCTGCCGGATCTCCGGCAACGTGAAATAGCCGGCGCCCGCGCCCTCCAGGACGCGGAAGTCGCCCCATTCGACGGGGCGGGGGAGCAGCATCAAGGGCGCTTCCTGGCCGTCGCCGCCGGTGCGCCGGCCGATCTCGATGAACTCGGCCGGGCTGGCGGCGATGCCCAGTTCTTCTTCCAGCTCGCGCGACGCGGTGTGCGTGTGGTCCGCGTCCTCCGGCTCCACCGAGCCGCCCCAGAAGCTCCAGCACAGCGGGCCCAGGGTGGCCGCGCTGTCGCGCATTTGCAGGAGGGCGCGGCCGGCGCGGTCGCGGACGAGAATGCTGATGTTGGTGATCAAGGCTGCGGATCCTGGAAACGGGGCTCGACAGGGGAGGGGGCCGGACACGCGCGTCGCCGCGCCGGCGCCTCCCGCCGGGACACGCGCTAGTTTCGCCGGAATCCCGCGCGCGTTCAAATTCGCCTGAACCGGCTACCCGCCGGCGGCCTTGCCGGGCGGCCGCTTGCCGCCCCGGCGCCTCGAGCTTTGAACAGCACCTTGAACAAGCACCTTACACAGGCACCTTGAACAAGCACCTTGAACAGCGCCTTAAACATATGCGCAGTCGGTCTTTTGCGCGGGCGCGAAGGCTGCCTATCATCCTCGGACATCGTCATCCCCCTTGTCTGTCCGCCCTACGGAATCGCCCATGACCCAAGCCTCGCCGTCCTCTTCTTCCCCTGCCGTCCTCACGCCCAAGGACTTGCTCGGCCTGCTGGGCGCCGCCGACGAGCTGGCCGTCCTGGACGTCCGTCCCCATGGCGTCTATGCGCGCGGGCATCTGCTGTTGTCCGCCTCGGCGTCCTATTGGAGCCTGGAGCTGGAAATCGATCGCCTGGCGCCGCGCCGCGATACGCAACTGGTGCTGGTCGACGACGACGATGGACTGGCCGGGCGCGCGGCGCGCAAGCTGGCCGTGCTGGGCTATACGCGCGTGGCCCTGCTACAGGGCGGCATCGCGGGGTGGCAGGCGGCCGGCCAGCAATTGTTCAGCGGCACCAACGTCCTGAGCAAGGCCTTCGGCGAAGTGCTGGAGCACGAGCTGGGCACGCCGTGGATCGACGCCGCCGACCTCAAGCAGCGCCTGCGGCGAGGGGACAAGCTGGTGGTGGTCGACAGCCGCACCCCCGAGGAGTTCGCCAATTTCAGCATTCCCGGCGCGTACAGTCTGCCCGGCGCCGAACTGGTCTATCGCATCGGCGAAGTGGCCCCGGATCCCGACACGCTGGTGGTGGTCAACTGCGCCGGCCGCACGCGCAGCATCGTGGGCGCGCAGACCTTGATCAACGCGGGGATACCCAACGAAGTGGTGTCCCTGCGCGACGGCACGATGGCCTGGCTGCTGAACGGCGACACCCTGGACCACGGCAAGATCCGTCCGGCGCCCGCGCCCTCGGCGCGGACGCTGGCCGAGGCCCGGGCGCGCGCGGAACGAGTAGCCAGCCGCGCCGGCGTCGATCGCCTCGACGATGCCGGCTTGCAGCGCCTGTTGTCGCAGCCGGGGCGGACGGTGTATCGCTTCGACGTGCGCGACCGCCAGGAGTATCTGGCCGGTCATCTGCCGGGCTGGCGCTGGGCGCCGGGCGGCCAGTTGGTGCAGGCGACGGACGAATACGCGGCGACCCGGGGCGCGCACATCGTGCTGGCCGATTGGGATGGCGTGCGGGCGCTGACCACGGCGGCCTGGCTGGCGCAATTGGGCGCATTCCAGGTCCACATCTATCCCGTCACCTTGCGGCCGGGCGCGGCGCTGGAGACCGGCGAGGAGCCCGTGCGCGTGCTGCGCGCCCACGTGGAGGACGCGCCGGCCGTGGCGCCGACCGAATTGGCGAGGTGGCTGGAAGAGGGCGATACCGCCGTGTTCGACATCGAAAACAGCGTGGCCTATGCGCGCAGGCACATCGCCGGCGCGCGCTTCGTCGGCGCGCATGCGCTGGAGAGGACGCTCGCCGCGCTGCCCGCGGCGACGCGAGTCGTGCTGACCTCGGCCGACGGCCTGCTGGCCCACAGCGTGGCGCGGGAATTGCAATCCGAAGGACGGGCGGTGCATACGCTGCGCGGCGGCAACCGGGCCTGGTTCGACGCCGGCCTGGAAACCGGCGCCGGCCGCGAGGGCATCGAGACGGGCGAGGAGGACACCTGGTACGGCCCCTATGTCTACCGCGATCTCGCCGAGCGCGACGCCAAGTTCCGGGCCTATCTCGATTGGGAAATCGGCCTGGTGGCGCAACTGGAACGCGAGCCGCGCGTGGGGATCAACCTGAAGGGTTCGTTGCGCGCCGAGCCGCGGCAGTCCGGAGCCTCTGCTTCATAGCCCTTGCTTCATAGCCGGCTGCCGTGGATCTTCACCACCGGCACGCTGTCGGGATCGAAGCCGTCCAGGCAGCGGGTATTGACCGCCCAGCCCGGGAACGGCTGCATCCCCGCCGCGGCCTCCGCGGCGGTGGGATGGCTGGGCTTGCGGAAGGGCAGGATGCCGCAGGCCGGACAGAAATAATCCGCGCCGGTCATGCTACCCCAGCGGTAGACCGACAGGTTCTCCAGCGGCGTGAGCAGGCGGAACGCCTCCGGCGCCACGCGGAATATCAGCGCCCCGCGCCGGCGGCAGACGGAACAATCGCAGGCGCGCACGTGGTCGATGTCCGCGTCGATCTCGAAGCGGACGGCCTTGCAGTGACAGGAGCCTTGGTAGGTTTTCATGGTCATAGGGGGCGATCGGCAGGGGCCGCGTGCGGCCTGAGCGGCGCGGACAGGCCGCGGACATGGCGGGTCATCACTTCCATGAATGCCGCCGCTTCCGCGCTCAGCGCCCGCCGGGGATGCGTGACGCAGACGACCTGGCGGAACAGGTGCGGCGACGACACTTCATGCAGCCGCAGCCGGCCGCGCTGCACGCGGTTGCGCACGGCGACGCGCGGCAGCAGGGTGGCGTAGGCGGTGCGTTCGACCAGCTTGATGATGGAAACGATCGAATCCATTTCATAGGTCGGCGACAGGTCAATGTCCTCGGCCTGCGCGAAGCTTTCGAGGATGCCGCGCAGGCCGTGCCGGCGCGTCGGCAGCGCCAGGTCGAGCATGGCGGCCTCGCGCAGGGGCACGGTCTGGCCCAGCTCGTGCCCGTGCGCGCTGCCGGTCACCAGCACCAGGTCCTCGTCGACGATATGCTCGACCGCCAGGGACAGGGGACGGCGCGGCTTGTTGATGAAGGCGGCGTCGAGCTGGCCGCCGGCGACCAGGTCTCCCAGGGTGGCGCTGTACCCATCAGTGACCGTGATGGTGACCTTGGCGTGCTGGGCGGCGAACTCCTCGATGGCGTCCGACAGCACCCCTTGGGCGATGGACGCGATCATGCCGACGTTGACGTGGCCCTTGAGTTCGCCATCGGTGCGCAGGAGCTGGTCGCGGGCGTGCGTGAAGTCGCGCATGATGGGCAGGAAGGTGCGGTACATCTGCCGCGCCGCCGCCGTCGGCCGCATGCCCTGCTGGCTGCGCTCGAACAGCTTGCGGCCGATTTCCTCCTCCAGGCGCGCCATCTGCATGCTCAGCGCGGGCTGCACGATATTGAGCCGCCGCGCCGCGCGCGTCACGGTGCCCTCCTCGTACAGGCATATGAAGTACTGGATCTGTCGCAGTTCCATGGGTGTTGCCGGTCTCGTGGCGTGATGCGCCGGGAGGCGCCCCGCGTCCAGGGCCAGCCCCGGGGAGGCGCCTGGATCCGCGGTCGATATTATCAGTTTATGTGATGGAGCAGATAATTAAAGATTAACTGGCGTGATATTGGCGGCGTCCTCCCCTAGACTGGCGAACATCAAAAGAGCGGGCCCGCAGGCCCGTCGACCAGGAGACAGGTCCGCATGAACGCCGCCGATATTGCCTTGAATTCGATCGCGGGACAGTGGGCGCCCGCGCTCGGCGGCCGCGTCGGCGAACGGCGCGATCCCGCCACCGGCGAACTGGCGGGGCGCTACGCCGACAGCGGCGCGGAAGACGCCGAGGCCGCCATCGCGGCCGCGCGCCGGGCCTTCTTCGAGACGGCTTGGGCGCAGAGCCCGCGGGTGCGCCAGATGGCCATGTTGCGCTGGGCCGACCGGCTCGAACGGCGGGCCGCGCAACTGGCCGACCGGTTGACGCTCGAAAACGGCAAGGTGCTGGCTCAATCGCGCGGCGAGATCGCCGGCGCGATATCCGAGATCCGCTATTACGCCGGCTTGACCCGCCATATCCCCGGCCACGTCCTCGAAGTCGAGCCGGGCGCGTTCGCCACGCTGCTGAGGGAAGCCGCCGGCGTGGCCGGGCTCATCATTCCCTGGAACGCGCCCGCCGTGCTGCTGATCCGCGCCCTGGCGCCCGCGCTGGCCGCCGGCTGCACGGCGGTCATCAAGTCGGCCTGGCAGACGGCGGGGTTGAGCGCCGCCCTGGTGGCGCCCCTGGTCGAGGACGCGGACGTGCCGGCCGGCGCGGTCAACCTGCTGACCGAAAGCGGCAGCGCGGCGGCGCAGGCCCTGGTGGCGTCGGCCGACGTGGAGGTGATCAGCTTCACCGGCTCCAACGCGGTGGGGCAGCGCATCATGGCGGCGGCCGCGCCCACCATGAAGAAACTGTCCCTGGAGCTGGGCGGAAAATCCTGCTGCCTCGTGTTCGGCGACGTGGACGTGCAATGGGCCGCGCCGCGCCTGGCCGCGGCCGCCACCATCATCTCGGGCCAGCAGTGCACGGCGGCGCGCCGCGTTCTCGTCCATGGATCGCGCTACGAGGAAATGAAGACGGCCTTGCGGGACGCCCTGGCGGCCCTGCGCGTGGCGCCGGGGAATGCGCCGGGCGCGCAGATCGGACCGCTGATCGATCCCGCCGCGGCCGCGGCGGTGCAGGCGCGGATAGAAGCCGCGCAACAGGCGGCCGACGAAGTCGTGCTGGCCGGGCGCCGGCTGGACGGCGAGCTGGCCGCGGGCTGCTTCGTCTCGCCGACCCTGGTCGCGCATCGCGATACGCACGCCTTCTTCGTGCAGGAAGAAATCTTCGGCCCGCTGCTGGTGCTGGAGCGCTTCGAGGACGAAGCCGAAGCCGTGGCGCGCGCCAACCATACCGACTACGGCCTGTCGGCGAGCGTGTGGACGCACGACGGCGCGCGCGGCATGCGCGTCGCCCGCGCCTTGCGCAACGGCACGGTCTGGCTGAACGACCACAACAAGCTGTTCGCCGAGGCCGAGACCGGCGGCTACCGGCGCAGCGGCATCGGCCGCCTGCACGGCTACGACGCCCTGATCGATTTCATGGAAATCAAGCACATCTACCAGGAAGCGGGCGTGGTCCCGCGCACGACGTAGGCGCGGCGGGCGCCGCGGGGCGCGCAAATACGCGCAAACACGCCCAAACACGCACGAATACACAAGACAGACACAAGACAGGACCGCGGCGACGGTCCGCAATCGAGGAGACGAAGCGATATGAAGAAGCGCATGGAGAAGTTCTGGCTCGCGGGCCTTGCCGCCCTGATGGGCGTGGTGGCCTTGACGACGGCCGGCGCGGCCCGGGCGGCCTATCCGGACAAGGCCGTCCGCATCATCGTGCCGTACACGCCGGGCGGTTTCAACGACACCATGGCGCGGCTGTTCGCCAAGAAGCTGCAGGAAGCCTTCAAGCAGCCCTTCATCGTGGAGAACAAGCCGGGCGCGGGCACCATCGTGGGCACGGAGCAGGGCGCGCGCGCCGCGCCGGACGGCTATACGCTGACCATCGTCGGCTTCCCGCTGGTGGCCAACCAGTTTCTCTACAAGAAGCTGCCCTACGACGCGAAGGATTTCGCGCCCATCATCGTCGGCGCGCAGACGCCCAACTTCCTGGTGGTGAAGGCATCGTCGCCGATCAAGTCGCTGGCGGACTTCGTCAAGGAAGCCAAGGAGCGGCCCGGCAGGATGAACTATGCGACCGCCGGCACGGGCACGTCCAATCACCTGACCATGATCTATTTCGAACAGCAGGCCAAGGTGTCCCTGGTCCAGGTGCCCTACAAGGGCAGCGCGCCGATGGTGACCGACCTGCTCGGCGGCCAGGTCGACATCATGTTCGACAACAGTCCCAACGTCCTGCCTCACATCCTGGCGGGGAAGATGCGCGCGCTGGGGGTGACCAGCGAGAAGCGCTCGGCGCTGGCGCCCGACGTGCCGACGGTGGCCGAACAGGGCTATCCCGACTTCAGCGTGGCGGTGTGGTACGGGCTGGCCGCCCCGGCGGGCACGCCGCCGGCCATCGTCTCGGCATTGAACGAGGTGCTCAACAAGGCCCTGCAATCGCCCGACGTGAAGAAAGTGTTCGCCGACCAGGGCGTCGAACCCGTGGGCGGCTCCGTCCAGGACTTCCAGGCCTTCTTCGAGGGCCAGATCAGGAAGTGGGGCGCCGTGATACGCAACGCCGGGATCCAGGCGGAATAAGCCGGACGCGCTTATTCCCACGCATCGGCAGCGGCCATCGACATGGACACCGGCAATCGACCCCACCTTCCCGCGGCGGACATCGCGCCGCCCCGGCCGCACGTCGGCCAGGGGCGGGAACGCGTGGAAGACCAGGCTATCCTGACCGGCCGCGGGCGCTACGGCGACGACGCCGCCTTGCGTCCCGGCACGCTGCACGCGGCCATCGTCCGGTCGCCGCATGCGCATGCGCGCCTGACCGGCATCGACGTCGCCCAGGCGATGGCGCTGCCCGGCGTGCGCGCCGTGCTGGTGGGCGCGGACCTGGCCGCCTGGTCGCGCCCCTTCGTCGTGGGGGTCAAGCAGCCGATGGAGCAATGGTCCCTGGCCGTCGACAAGGTGCGCTACGTGGGCGAACCCGTCGCGGTGGTCGTCGCGGAAAACCGCTACCTGGCCGAGGACGGCGCCGACCTGGTGCAGGTGTCCTACGAGCCGCTGGCGGCCGTGGTCACGGTGGAGGACGCTTGCGCGGAGGGCGCGGCGGTGCTGCACGAGAAGGTGGGCAGCAACGTGGTCAGCGACCGCTCGTTCCGCTACGGCGATCCGGAGGCGGCCTTCGCCGCCGCGCCGCATCGCATCGGCCTGACCATCCGCTATCCGCGCAACTCGTGCACGCCCATCGAGTGCGCGGTGGTCGTGGCCGAGTACCTGTCGGCCCAGGACGGCTACGACGTGCAATCCAATTTCATGGGGCCGTTTTCGCTGCATACGGTGATGGCGCTGGCCTTGAAGGTGCCCGGCAACCGGCTGCGCCATCGCACCTTCCCGGATTCCGGCGGCAGCTTCGGCGTCAAGCAGGCGGTGTTCCCGTACGCGGTGCTGATGTGCCTGGCCGCGCGCAAGGCCGGCGCGCCGGTGAAATGGGTGGAGGACCGGCTGGAGCATCTGGCCGCGGCCACCTCCGCGACCGGCCGTCTTTCCCGTATCGAAGCCGCCGTCCAGGCCGACGGCCGGATCACGGCGCTGTCCTATGACCAGTACGACGATTGCGGCGGCTATCTGCGCGCGCCGGAGCCCGCGACCTTCTACCGCATGCATGGCTGCCTGACCGGTCCCTACGACATTCCCAATCTGGCGGTGCGCAACCGGGTGGTGCTGACCAACAAGACGCCGGCGGGCCTGGTGCGCGGCTTCGGCGGTCCGCAGGTGTATTTCGCGCTGGAACGCCTGATGCAGCGCATCGCGCGCGAGCTGGATATCGATCCGCTGGAACTGTACCGGCGCAACTTCATCGCGGCCGATGCCTTTCCCTACCGGGCGACGGCCGGCGCGCTGCTGGATTCCGGCAACTACCAGGGCGCGCTCGACCTGGCGCGGTCCCGCGGCGGCCTGGCGGAACTGCTGGCGCGGCGCGACGAAGTACGGGCCCGGGGCGGCCTGTACGGGATAGGCTACGCCGCCATCGTCGAGCCCTCGATTTCCAACATGGGCTACATCACCACCGTCCTGCCGCGCGAGGCGCGCGAGAAGGCGGGGCCCAAGAACGGCGCCATCGCGTCGGCGACCGTATCGGTGGATCCGCTGGGCGGCGTCAACGTCGTGGTGGCCTCGGCGCCCGCGGGACAGGGGCACAAGACGGTTTGCGCGCAGGTGGCCGCCGATGTCTTCGGCGTGGATCCGGCGGTGGTCTCGGTCAATATCGAATTCGACACCCAGAAAGACGGCTGGTCCGTGGCGGCGGGCAATTATTCCAGCCGCTTCGCCGGCGCGGTGGCGGGCACCGTGCACCTGGCGGCGACGAAGCTGCGCGACAAGCTGGCCGGCATCGCGGCGCACCAGTTCGGCTGCCCGGTGGACGACATCGTCTTCGGCGAGGGCAAGATAGGCCGGCGCGGTGAGCCCGACGCCGCGCAACCCTTCGCGCGCATCGCGGCCAATCCCCATTGGGCGCCCGCGCTGCTGCCGCCCGGCGTCGAGCCCGGCCTGCGCGAAACCGTGTTCTGGACGCCGCCGCAGCTCAGCGCGCCCGACGACGAGGACCGCGTGAATACGTCGGCCGCCTATGGCTTCGCCTTCGACGTGTGCGCGGTGGAGGTCGACCCCGCCACGGGGCGGGTGCGCATCGACCGCTACGTCACCACGCACGACGCGGGCCGGATACTCAACCCGGCGCTGGCCGACGGCCAGATCCGCGGCGCCTTCGCGCAGGGCCTGGGCGCGGCCCTGATGGAGGAATTCCGTTATGGCCAGGACGGCAGCTTCCAGTCCGGCACTTTCGCCGACTACCTGGTGCCGACCACCTGCGAGGTGCCGGAGCCCGTCATCCTGCACATGGAGACGCCCAGTCCGTTCACGCCGCTGGGCGCCAAGGGCCTGGGCGAGGGCAACAACATGAGCACGCCCGTTTGCGTGGCGAACGCGGTGGCGGACGCCCTGGGCGTGGACGACGTGACGCTGCCGCTGACGCCCGCCCGGGTGATGAGCCTGATCGGGATGGAAGACCCGCCGCCCTCGGCCGGCGCGGGCAGGCCGGCGCCGGCCGCGGGCAAGGCGGGCAAGTCGCTGTCCGCGCGCGGCGAGGTCAGGCTGGCCGCCGCGCCCGAGGCCGTGTTCGCGGTGCTGATGGATCCCGTCGCGCTGGCCAAGGTGATCCCGGGCTGCAATGCCTTGACCCCCGCCGGCGAGAACCGCTACCGGGCCGACGTCACCGTGGGCGTGGGCATGATCAAGGCGCGCTACGCCGCCGAGGTGGCGCTGTCCGACCTGGATCCGCCGCGCAGCCTGCGCCTGTCCGGCACCGGGATCTCCAGCGTCGGCACCGCCAAGGGCAGCGGCCTGGTGACGCTGGCGCCGCAGGACGGCGGCACCTTGCTCACCTACGACTACGAGGCCGAGGTGTCCGGCAAGGTGGCGGCGGTGGGCGGACGCATGCTCGAAGGCGCAGCCCGCATCGTGCTGCGCCAGTTGTTCGACCAACTGGGACGCCAGGCGGGCGGCGGCGCGGCGGCCGGTTCGTGGTGGCGGCGCCTGCTGGGCCGCTGGAGGCGCAAGTCGTGAAACCCCAGGCTTTCGACTACATCCGCGCGGAGTCGGCCCAGGATGCGCTGGACGCCCTGGCCGAACTGGGCGCCGACGGCCGCATCCTGGCCGGCGGCCAGTCCCTCATGGCCGTGCTGAACATGCGCCTGGCCCAGCCCACGGCGCTGATCGATATCTCGCGCACGGCCGACCTCGACTACGTGACGGTCGGGCAGGGCTGGATGACCATCGGCGCCGCGGCGACGCAGGCCAAGGTCGAGTGGCGGCCGGACCTGGCGGCCGAAGTGCCCATGCTGGCGCAGGCGATTCCCTTCATCTCGCATTTCCAGATCCGCAATCGCGGAACCGTATGCGGATCGGTGGCGCACGCGGATCCCAGCGCGGAACTGCCGCTGGCGCTCGCGGCGCTCGGCGGGGAGGTGGTGCTGCGCACGCGCCGCAAGCAGCGGACCGTGCCGGCGGAGGATTTCTTCCAGGGCATGTTGATGACGGCGCGCGCCCCGGACGAACTGGTGGCGGCCGTGCGCTATCCCCTGGCGGCGCCGGGCGCGCGCTACGCCTTCGACGAGTTCTCGTCCCGGCACGGCGATTTCGCCCTGGCGTCCGTCGCGGCCGTGGCGGACGACAAGCAGGTGACGCTGGCGGTCGGCGGCGTGGCCGATCGTCCCACGGTGCGGCGCTGGCCGCGCCTGCCGGCGGCGGACCTGGAGACGGCATTGAACGATCTCGCTTGGCAGCTCGATGCGCAGGACGACGCGCACGCCACGGCGGTGTTTCGCCGGCACCTGGTGCGCACGCTGGGCGCCCGCGCGCTGCGCAAGGTCATGGGCGCCGGCGCGCGGGGGAACGGAGAGCAGGGGAACGGGGAGCACGCATGAAACGGCTGAAACGCGACGAGGCCCATACGGTGTCCTTCATCCTCAACGGCGAACCGCGCCGCGCGGCGTGCGAGCCGCGCACCTTGCTGTCCGATCACCTGAGGCACGGCCTGGGCGCGACCGGCACGCACGTCGGCTGCGAACACGGCGTCTGCGGCGCCTGCACGGTCCTGATCGACGGCGTCGCCGGCCGCGCCTGCATGACGCTGGCCGTCCAGGTGGACGGGCGCAACGTCGACACGGTGGAAGGCCTGGCCGGCCGCGAGGGCGAACTGAACGATCTGCAACGCGCGTTCCGGCGCAACCACGCCTTGCAGTGCGGGTTCTGTACGGCCGGGATCCTGATGTCCTGCCAGGACTATCTGGGACGCAATCCCGACCCGAGCGAACAGGAAGTGCGCGACATGTTGTCCGGGCATCTGTGCCGGTGCACGGGCTATACCAATATCGTCAAGGCCGTGCTGGAAACCGCGGCCGAACGGCGGGCGGCGTTACGAGGAGCGGGGTAAGCATGCTGGACCTGGGAAAGACTTTCTTGCAAAGCGTCGAGCGCAGCCCCGGCGCGCCCGCCATCGTGGACGGCGAGCGGTCGCGCGGCTATGCCGACTGGCATGCCGACATCGCCGCGCTGGGCGGCGCGCTGGCGGAGATGGGATTGCGCAAGGGCGAGCGCGTGCTCGCCGTCTTGCAGAACCGCTATGAAATGGCGACGCTGCACTGGGCCTGCCAATTCCTCGGCCTGGTGATGACGCCCCTGAACTGGCGCGCCAAGCCGGAGGAAGTGGTCTATTGCATCGAGAACGCGGAAGCGCGCGCGGTGTTCTTCGAGCCGGCCAGCGCCGAGGCGGTGGTGGGCGCCGCGGCCCAGTGCGGCGTGCCGGCGGTGGCGGTGGGCGAGGCGCAGGGCGCGCTGCATTTCGACGCCTTGCTGGCGGCGCACCGTGGCGCGGACCTGGCGCCCGTGGCGCGGGCCGACGACTACTCGCTGATGCTCTATACCTCGGGCACCACCGGCAAGCCCAAGGGCGTGCCGCGCCGCCATCGCCATGAGCGCGCCGCCGCCCTGGCGCACGTGGCGCAGAATCTCTACGGCCGTGGCGAGCGCACGCTGGGCGTGATGCCGCTCTATCACACCATGGGCGTGCGTTCGCTATTGGCCATGGCGCTGATCGACGGGCTGTTCGTCTGCATGCCCAGATTCGATGCCGCCGGCGCCCTGGACGCGATCGCGCGCCATCGGCTCACCTGCCTTTACCTGGTGCCCACGCTCTACCACGACATGCTGGCCTGCCGGGAGCGGCTGGGCGGCGACGTTTCCTCGGTGACCAAGCTCGGTTTCGCCGGCGCGCCGATGCACGACGCCTTGCTCAAGCGGCTGGACCAGGTGTTCAAGCCCAGCCTTTTCGTCAACCACTACGGATCGTCGGAGATCTATACGGTGGCCATCGACGCCGACGCCATCCGCAAGCCGGGCAGCGCGGGCAAGGCCGGCCTGAACACGCGGCTGCGGGTGGTGCTGCTGGGCGCGGAAGATCCCGGCGCGCCCGCCGCGCTGGCCCCGCGCGGGCAGGAAGGCGAGATCGTGGCGGACCTGGCGGGCGACGAAGCCTTCGAAGGCTACTGGAAACGGCCGGACGCCGATGCCAAGTCGATACGCAATGGCTGGTATCGCACCGGCGACACCGGCTACGTGGACGAGGACGGTGACCTGTTCGTCACGGGCCGCGTGGACGACATGATCATCAGCGGCGGCGAGAACATTTCCCCCGTGGATATCGAGTCCGTGCTGTCGCTGCATCCGGCGGTGGACGAGGTGACCGTGGCGGGGATGCCGGACGAACGCTGGGGGCAGCGCGTCGTCGCCTTCGTCAAGCGCAAGGCGCCCGTCGACGCGGCCGAGCTGGACAACTATTGCCGCGGTTCGGACCTGCCGAATTTCAAGCGCCCGCGCGAGTACGTGTTCGTCAACGACATCCCCAAGTCCCCCGTCGGCAAGGTCTTGCGCCGCAAGCTGTCGGCCGGCGAGTACGAGCCGGACACGTCGGCCGGCGACCATTCCCTGTAACCCCCCATACGTCGAGCTGAATATGACGCAACTGGAATCCCGCAAGGCGCCTTACACCGATCTGCGCGGCTGGCTCAACCACCTGGCCGCGACGGACCGCCTGGCCGTGATCAAGCCGGGCGCGGCGCTGGAGCACGAAGTGGCGGCCATCGCCAAGCGCCTGGACGGCAGGCAGGCCGCCTATTTCCCCGCGCCCGGCGGCCATGCCGTGCCGGTGGTGTCCGGCTTCATGTCGCGCCGCGCCTGGATCGCGGAAGCCATGGGCGTGGCGGAGTCGGAACTGCTGGCGGCGTTTCGCGACGCCGCAGTCGCGCCCGTCCCGTCCACGGAGGTGCCCCAGGCCGATGCCCCATGCCAGCAGGTCGTGCACCGCGATCCCGACGTGCGCGCCATCCTGCCCATTCCCACCCATAGCGAACACGACAACGGTCCCTACATCACCGCGGGCATGGTGATCGCGCGCAATCCCGTCACCGGCGTGCAGAACGTTTCCATCAACCGCATCCAAGTGCACGCCGGGGACCGCATGGCCATCCTGATGCTGCCGCGCCATCTGCTCGCCTTCTACAAGGAGGCGGAGAAGCGCGGAGAGGACCTGCCGGTGGCCGTGGTGATCGGCGCCGACCCGCTCACCTTGCTGGCCTCGCAGGCGATCACGCCCATCGACAGCGACGAGCTGGAAGTCGCCGGCGCGCTGCACGGCAGTCCCCTGCGCGTGGCGCGTTGCCTGACGAACGGCGTCTGCGTGCCGGCCGACGCCGAGATCGTGATCGAGGGCCGCATCCTGCACGGCGAACGCGTGGCCGAAGGGCCGTTCGGCGAATTCCCGAAGTACTACAGCGCGCGCGAACAGCGCGAGGTCATCGCCGTCGATGCGATCACGCACCGCCGCTCGCCGATCTTCCATACCATCGTCCCCGCCGAGATGGAGCATCTGCTGCTCGGGTCCATCCCCCGCGAGGCGACCTTGCTGGCGCACCTGCAGCGCAGCTTTCCCAATGTGCTCGACGTGCATCTCTCCATCGGCGGCGTGGGCCGCTATCACCTGTACGTCAAGCTGCGCAAGACGCATGAGGGGCAGCCGAAGAATGTGATCCTGTGCGCCTTCGGCGCGCATTACGACATCAAGCAGGTCATCGTGGTCGACGACGACGTGGAAGTCCACGATGCGCAGCAGGTGGAATGGGCCGTGGCGACGCGCTTCCAGGCCGACCGGGACCTGGTGGTGATCAGCGGGGCCCAGGGCTCGGCGCTGGACCCGTCCACGACGCTGGGCGGCGCGCAGTCCGGCGAGGTCGCGCCCGCGCACGAACAGGGGATCAGCGCCAAGATGGGGCTGGACGCGACGCGGCCGGTCACGTACCACGAACACACCTTCACCAAGGTGCGCGTGCCCGGCGAGGATCGCGTGGACCTGGGCGCCTGGATCGACGCCGGCCGCCAGGTGGATTTCACGGCGGTGGAAGGATCATGAGCGCGGCCGGCCGCAAACGCCTGATCGTGGGGATCACCGGCGCCAGCGGGTCGATCTACGGCGTGCGCATCCTGCGGGAGCTGCGCCGCCATCCCGATTGGGAGAGCCACCTGGTGCTCTCGGCATCGGGCGCGCTGACGGCGGCCCAGGAGCTTGCCATGAAGCGGGCCGACATCGAGGCACTGGCCGACGTGGTGCACAACGTCAAGGACATCGGCGCGGCGATCTCCAGCGGCTCTTTCCAGACCGAGGGCATGGTGATCGCGCCGTGCTCGATGAAGACGCTGGCGGCCGTGGCGCTGGGCATGGCCGACAATCTGGTCAGCCGGGCCGCGGACGTGGCGCTCAAGGAGCGCCGGCGCGTCGTGCTGCTGGCGCGCGAGACGCCCTTGAATCTCGCGCACCTGCGCAATATGACCAGCGTGACCGAGATGGGCGGCATCGTCTTTCCGCCGGTCCCGGCGTTCTACAACCTGCCGTCCTCGCTCGACGACATGGTCAACCATACCGTCGGACGGGTCCTCGACCTGTTCGGCATCCATCACGAACATTTGCTGGAACGTTGGCAAGGCTTGCGCAAACCGCAAGCCGCGCCCGAGACTTGAACCGAGGAGCTGAAACGTGACTACCTTGCGCCATCCCGCCCAACACCTGCTGGAAAACCTCGACGGCTTCCGTGTCGAGGTCGACGCGGAAAAACAGCGTGCCGACATCATCCTGGCGCGCCCGCCTTTCAATATCATCTCCATGCCGGAGCGCGACCAGTTGCGCCTGGTGTTCGAGGCCCTGGACGAAGACGAGCGCGTGCGGGTGATCGTGCTGCGCGCCGAGGGCGAACATTTTTCCAGCGGGGGCGACATCAAGGGCTTCCTGGAGGCTTCTCCCGAGCACGTATCCAAGCTCGCCTGGAACGTGGCGGCGCCGGCCCGCTGCGCCAAGCCGGTGGTCGTCGCCAACCGGGGCTATACCTTCGGCGTGGGTTTCGAGATTTCCCTGGCCTGCGACTTCCGCATCGCCAGCGAGACCACGCAATACGCCTTGCCGGAACAGAAGCTGGGCCAGATCCCCGGTTCCGGCGGTTCGGCGCGCTTGCAGAAAATGGTGGGCATAACGCGCACCAAGGACGTGGTCATGCGCTCGCGCCGCATCAGCGGCAAGCAAGCCTACGACTGGGGCGTCGCCACGGAAGTGGTGCCGGACGCGGAACTGGAGAGCGCCACCGACAAGCTGGTGGCCGAATTGGTGGGCTTCTCGCCCATCGCCCAGCGCACCGCCAAGAAGCTGCTGAACGACACGGAAGATGCCTCCCTGTCGGCCTCGATCGAGCTGGAGGGCCATTGCTACAGCCGCCTGCGCAGCTCCGACGATTTCCGCGAAGGGGTGGAGGCTTTCCATGGCAAGCGCGCCCCGGTATTCCGTGGACGCTGAGGCCGGCGCGCGATGAGCGGCGCAGCGGCGCGTTCCTACGATTACGTCATCGTCGGCGGCGGTTCGGCGGGCTGCGTGCTGGCCCACCGGCTGTCCGCGCGCCCGGACTGCCGGGTCGCGCTGGTCGAGGCCGGCGAGGATACGCCGCCCGGCGCCGAGCCGGCGGAGATACTCGACAGCTATCCCATGCCGGTATTCTGCGGCGAACGCTGGATCTGGCCGCGGCTGACCGCAGCGGCCACGCGCGATTCGGCGCGCCGCGTCTACGAGCAGGGCCGGGTCATGGGGGGCGGCTCCAGCATCAACGTCCAGTCGGCGAACCGCGGCTTGCCGCGCGACTACGACGGTTGGGCCGCGGATGGGGCGGAGGGTTGGGCATGGGACGACGTGCTGCCCTATTTCCGCAAGCTGGAGCGCGATCTCGATTATCCCGGGCATCCGCTGCACGGCGCCGGCGGCCCCATCGCCATCCGCCGCATCGCGCCGGCGCAATGGCCGCCTTTCTGCACCGCCTTCGCCGCCGGCCTGCGCGCGCAAGGCCTGGCGGCCCTGGCGGACCAGAACGCGGAGTTCGGCGACGGTTATTTCCCCGCCGCCTTCTCCAACGAGAACGACCGCCGGGTGTCCGCGGCGGCGGGGTACCTGGATGCCGCCACGCGCCGGCGGCCGAATCTGGACATCTACGCGAATACGCGCGTCCAGCGGCTGTCGATGGACGGGACCGCGGCGCGGGGCGTGTCCGCGGTGGACGGCGCCGGCCAGGTTTTCGAACTGCATGCCGCGCGCGAGGTGCTGGTCTGCGCCGGCGCGTTGCAGTCGCCGCTGCTGCTGATGCACGCGGGGATCGGCGACGCGGCCGAATTGGCCCGCTTCGGCATTGCCAGCACTTTGCATCTGCCCGGGGTGGGGCGCGAACTGCAGGACCATCCCTCGCTGACCTTCTGCCACTACCTGGCGCCGCGCTGGCGCGTGCCGCTGGAGCGCCGCCGCGCCAGCATGACCGCGGCGCGCTTCAGTTCGGGCGTGGCCGATTGCGACGACGCCGACCTGTACCTGTCCAGCGCCACGCGCGCCGCCTGGCATGCGCTGGGCAGCCGGCTGGGCCTGTTCTTCCTGTGGTGCAACCGGCCGTATTCGCGCGGCCGCGTCGCCCTGGCCTCGCCCGATCCGCTGGCGCCGCCCCAGGTCGACCTGAACCTGCTGGACGACCCGCGCGACCTGGCGCGGTTGGCGCAAGGCGTGTGCGTGCTGGCGCGGGTGGTGCGCGACAGCGGCCTGGGGGACGACGAGCGGGATTTCTTCCCGGCGGCATTCTCGCCGCGCGTCAAGGCATTGAGCCGCTATACGCCCGGCAATGCGCGGCTGACGCGCATGCTGGGCGCGGCGCTGGATGCGCCGGCGCCGCTGCGGCGGGCCCTGATCGGCCGCTTCTTCAACGGCGGCCGCCGCATGTCGGCGCTGCTGGCCGACGAGACCGAACTGGCGGCTTTCATCCGCCGGCAGGTGTTCGGCGTCTGGCATGCCAGCGGCACCTGCCGCATGGGCGCGGCGGGGGATCCCCGCGCCGTGACCGACAGCCAGGGCCGGGTGCGCGGCGCGCGCGGGCTGCGGGTCGTGGACGCCTCGCTGATGCCGCGCCTGCCGTCGGCCAATACCAATATTCCGACGATCATGATCGCCGAGAAGATCGCCGACGCCATGGGGTGAACGGCGGCAGTGCGTGATGCTCCAGCGCAGCGCGGAGCAAACCTACCTGAGGGAGTGGACAACATGTCGATGAATATGCAACAGGCGGCGGCGCCCGGGAGGGCGGAGAGCCGTCAGGTGGCGGGGGCGGTCGTCGCCTCTTGCCTGGGATGGGCGCTGGATCTGTTCGATCTGTTCGTGCTCTTGTACGTGGCGCCGGTGGTCGGGCGGCTGTTTTTCCCCTCGCAGCACGCGATGCTGTCGCTGGCGGCCGTCTATGCCTCGTTCGCCGTCACGCTGCTGATGCGGCCGCTGGGTTCGGCCTTGTTCGGCTCCTACGCCGACCGCAAGGGCCGCAAGGGCGCGATGATCCTGGCGGTGGTGGGGGTGGGCATTTCGACCGCGGCTTTCGGGCTGTTGCCGACGGTGGGCCAGGTCGGCCTGCTGGCGCCGGCGCTGTTCATCCTCCTGCGCCTGGTCCAGGGCATCTTCGTCGGCGGCGTGGTGGCGTCGACGCACACCATCGGCACGGAGTCCGTGTCCCCGCGCTACCGGGGCGCCGTGTCCGGCCTGGTGGGCGGCGGCGGCGCGGGCATCGGCGCGCTGCTGGCCTCGCTGGTGTACATGGCCATGTCGGACCTGTTCCCGGGCGAGCGCTTCGATGTCTGGGGCTGGCGCTGCATGTTCTTCACCGGCCTGATCAGTTCAGTGCTGGGCTTGTTCATTTTCAACCGGCTGGAGGAATCGCCCTTGTGGAAGAAGGTCGCCGCCGAGAAGGCGGCGCGGGCCGAGCAGGCGCGCCGCGACCGGACGGTGACGGAATCGCGTTCGCCGCTGCGCACCCTGTTCGCCGGCGAGTACCGTTCGGTGCTGCTGGTCAACCTGTTGCTGACCATCGGCGGCGGTAGCGGGTACTACCTGACCTCGGGCTATCTCCCCACCTTCCTGAAGGTGGTCAACCAGGCGCCCAGCGGCGTCGCGGCGGACATCCTCATGGCGTGCTCGGTCGCGGTGATCGTGGTGGCGCTGGCGGTCGGCCACTTGAGCACCTTCATCGGCCGCAAGCGCACCTTCCTGCTGGTGGGCATCGTGCAGATCTTCGGCCTGCCCTTCCTGTACATGAGCCTGCAGCAGGCCCAGACGCCGATGCAGATCGGCATCCACGCCGTGCTGCTGGCCTCGCTGGGATGCGCCAGCTTCGCCCCCATCCTGATCTTCCTCAACGAACGCTTCCCCACCGCGATCCGCGCGACGGGCACGGGCCTGTCCTGGAACATCGGCTTCGCCATCGGCGGCATGATGCCCACCTTCGTGTCGCTGGCGGCGGCCACGCCGGCCGACCTGCCGTCGACGCTGTCGATCTTCGCCGGGGCGATCAGCGTGCTGTTCGTCATCGGCGCGCTCATCGTGCCGGAGACGCTGGGGCGCCTGGACGAACCGCAGGCCGGGGCGGACCGCTGACATGGACATGACGCGGGCGCTTTCCATCGCCGACCTGCAACGCGCCGCCCGGCGGCGCCTGCCGCCGGGCATCTACGGCTATGTGCACGGCGGCAGCGAGGACCAGGCTTCCGTGCGCGCCAACCGCGCGGCCTACGCCGGCTGGCGCTTCCTGCCGCGGCCGCTGGTCAACGTCGCGCAGCGGCGGCAGGCGGTGACGCTGTTCGGCCGCGAATACGCCTCGCCGCTGGGCATCAGCCCGATGGGCGTGGCGGGGCTCTGCGGCTATGAAGGCGATCTCGCCCTGGCGCGCGCCGCGCGGGCCGCCAACGTGCCCTTCGTGCTGAGCGCCGCGTCGACGACGCCGCTCGAACGGGTGGCCGAGGTCTATCCGGAGATGTGGTACCAGGGCTATCTGCCCGCGCGGACGGAGGTGGTCGCGCCGCTGCTGCGCCGGGTGGCGGCGGCCGGCGTCCAGGTCCTGGTGGTGACGGTGGACGTGCCCATCGCCTCGGCGCGGGAGAACGAGCTGCGCAACGGCTTCAGCATTCCGTTGCGGCTGTCGCCGCGGCTGGTCTGGGGCGGCTTGAGCCACCCGCGCTGGCTGGCGGGGACCTGCCTGCGGACGCTGCTGCGGCGCGGCATGCCGCATTTCGAGAATTTCACCGCCGAGCGGGGCGGCCCCATCGTCACGGCGGCGAAGGGCGATCACCGGGCGGGACGCGCGGCCATGACCTGGGACGAAATCGCCTGGATACGGGAGCGCTGGCACGGCCGCCTGCTGGTCAAGGGCGTGCTGCGGGCCGAGGACGCGGTGCGGGCCCATGCGCTGGGGCTGGACGGCGTCTTCGTCTCCAACCATGGTGGCCGCCAGCTCGACGGCGCGGTGGCGGCCCTGGATGCGCTGCCCGCGATCGCCGCGGCCGTGCCGGGCCTGACCGTATTGCTGGACGGCGGCGTGCGCCGGGGCACCGACGTGCTCAAGGCACTGGCGCTGGGCGCGCGGGCGGCCTTCATCGGCCGTCCGGCCATGTACGGCCTGGCCGCGGGCGGGACCGAGGGCGTGGCGCACGCGCTGTCCTTGCTGGCCCGCGAAATCGACGTGGACCTGGCCCTGCTGGGTTGCCCCGACGTCCGCGGCCTGGGGCCGCAGTACCTTTGCCGCGGCGGCGAGCCGGCGGCGCATTGCCGGAAAACCGAAATCGAGGAGATGCCATGAATCGAACCGCAACCGAAGCGCCTTCCCGCACAGGCGGCCAGATACTGGTCGACGCGCTGCGCATCCACGGCGTGGATACGGCTTTTTGCGTGCCGGGGGAAAGCTTCCTGGCGGCGATCGACGCGTTCTACGACGCCCGCGAGGCCATGCGGCTGATCGTCTGCCGGCAGGAGGGCGGCGCGGCGCACATGGCGGAGGCGCATGGCAAGCTGACCGGCCGTCCCGGCATCTGCTTCGTCACGCGCGGCCCGGGCGCCACCAATGCCAGCATCGGCATCCACACGGCGCGCCAGGATTCCACGCCGCTCATCGTCTTCGTCGGACAGGTGGCGCGCGACTGTTTCGGACGCGAAGCCTGGCAGGAGATCGACTACCGGCACATGTTCGGCCACATCGCCAAATGGGTGGACCAGATAGACGACCCGCGGCGCATTCCCGAATTCATCAGCCGGGCTTTCCACGTCGCCATGTCGGGGCGGCCCGGGCCTGTCGTGCTGGCCTTGCCGGAGGACATGCTGGCCGAGGAGGCCGTGGTGGCCGACGCGCCGGCCTACCGCCTGGCGCAGGCGGGGCCGACGCCGGAGGCGATGGCGGAGATCGCGGAAATGCTGGCGCGCAGCGAGCGGCCCTTGATGCTGCTGGGCGGCGGCGGCTGGACGCGCGAGGCCAGCCGCGACGTCGGCGCCTTCGCCTCGGCCCATGACGTGCCGGTGGCCTGCGCCTTCCGCCGCCAGGATCTGCTGGACAACCGGCACGACTGCTACGTGGGCGAGGCCGGCCTGGGCATGGATCCCCGGCTGGCGCAGCGCATCGTCGACGCCGACCTGATTCTGGCCGTCGGCCCGCGCATGGGAGAGACCACCACCAACGGCTATGCGCTGCTGGAGGTGCCGCGGCCGCGCCAGCGCCTGGTCCACGTGCATGCGGACCCCGAGGAACTGGGCCGCGTGTACCAGGCGGACCAGGGCGTCAATGCGAGCGTCGCCGCCTTCACGGCACAGTTGGCGCGCCTGCCGGCGCCGGCGGAACGTCCGTGGGGCGAATGGCGCAGGCAGGCCCGCGAGGACTACCTGCGCAATCTCGAACCGACGCCCATGCCGGGCGACGTGGACCTCGGCGCCATCGTCAGGCATTTGCGCGACGTCCTGCCGGCCGATTCGGTCATTACCAACGGCGCGGGCAACTACACCTTGTGGGTGCAGCGCTTCTACCAGTATCGCGGCATCCGCACGCAGTTGGCGCCGACCAGCGGCACCATGGGCTACGGCGTGCCCGCGGCCATCGCCGCCAAGCTGCAGGACCCGGCGCGCACGGTGGTCTGCTTCGCGGGCGACGGCTGCTTCCTGATGAATGGCCAGGAGATGGCGACGGCGGTGCAGTATGGCTTGAACGTCATCTTCATCGTCGTCAATAACGCGATGTACGGCAGCATACGCATGCACCAGGAACGCCACTATCCCGCCCGCGTCTGCGCCACCGACCTGCACAATCCCGATTTCGTCACGCTGGCGCAGGCCTACGGCGTGGCCGGCGAGCGCGTCCTGCACACCGGGGAATTCGCCGCGGCATTCGAACGCGCCCGCAACGCCGGCCGTCCCGCCCTGATCGAACTGCGCGTGAGCCAGGATGCGATCTCGCCGAGAACGACGATTTCGGCGCTGCGGGCGAAAGGGTAGGGCGCCGGCCGGGATCATGCCGGCGTGACGCTGCCCGGCGTGGCGTCAGATCTGGCCGGCCCGCCGCGCCGCGGTGAGGGCCAGCGCCGCCCAGTCGAGATGGCCTTCGCCATGCGCCATGCTTTCGATGTGCGCGTCGCGCAAGGCGCTGGCCATCGGCATGGGAACGCGGGCCTTTTCGCCGGCCTCCAGCGCGAGCCGCACGTCCTTCAGGCCCAGCGCCAGCTTGAAGCCGGCCGGCTCGAATTTGGACTGGGCGATGCTGGCGCCGTAACCCTGGTAGGCCGGCGCGGCGAAGACCGTCGAGGTGACCATCTCCACGAAACCGGCCTTGTCGACGTCGTGGCCCTGCGTCAGCGCGACCGCCTCGCCCAGGGTGCCGATGGCGCTGGCGAGCATGAAGTTCACCGCCAGCTTGACGGCGTTGGCCTGCTCCGGCCGCGAACCGAAGAACCAGGTCTTCTGGCCGAGGACGTCGAACAGCGGCTGCACGGTTGCCAGCGCCTTGGCGTCGCCCGCCGCGAGAATATTCAGCTTGCCGGCCTCGGCGACGTTGACGCGCCCGAGGACCGGCGCCGCCACGTATTCGACGCCGCGCGCGCGGTGCAGTTCGGCCAGCTCGGCGGCTAGCGCGACCGATATCGTGCCCATGTTCACGTGGACGGCGCCCGGCTTGAGCGCGGCCAGGGCCTGGCCGTCGAGCACGACGGCGCGGGTGGCCGCGTCGTCGGCCAGGATGGAAATCAGCACGTCGGCGCCGTCGGCCGCCGCGCGCGGATCGGCCGCGGCCGTGCCGCCCAGCGCGGCGATCTTCTCCGCCGGCGCCGGCGAGCGGTTCCAGGCGTGCACGGCGTAGCCCGCTTTGATCAGGTTGGCGGCCATCGGCATACCCATGGTGCCGAGGCCGAGAAAGGCGATGTTCATGAAAGGACTCCCTTGCTGTCGAGGTGGATGCCGCATGGCGCGTGCATCCGGAGATTGGCGCATCCAGTTTAAGCGCCGCCGGTTGACAGCCGCATGGCGGCGCAGGGAACCGAAGCGCCGCCGGCGCGAACCCAGGGGATCGTCGTCGATTCGCATGCGTGCCGCCGCTTGCCGGCCAGCGCATGTTTCCCGCAGTGCCTTTCCCTGGAGAGTTTCATCATGACCAGCATAGCCAGCCATCAGCCTCTTTACGCCGCGACCCGCGGCTTCTTCATGGACACCCGGCCGCTGGACGGCCGGGAGCGCGGTTTCATGGACATCGATTCGACCGTCCACGCGATCCTGGACCAGGCCAATCTCGGCAACGACAACAAGACGATGTACGGCGCGGACCTGCCCCGGTCCCTGTATAACCTGTTCAGGTCCGGCGGGAATGACGCCTCTGCCGCCGCTGCCGCCCAGGCCGCCGAGGTTCCGGAGACGATCCATGTCATCGGGCCCGATGCGCAGGTGGGCGACGCGCAGGCCCGGGCGCCCGACGTCCAGGCGTCCTTCCAGAAGAACCAAGGCCAGAGCTCAGGCCAGAACCAAGGCCAGAGCCAAGCCCGCGCGGCCAGGGACATGGCCTGACCGGCCTGCCTTCACAATAGCCGCACCGCCATGCCGAAATCCACCGTCCGCCGCGCCAGGGCATACATGGCGTCGATCAGCGGCCGGGTATCGTCGTCGCGGTGGCTGAAGGCGTAAGGCAAGGCCGCCAACGCGGGCCGCGCGCGCAGGATGCGCAGGGCGTCCCGCTGCGCCAGCGCCGTGGCCCAGCTTACCGGCAGGAAGCCGATGCCCATGCCTTCCAGAAGCAGGCCCGCCACCGCGCCCCAGCTATTGCAGGTCAGGGGCTGCGCCGCGGCCATGCCGCTGGCGCCCAGCCAGTCGTCCAGGATGCGGGTCGTCCCGGCCTCCTGGGGCAGGGTGACCAGCGGATGGCGCCGCAGCAGTTCGGGCGTGATGCGCGGCGTATCCCCCACCAACGCCGGCGCCGCGCACCAGGTATAGCGGGCCTCGCCCAACGGGCGGATCGACGGGGCGCTCGGATTGCCCGCGACGATGGCGAAGTCCAACGATCCGTTCCGCACGCGCCGCCGCAATTCCCCGCCGACGTCGACATAGGGTTCCATGCGCAGGCGCGGGTAGCGTTTGCGGGCGGCCGCCACCAGTTTCGGCAGCCAGGTCAGCGCCGTCAGCTCGCCCACGCCGAAACGGCACACGCCCTCGATTTCCGCCGGTTGCGCCATCGATGCGCGCAGGTCCTGGGCCTGTTGCAGCAAGGCCTGGGCGCGCGGCAGCAGTTTCTCGCCCGCCGGCGTCAGGCGAGCGCGCTGGGAACGCCGGTCGAACAGCGGCTGGCCCAGGACCGCCTCCAGTTCGCTGATGCGCTTGGATAGCGACGAGACCGAAAGATGCAGGCGCTCGGCGGCAATGGCGAAGCTGGCGCAGGTAGCGGCCCAATAGAAGGCTTCCAGTTGTTTGAGCGTCATGGGTGTCGGAGCGCCGGATGGAACGCGGCCATTTTCGATAAAAGCGAATCAACAGGTTTTAAATTATTCACTTTTTTCGTTTAATGGGTAGCGCTACGCTGTGGCGCGCCGTGTTTTTACGCCATCCTTGCCGTCACCCGCGCGCCATCGCCTACCCGCCTACCGTCATTCGCCCTCGATCCCTCGCCCGCCATGTCCACCTCCACGCCCACGCCCACGCCCGCCCGCGCCGCCTATGCGCCGCTGACCTCCCTCCCGCGCCGCCTGCGTCCGCTGCTGTGCCTGGACGATTTCGAGGCGGCGGCGCGGCGCCATCTGCCGCGCCCCTTGTTCGGCTATATCGTGGGCGCGGCGGAGACCAACCGCTCCTATCGCGACAACCGGCTGCAATACGACGATTACCGCTTCCGCCCGCAGGTGATGGTCGACGTCAGCGGACGTAGCACCGGCGTGACCCTGTTCGGGCAGGATTACCGTTCGCCCTTCGGCATCGCGCCGGTCGGCATCAGCGCGATCTCCGCCTATCGCGGCGACATCGTGCTGGCCCAGGCCGCGCAGGCCGCCGGCGTGCCGGCCATCATGAGCGGCACGTCCCTGATCCGCATGGAGGAGGTGCGCGAGGCGGCGCCCGCGACCTGGTTCCAGGCTTATCTGCCCGGCGACGCCTCGCGCATCGAGGGCCTGATCGCGCGCGTCGCGGCCGCCGGCTTCCAGACCCTGGTGCTGACCGTGGACCTGCCCGTGTGGGCGAACCGGGAGAACAACGTCCGCACCGGCTTTTCCATGCCCTTGCGGCCGAGCCTGCGCCTGGCCTGGGACGGCATGATCCGGCCGCGCTGGCTGCTGGGCACCTTCGCGCGCACCTTGCTGCGCCACGGCATGCCGCATTTCGAGAACTCCTTCGCCACGCGCGGCGCGCCCATGCTGTCGCTGAGCGCCCTACGCGACACGACCGGGCGCGAACACCTGAACTGGGAACACGTCCGGGCCATCCGCAAGCAGTGGCGCGGCAATCTGGTGATCAAGGGCCTGCTGCACGAGGGCGACGCCTTGAAGGCGCTGGACTGCGGCGCCGACGGCATCATCGTTTCCAACCATGGCGGACGCCAGCTCGACGGCGCGGTGGCGCCCTTGCGCGCGCTGCCGGGCATCGTCGACGCGGTGGGCGGCCGCATGACGGTGATGATGGACGGCGGCGTGCGGCGCGGCGGCGACGTGCTCAAGGCCCTGGCGCTGGGCGCCGCCTGCGTGTTCGCGGGCCGTCCCTTCATGTACGCGGCGGCGGTGGGCGGCCGCGAGGGCGTGGATCACGCCCTGACGCTGCTGCACGAGGAAGTGTCGCGCAACCTGGCGATGCTGGGCCTGAACAGCATCGCCGAGCTGGGGCCGGACAGCCTGTTCCGGCAATGGCCGGCGATGGAAGGCGGCGCCGGCTCGGCGGGAAGCGGCGGCTGACGTTGCCGGCGGGGCGGGGCGCGGCTATCCTCCTCGGATCGCCCGCGCCATGCGGGGCCAAGGAGGAGTCCGTATGTCCAAGTCCCCGGTTCTGAAGAACTTTGTTTCGCTGAGCACCGCTACGCCGAGGCGTTCGATCCCGACGCGTTCTCCGGGGACGGACGCTCGTTCGCGGGGCGCGATCCGCCATGTCCTGGCCCTCGCGGCCTTGCTCGCCTGGGCGCCCGCGCACGCCGCGGAGCCGCCGGTCCAGGAACGCCTGCAAGGCTGCGCCGGGAAGAAGCAGGACATCGAGCGCGAGCTGCGCTATGCCCGGGAAAGCGGCAACAAGGCCCGCGTGCAGGGCCTGCAGGCGGCGCTGGCGGGCGCTGACCAGTGCACCGACGCCGGCTTGCGGCAGGAACGCGAGGGCAAGGTGCGCGACGCCCAGGCCAAGGTCAAGGAGCGCGAGGACGAGCTCGCCGAAAAGCAGGCCAAGGGCAAGAAGAAGGACATCGCCAAGGCGCAGCGCAAGCTCGACGAGGCGCGCGCCGACCTCAGTGCCGCCCAGGCGGAACTCTATCGCTGACCCGCCGTCCGACCCTCTGGTCCCGCGCGCCGGCATGCGGCATGCGGGAGGCCGCAGCGCCGCGCCGGCGCCCTGGCGCGCCAGGCGCCGGCCTCCGGATGCCGGATGCCCGGGAACGATAGTTGCTGACGCCGCGCCTCGGCCGGGTCGTCCCGGGGTAGCGATGGACGGCCGCCTGAGGCTAGCATTAGGGTCGCGCGCGGCGCGATGGAGTTGTTGATATGGCAAAGATTATGGTGGTCGATGATGAGGCCGCCCTCGCAAGAATCGTACGTGATGCCCTGGCCAACGCGGGGCATCGCGTCTATATGGAAACCGATGGGCTGGCGGCGCTGTCGCGCATGGTCGAGCTGAAACCGGATCTGGTGATTTCCGACGTCATGATGCCCGGCATGGGCGGCGCGTCCCTCCTGACCGCCATGCGGGACAATGCCTACCTGCAGGAAGTGCCTTGCATCGTCATGAGCGGCCTGCCCGAGGACTCCGTGTCGGTCGCCTGCGGCGACAACTATTCGGCCTTCCTGGCCAAGCCCTTCGACCTGGATGACCTGGTGACGGTCGTGGGCCGGACCTTGAACGGCCACGCTTGAACCGGCGCTGTCGCCGAACCGGGCGAACCGCCGGCCCCGCGAATCCACGCTTGGCCACGCCTGGCCCCCCCGGCGCGGCCGCCTCAGGCCGCGCCGGCTTCCGCGCGCCGGGCGGCGCGCGACAACAGGGCGCAGACGCAGAAGTAGAACAGCGCCACGCTGGCATAGAGTTCGACGTGGTAGGGCCGCCAGACGGTATCCGCGACCACGGCCTTGGCCGCGCCCAGCAGGTCGAAGACCCCGATGATGCCCACCAGCGAGGTGTCCTTGACGGCGCCGACGAAGACGCCCAATGCGGCCGGCGTGCCGATGCGGCGGGCTTGCGGCCAGACGACGTGCCAATAGGCGGACGCCGTCGTCATGCCGAGGGCGCGCGCGGCACTCAGTTGTCCCGCCGGCACCGCCTGCAGGGCGCCGCGCAGCACTTCGGCCAGCAGGCAGGCGGTGTGCAGCGCCAGGGCCGCCAGCGCCATCCAGAACTTGGCGATGCCGCCGTCGAAAAGCAGCGGCAGCACGAAGGACGCGAACAGCAGTTGCGCCGGCAGGGGCACGCCGCGCGCGGCTTCGATGACGAGCGCCGCCGGCCAGGCCAGGAGGGCGCGCCGCGCGCGCCGGGCCAGCGCCAGCAGCATGGCCAGCGGCAGGGCGAGCAGCAGCGCGGCGACGGCCAGCAGCAGGGTGGCCAGCAGGCCGTTCCAGCGCGGCACGGGCAAGGCATGGCCCCAGGGCCAGCCGGCCAGGGCGGACAGCGCGACGACTCCCGCCAGGCCGGCCGCATACAGCCGTGCCCGCCAGGGCCAGCCGCCGGCCAGCGCGCCGCTCCACACGCCGGCGGCCAGGGCGACGATGGCCACGGTGGCCGCGGGCCGGTCCGCCGCCGGCATCGTGCCGTAGACCAGCAAGGGGAAGTTCAGCCGCACGGCCGCCCAGCAGGCGCCGGCGCCATCGGCGGCGCAGGCGGTCGGATCCCGCCATATGGCGTCCAGCAGTCCCCAGGACGACAGGCGCCACGCCAGCCACCCCAATAGCCCCGACGTCAGCAGCGTCACGACGACGCGCGCGGGCGTGCCCCACAGCGCGGCGGCGGCCAGGCGGGAAGACGGTAGCCGGGCGCCCCAGCGCGGACCGTGGAAACTGCCGGCGTCCTGCCGGCTCAGGCGCCGGTTCCAGGCCGCCAGTCCGGCGCCGAGCGACATGGCGAGCGCCAGGTATATCCCCGTCGCCAGCGTCATGCCTTCGAGCGCCAGGCCCGTCTGCGTGATCGCGGTGTTGATCACGGCCATGAGATCCTGGTAGCCGATGGCGATGGCCAGCGTGCTGTTCTTGATGACGGCCAGGCATTGGTTGGCGTAGGGCGGCAGGCCGGCGCGCGCGGCGTTGGGCAGGATGACGCGGCGCCACAGCCGGCCCGGCGTCAGGGCCAGCGCCTGGCCCGCCTCGACCAGGCCCAGCGGAACCGCGCGTACGGCGCCGCGCATGATGTCCGCGATGTACGCCGCATGGAAAACCGCCAGGCCCAGGATCAGCGCGGCGAACTCGACGCTGATCTGCCAGCCGCCGCGCAGGCCGAAGCCTTGCCTGCGGGGGAGGTCGAGCGTTGCCGCGGGGGCCTCCAACCATAGCCATGCGAGGAGGGCCAACGCCAGCGCCGCCAGTATCGACCAGCGCCGGGCGCCGGCCGCGCGCGCCGGCGCGCCGCCCGGCTTCCCGGTCCGTGGCTTCCCGGCGCCCGCGCTTCCGCGCCGCAGCGTCCAGGCGGCGCTCGCCCAGGCCGCCAGCGCCGCCGCATAAGGCCATGCGCCGTGCGGCGCGGGCAAGGCCAGGCCGCGATTGGACAGGAGCACGCCGGGCAGGGGCGTCCACGCATGGCGCACGTCGGGCAGGTTGAGCAGCAGGCCGTACCAGACGAACAACTGCAGCAGGACCGGCGTGTTGCGCAGGGGCTCGACCGCCAGGGCGCCGGCGCGCGCCAGCAGCGGGTGGCGCGACAGGCGCATCAGGCCCAGCACCCCGCCCAGCAAGGTCGCGCAAGGCAGGGCGATCGCCGCCACGGTCAGGGTGTTGACCAGGCCGGCGACGAGGGCCAGCCCGTAGGACTGCTCGGGCGCGACCGCGAACAGGCCTTCGGCCATGCGAAAGCCCGCGGCCTGTTCGAGGAAGCCGAAGCCGCCCCGCACCCCGCGCGCCGTCTGCGCATGCTGCAGATACGCCAGCAGGAACGCCGCCAGGGCGGCCAGGAGCAGACCGCCGCCGGCGGCGCCGAGCAGGCGTCGCACGGTTACTGGAAGGGCGGCGAATACAGCAGGCCGCCTTGCGTCCACAGCGCGTTGAGGCCGCGCTCCAGCTTGAGCGGCGTGGCCGGCCCGAGATTGCGGTCCCAGATCTCGCCGTAGTTGCCGACGGCGCGGATGACGTCGCGCAGCCAGGTTTCGCGCAGGCCGAAGCTCTTGCCCACGCCGGGGTCCAGGCCCAGCAGGCGCCGCACCTGCGCATCCTGGCTCTTGTCCTGCTGGTCGACGTTGCGCGAGGTCACGCCCAGTTCTTCCGCCGCCACCAGGCCATTCACGGTCCAGCGCACGATGGCGATCCATTGCGGGTCGTCCTGGCGCACGAAAGGTCCCAGCGGCGACTTGTTGATGCGTTCCGGCAGGATGACGAAATCGTCGGGCTTGCCGGCGCGCGCCGCGCGGCTGGCCGCCAGGGTGGAGACGTCGGACAGGTACACGTCGCAGCGGCCGGCGTAGAAAGCCTGCTCCAGTTCGACCAGGTTCTCGATGACCACGGGCCGATAGGCCAGCTTGTTCTTCCTGAAGTAGTCGACCAGGTTCTGTTCGTTGACCGTGCCCGGCTGCACGCACACCTGGGCGCCGTCCAGTTCCCTGGCGCTCTTCACGTTCAACCTGCGCGGCACGAGGAAACCCTGGCCGTCGTAGAAGACGATGCCGGCCGAGACGATGCCCAGCCCCGCGTCGCGGCCCGACGTGATGGTGGTATTGCGGTTGAGGACGTCGATCTCGCCCGATTGCAGCGCCGGAAAGCGCTGCTGCGAACTGAGCGGCACATAACGCACTTTCCCGGCGTCGCCGAGCACCGCCGCCGCGAGAGCGCGGCACAGGTCCGCGTCCAGGCCGGTCCACCGGCCCTGGCTGTCGGCGATGGACAGCCCCGCCGAGCCCTGGCTGACGCCGCACACCAGCTCGCCGCGCTTGGTAATGCGCTCGACCGTGGTCTCGGCCGAAGCGGCCTGCGCGACGGCCAGTTGCGCGGCCAGCGCCAGGGCGCCGGCCGCCAGAAATCGGAGCATCGGCTTGCGCCGCACGTTTGACAACGCCATTTCTCGTCCTTGGTTTCGATTGCCGCGAGGGGCGAATTCTTGGCCATGCGGCGGCCGGCAACAACGACGGTGTTTGTATTTGCAAATGAACAAACAACATTTATGGCGCGACAGCCGCCGCGCCTAGAATCGATGCGCGTACGCCGATGGCGGACGGCGGCGTGGCGCGCGGGCGCCATGCCTTCATGCGGCGTCGACGCCGGGCACAAAGAGAAGAGAGGCGGCGATGAGTTGGCAGCAGGCGTTTCGCGAACACTTTCCCGTCCTGCGGGAAAAGACCTATGCCAATATCGCCTATACCAGTCCGGTGGCGCCGGTGGTGACGCGGGCCGTGGCGGATTTCCTGGACGGCATTACGCATGCGCGCAGCGATAAGCCGCAATGGCTGGCCGATGCCGATGCGTTGCGCGCGCGGCTGGCCCGCCTGATCGGCGGCGAGGGGCGCCGTCTGGCGTTTACCAAGAACACCACCGAGGGCATCAACATCGTCGCCCAGGGCTTGGACTGGGAGGCCGGCGACAACGTGGTGGTGGACGACCAGGAGCATCCGACCAATGCCTTGCCGTGGCTGAACCTGCGCCGCAAGGGCGTGGAGCTGCGGGTGGCGCGGGCGCGCGACCATTATTTCGACGTGGACGACCTTTGGGCCCGCGTCGATGCGCGCACCCGCCTGGTCGCCGTGTCCTGGGTGCAGTACAGCACCGGCCTGCGCGTGGATATCGCCGAACTCGGCCGCCGCTGCGCGGCGCGAGGCATCTGGCTGGTGGTGGACGGCATCCAGGCCGCGGGCCTGCTGCGCGCGCAGGCCGACGCCTGGCATGTGGACGCTTTCGCGGCCGGCGCACACAAGGGCTTGCTGGGTCCGCTGGGCGTGGGGCTGCTGCATGTCTCCCCGCGCCTGCTGGATGCGCTGGCGCCGGCGCATGTCGGCCCCAACGGCGTCACCACCCTGGACAAGGCCGGCGCGCGGTGGGAGATCGCCGTGGCCGACGCGGGCGATGCCCGGCGCCTGGAAACCGGCAACCTGAACTTCCCGGCCATCGCCGGCTGGCGCGCGGCGGTGGACCTGATCGAGGCGGGCGATCCGGCGCGCATCGAACCCCATGTCCTGTCGCTGGCGGCGCAATTGGGCCATGGCCTGCGCGAGCTGGGGCTGGACGTGGTGTCGCCGCCTGCCGGTCCCGCTGCCAGCACCACGCAGGCGCTGCGCCTGCCGGATCCGCAAGCGGCGCTGGCGCGCCTGGCCCGGGCTGGTATCGTGGCGACGATCGTGGAGTATGGTTACCTGCGCCTGTCGGTGGGCGCCTACAACGACACGCGCGATATCGAGAATATCCTGCGCGCGGCGGCTTCCCTGCGCTGAAGCGGGCGCGGCGCCGATTCGCATTTTCATTTTTTTGGAGACGACCCGATGGCAGACCCCAAGACATCCACCCCGGACACGGCCGCTCCGGCCGCCCCCGACTGGAAATTCGAGACCCTGGCCGTGCACGGCGGCTATCGCCCCGATCCCACCACGCGCGCCGTGGCCGTGCCCATCTACCAGACGGTGGCCTTCGCCTTCGACGACACGCAGCACGGGGCGGACCTGTTCGACCTCAAGGTGCCGGGCAATATCTACACGCGCATCATGAATCCCACCCAGGACGTCCTGGAACAGCGCGTGGCCGCGCTGGAAGGCGGCATCGCCGCGTTGGCGCTGGCGTCCGGCCAGGCGGCCGTGACGTACGCCATCCTGACCCTGGCCGAGGCGGGCGACAACATCGTGTCGGCCAGCACGCTCTACGGCGGCACGTACAACCTGTTCGCGCACACGCTGCCGCAATACGGCATCCAGACCCGCTTCGCGGACCCGCGCGACGTCGCCTCCTTCGAACCGTTGATCGACGAACGCACCAAGGCGGTGTTCATCGAGTCGGTCGGCAATCCGCTGGGCAACGTCACGGACATCGGCGCGCTGGCGGCATTGGCGCATCGCCACGGCGTGCCCCTGATCGTGGACAACACGGTGGCGTCGCCCTATCTGCTGCGCCCCATCGAGCATGGCGCCGACATCGTGGTGCAGTCGCTGACCAAGTACCTGGGCGGCCATGGCACCAGCCTGGGAGGCGCCATCGTCGACAGCGGCAAGTTCCCGTGGGACCGGCACAAGGCCCGCTTCAAGCGCCTGAACGAGCCGGACGTCAGCTACCACGGCGTGGTGTACACCGAAGCCTTCGGCCCGGCCGCCTACATCGGCCGGGCGCGCGTGGTGCCGCTGCGCAATACCGGCGCGGCGATCTCGCCCTTCAATGCGTTCCAGATCCTGCAAGGCATCGAGACGCTGGCATTGCGGGTGGACCGCATCGTCGACAATGCCCAGAAGGCGGCGTCCTTCCTGCGCGGCCATCCCAAGGTCGAGTGGGTGAACTATGCCGGCTTCGAGGATCATCCGCAGCACGCGCTGGTGCAGAAGTACCTGGGCGGCCGCGCGCCGGGCCTGTTCACGTTCGGCATCAAGGGCGGCCGCGCCGCCGGCGCGGCGTTCCAGGATGCGCTGCGGCTGTTTACGCGCCTGGTGAACATCGGCGACGCCAAGTCGCTGGCCACGCATCCGGCCTCGACCACGCACCGCCAGCTCGATCCGGCCGAATTGGAAAAGGCCGGCGTGCGCGAGGAAACCGTGCGGCTGTCCATCGGCATCGAGCACATCGACGACCTGCTGGCCGACCTGGACCAGGCGCTGGCCAAGGTCTGACGCCGGGACCCAGGGATCAATGAGCCCGGGAAACAAGGAGCCCGGGAAACAAGCGGCCTGCGTCCGCCTCAATCGCGGCGCGCCGGCCGCGGCAATCCCAGGTGCTCGCGCAGCGTGCCGCCGCGATATTCCGTGCGGAATATCCCGCGCCGCTGCAGTATGGGCACCACGCCGTCGACGAAGGCGCGCAGGCCTTCCGGCAGCACGTCGGGCATCAGGTTGAAGCCGTCCGCGGCGCCTTCGCGGAACCAGTGCTCGATGTCGTCGGCGATCTGTTCGGGCGTGCCGACGATGACGCGGTGTCCGCCGCCGCCGGCTAGTTCGCGCACCAACTGGCGCGCCGTAAGGCCGGTGCGCCGGCCGGCGGCCAGCGTGGCGTGGAAGAAGGTATGGTTGCCGCGCCCGCCGTTGGGCAGCGGCAGGTCTTGCGGCAGGGGTTTGTCCGGATCGATGCGGTCCGGCGCGATGCCCAGCGTGCCCGCCAGCCGGTTCAGGCTGTATTCCCACGGGATCAGGTCGACCAGTTCGTCGCGCCGCCGCAGCGCCGCGGCCTCGGTATCGCCGATGATGGTGGTCAGGCCCGGCAGGACCTTGATGGCCCGCGGGCCGCGCCCATGGCGTTCGGCGCGTTCGTGCAGGTCGCGCCGGTAGGCGCGCGCTTCGTCCAGGGAAATGGACGCCGAGAATACGGCTTCGGCATGCCGGGCCGCCAGCTCGCGGCCGTCGCCGGAGGCGCCCGCCTGCACCAGCACGGGATGGCCCTGCGGAGGACGCGGCAGGTTCAGCGGGCCCTGGACCTTGAAGTATTCCCCTTCGTGCGCGATGGGGCGGATGCGGCGCGGATCGGTGAAACGGCCGGCGGCCTTGTCGCCCAGGAAGGCGTCGTCGGCCCAACTGTCCCACAAGTCCTTCACCACCCGGGTGAATTCGTCGCCGCGCGCGTAGCGGGCGCCGTGCTCCGGCACGTCGTCGCGGTTGAAGTTGCGGGCGGAGGGAAGGTCGGCCGTGGTGACGATATTCCAGCCGGCGCGGCCGCGGCTGACGTGGTCCAGCGTGGCGAAGCGGCGCGCGATGTTGTAGGGCTCGTTGTAGCTGGTCGAGGCGGTGCCGATCAGGCCGATGCGCGAGGTGCTGGCGGCCAGCACGGCCAGCAGCACGGTGGGTTCCAGGGCCGTGATCGAACGGTACTGGATCTGGTCGGCGATGGCGGCGTTGTCGGCGAGGAACACCGCGTCCAGCTTGGCGGCCTCGGCCATGCGGGCGATGGCCACGTAATGGCCGATGTCGGCGAAGGCATAAGGGTCGGCTTGCGGCACGCGCCAGGCCGAAGGCAGGAAGCCGGAATGCAGGACGTTGACGTTCAGGTGCAGCTCGCGCGGCGCGTCGGATGTGATCATTGGTGTGCCCTCCTGTCGCTGCGCGACCGCCTCCCCGGGGGAGGATGCGCGCTTGGGGCGGCCCGGCGCGCTCATTGGAAAGTCCCCGGCGCGGGATGGCCCAGGCCCAGCAGCCAGCGGCCGACGTTGCGCGTCTTGTATTCGGCGGGATTGTGCAGGGTGTGGATGCGCACGTTGCGCCAGTAGCGGTCGAAGCCGAGCGTGCGCGTGGCCGAGCGCGCGCCCATGACCTCGAACATTTCGCGGGTCACGCGCAGGGCGACGTCGCCGGCGAGCACGTTGGCGGCGGCCACCGCAAGCGCCGCTTCGCCGCGTTCGTCCGCGGACAGCGCTTCGCCGCGCGCCCAGGCGCGGTCCAGGGCCGCGGCGGCGCGATCGGCCAGCAGGGTGGCCGCGCGGGTCTGGGTCCACAGTTCGCCGTACTGGCGCTGTATCCAGGGATCGTCCGCGTGTTTCTGCAAGCCCGAATGGATCCAGGGACGGGAATGCGTCAACGTATAGTCGCGCGCGGCCAGCAGGGCGCCCTGCGCGCTGCCGACGAAGACGTTCAGCAGCACGCTCTGCTGGACCAGCGGTCCGAGGGTGCGGTAGGGGGCGGCGCCGCTGGCGGTGGGCTGGAAAGGCACCGGTCCGCCGAGGATTTCGTCCGCATGCACGCGCACGCCGTGGTAGCTGACGCGCCCGCTGCCCGTCTGGGTCTGGCCCAGTCCGTCCCAGTCATGCTCGATGACGACGCCTGCCCGGTCGGCCGGGATGGCGGCAAAGCGGCGTTCCGTGCCTTCCGGGTTCTCCCAGGCGATGGACAGGCGGTCGGCGATGTGGGCGCCGGAGGTGAAGGGCCGGAAGCCGTCGAGGATGTAGCCGTCGCCGTCCGGGCGGCCGAACAGGCTCCTGGAAAAGCTGTTGGCCGTATTGCCCCAGAACCAGTTGTTGCGCGCCGATTCGCGCCAGTAGTGCCGCGCCCGTTCGGGATCGCCGCGCAGGCCCAGGCCCAGCAGCGCGCTGAAATGATAGCCATAGAGATGGCCCATGGCGCCGTCCGCCTTGGCGAATTCGCGTCCGATGCGCAAGGCGGCCGACCAGGGCTGGCCGTCCCCGCCCAGGTCCGTGGGAAGCAGGAGTTTCAGCAGGCCGCTTTCCTTGAGCAGCGCAAGCTGCGCGAGGGGCCGTCCGCCCGCCTTGTCGTTGGCCGCCGCGTCCACGGCGTATCGTTCGCGCAGGCGCGCGGCCTTGGCGTACCAGGGATTGGAGGTGTCCAGATCGAAAGCCATGGGATTCCCGGTCAACATTTCCGGTCAACGGTAGGCGCCCAGCGGCGCATAGGGATGGCGCAGCAGCCAGGCGCCGATGGTCCGCTTCTTGTACTCGGCGGGGTTGTGCAGCGTATGCGTGCGCACGTTGCGCCAGAACCTGTCGTAGCCGCGCGCGCGGGTGGCGGAGCGCGCGCCCATCAGTTCGAAGATCTTCTCGGTCACGTCCAGCGCCGTCTCGCCGGCATAGACGTTGGCCGCGGCCAGGTCGATGGACAGGCGGCCGCGCGTTTTCGCGTCCAGCGAGTGGCCCAGGGCATAGGCGCGGTCCAGCCGCGCCGCGCCGTCGTCGGCCAGCTCGACGGCGGCCAGCGTGCGGATGGCCAGGTCGCCGTAGGCGCGTTGTATCCAGGGATCGTCGATGTGCCGCTGTACCCCTGAATGGATCCACGGGCGGGAGTGCGCGACGGTGTATGCGCGCGCTTCGTCCAGCGCGCCCTGGGCGCTGCCGATGAAGACGTTGGCGAGCACGGATTGCTGCAACAGCGAGACCAGGGATTCAAAGGGAGACAGGGGCGTACTCGCGTCGCCGAGAACCTCGTCGTCGCGGACCCGCACGCCATGGAAGCTGACCGTGCCGCTGCCGGTCTGGGTCTGTCCGATGCCGTCCCAGTCGTCCTCGACGACGACGCCGGCGCGGTCGGCCGGGATCAAGGCCGACCGGCGCGCGCCCGCCGCGTCTTCCCAGGCGATGTGGATCACGTCGGCGACGTGGCTGCCCGAGGAGAAGGGCCGGAAGCCGTCGACGATCCATCCCCCCGCGATCCGTTCGGCGGCGCTGGTCCTGGACATTGCGTTGCCGGCATTGCTCCACAGCCACTGTTCGCGCGCGGCCTGGCTGAACCAGCGTTGCCGTTGCTCGTCCGATCCCTTGGCGAGCACGGCGTGCATGGGCAGGTGCTGGTAGCCATAGAGATGGGCCAGCGATCCGTCGCTGCGCGCGAGCTCGCGCACCACGCGCAGGATGGACTGCCAGGATGCGCCGTCGCCGCCATGGCCGGGCGGGATGGCCGCCGCGTTCAGTTTCTGCCGCTTGAGCAGCGCGACCTGCGCGACGGGCCGTCCGCCCGCCTTGTCGCGCTGCACGGCGTCGGCCTGCAACAAGGGTCGCAGCGCGACGGCGCGCGCGAGCAGCGGGTCGTCCCCGGGGGGCGGGAAGGGGTCGAAATAGGGAGCGGGCGTGGATGTGGGCGTGGATGGGTTCAGCGGCATCTTCGGATTCCTCGTCCGTGCGTCAAGCCGCCGCGGCCAGCGCCGGTTGCAGGGAAAGGGCCAGCGCCTGCGCGGTGGCGGTGGCGCCGGCCACCTGTTCGCCGATGGCGTTGGACTCCCAGTTCACGCCGCGCAGGGGATGGCCGACGGCATAGAGTCCGGCGACGTCCAGGGTCCGGGAAAGCACGGCGCCGGTCTGGGGCACCGCTTCGATGCCGAAGCCGGTGGCGTGCGGCGTGACGTAGGCGCGCGCCACCAACTGGCGCAGCAGCGGATCGTCGATCCGCGTCCAGTCGAAATCGAACCCGCGGGAATTGAACACGCGGTCGACTTCGAACGTGCGGGTACGCGTCTCGCGGCGCGGCTGCCAGGTGACCGAGACGCGGCCGCCGGCGGCGCGCGCGATGCGGCGCACGCGTCCGGTGAGCTTGCTGTAGCGGCCGGCCCGCAGCAGGTCTTCCAGCCAGGCGGCGGATGCCGGGGCGGCCTTGTGCAGGCTGATTTCCCAATAGGCGCGCAGGTGGCGGATAAAGCGCTTGCGCTCCGCGTCGCTGGCCTGGCTCCACAGCGCCGGCACATGCGGCCGCACCGCGCCCGTCAGCCGTTGCCAGTCCTCGCCGGCGGCGCGGATGGCGGCATGCGCGGCCAGGACCTCGCGCACCAGTTGCCGCAGGGTGGCGGGCAGGGCCTGCGCATCCAGGAAAGCCGGCCACGGCGTGACGTCGTGGCGCGGCGCGACCAGCAGGCCGCGGCGCGAGATGCCGTGGAAATGGCCGCGAAAGCCCTGGGCATGCGCGCTGAGCATGGCGTCGAGCGCGGAGAGGCCGTTGCCGATGATGGCGGCATCGCGGGCGTCCGACAGGTCGGACGGGGCGGGGGCCCAGATGTCGTCGATCACCCGTCCCTCGGCGATGAGTTCGGGGTCGATCTCGACGTCGCCGCGGCCCAGCGTCGCGGTGAACAGGCCTGTGGCCAGCACCACGCGGTCGGCCCGCAGGGCGCGCCCGCCGGCCAGGCGCACGGTCCAGCTTCCGTCCGCGGCGCGTTCCAGGTCGATGGCGCGGTCGACGACGTGGCGGAATTCGATGGGGTGCGGCGCCTGCGCGAGCGCGGTCTCCAGTTCGGCCTGCACGTAATCGCCATAGACATAGCGCGGCGGAAACGCATCGGTCCAGGCCACGCCGGCCGGCGGCTCCCAACCGTCGCGCGCCGCCTGTTCCCGCAGCCAGTCGGCGAGATGCCCGGGCTGGTCGGCATACAGGGTGAAGTTCTTCGCAGGACCGTTCACCAGGTGCGTGGGCAGCCGCGTGCCGTAGGCAATCCCGCGGCCGATTTCAGCGCGGCTTTCGATGACGCTCAGGCGCAGCGGAACCGGGACCGCGCGCGCCAGCTTGATCGCGGTGACGGCGCCCGCGAATCCGCCGCCGATGATGACGACGTGCTGTGGTTGGAACGTGGACATGGGGCCTCTCGTGGGATGGGCTTGCGAGGACGTCTCGGGGCGATGGCGTCGAGCGGTCGATGGTAAGTCAGCGCGGCGCGGGGTCTCTATACGCATTTCTTTTTTTCTAATGGCTTTTTTCTAATGCCCCATACGCATGTAGCGGCACGGCGCCGGGCGCTATGCTGGCTGCGGCGCCGCCGCGTCTGTCTTCTTCCCACGCGGTCCGTATCCATTCACGTCGTTCGGGTGACGAGATCCGATCCCGCGTTACTACCTCGTGCGGCAGCTTGCGTATCGACGCTTCCCGAACGAGACGAGAGACAACCAGCGATGAACCAACCTCGAAAACAGATGCATATGGGCTATTTCCACCTGCCGGTGGGCCGCCACCCCGCCGCATGGCGCCGCGACGAGGCGCGCGGGCATCCGGAGGACCTGGCCTGGGCGGTGGAGGTCGCGCGCAAGGCGGAGGCCGGCCTGTTCGATATCTTTTTCCTGGCCGACAACCTGGTCGGTCCCACGCCGGAAGGCAATGGCCGGGGCGGCGGCTTCGAGCCGCTGACCCTGCTGGGCGCGCTGGCGGCCACCACGTCCTCCATCGGCCTGGCCGCCACGGTATCGACCTCCTTCAGCGAACCCTTCAACGTGGCGCGCATGCTGGCCTCGCTGGACCATCTCAGCGGCGGGCGCGTCGCCTGGAACGTGGTGACCTCGCAGGTCGATCGCGCGGCGCAGAATTTCGGCCAGGAAGCGCTGCCCGAGCATGACGAGCGCTATGCGCGCGCGGCCGAGTTCGTCGAGGTGGTGAAGGGCTTGTGGGATACCTGGGACGACGGCGCGCTGCGCCTGGACAAGGAAAGCGGCGTCTACGTCGACCTGGCCGGTGTGCGCGAGTTGAATCATCGCGGGCCGTACTACGCCGTGCGCGGGCCGCTGAATGTTTCGCGCCCGCCGCAGGGACGGCCGGTGATCATCCAGGCCGGCGCGTCGGAAGCGGGCATCGCCCTGGCGGGACGCATCGCGGAGGTGGCGTTCACCGCGCAGGACACCGTGGAGGACGGGTTGGCCTATCGCAGGCAATTGGAGGCGGCCGCCTCGGGCCGGACTGTGTTCGATGGGGCCACGTTGGATGAATCCGCGTCCGATGGGACCGCCTCCGGCCGCGCCGCCGCAGCCCGCGCCGCGTCGGACCCGACCGTCATCGACGGCGCCGGCGGCGCTCCCGCACGCCCGCTGATCCTGCCGGGCATCATGCCCATCATCGGCCGCACGCCGCGCGAAGCGCGCGAGAAGTTCGCCGCCTTGCAGGCGCGCACCGACGTGGCGGCCGGCATCCGGCAACTGTCCGGCCGCTGGGGCCGCGACCTGTCCGATTGCGACCTGGACGGCCCGGTGCCCGAGCCGGGACCGCGCGTGCACGGCGTCAGCCGCGTGCGCATGCTCCTGAACAAGGCCAGGTCGGAAAACTACACCCTGCGCGACCTGGCGACGCTGGCCGCCGCCTCGTACGGCCATCGCATCGTCGTCGGCTCGCCGGAAGAAATCGCCGATGACCTGGAGCACTGGTTCCGCGCCGGCGCGGCCGATGGCTTCAACCTGATTCCCGCCGGCATGCCGGACGGCCTGTACGATTTCGTCGACCTCGTGGTGCCCGAGTTGCAGCGGCGCGGCCTGTACCGCACGCGCTACGAAAGCGGCACCTTGCGCGGCCACCTGGGCCTGCCGCGGCCCGCGCCCGGGCAAGGCTGAAACGCCGGCGCGCCGCGGCGGACGGCGGCCCGCCTTATGCGCCGAGGTCATAAGCTGGCTTGCGCATAATCACCTAACGAGGAATTCGTTCTGGCGCGGCCGTCCTGGCCATAACCTGCGAGGTTTCCACTCGGAAGGAAGCCTTGCCATGTCCATCCTCTCGCGCCTGGCGCGCCTGTTGCGCCCGCTGCTGCTTTCCTCGGTCGCGCTGTTCGCGCTGATGCCGCCGCTGGCCCTGGCCGCCGATCTCCAGCCCCTGAAGGTCGGCGTGCGCGGCGGCGTCGACGAGGAAATATGGGAAGTGGTCGCCAAGGTCGCCAGGCAGAAAGGCCTGGACGTGAAGGTCATCGTGATCAGCGGCGCCGCCAGTCCCAACGAGGCGCTCAACAATGGCGACCTGGACGCCAATTCCTTCCAGCACATTCCCTTCCTGCGCGACCAGGTCAGGCAGCGCGGCTACAAGCTGGCCATTGCCGGCAACACGCTGATATCGCCCATCGCGTTCTACTCCAGGAAATACAAATCGCTGGAGGCCCTGCCGGAAGGCGCGCGCGTCGGCATTCCCAACGATCCCAGCAACCAGACCCGCGCGCTGGTGATCCTGCGCGACCACGGATTGATCGCGCTGCGTCCGGGCTTCGATCCGTATACGGGCACCGCGTCGCTGGAGGACGTCACGTCCAACCCGCGCAAGATCAAGTTCGTGGAAAGCGCTTCCCTGGTGCTGGCGAAATCGCTGGAGGACGTCGATGCCGCCGCCGTCATCAACACCTTCGCCTACCAGGCGGGCCTGATCGCGACGCGCGACGGCATCGCCGTGGAGAAAAAGGAAAACAACCCCTACGTCAACGTCATCGTGGTGCGCGAGCAGGACCGCGACGCGCCCTGGGTGCCGAGGCTGGTGGCGGCTTATCAGTCCGAGGAAGTGCGCCAGTTCATTCTCGGCAAATACCAGGGCTCGGTGCTACCGGTGTTCTGATCCATGGCCAGGCATCGTTTCGACATGGTCCGGGAAGGCGGCGGCGTCGCGCAGGGCGCGCCCCACATCGTTTTCGACGGACTGGCCAAGACCTACGCGTCGCGCGGCCGCCGCGTCGCGGCCCTGGAAGACGTGTCCTTCAGCATCGGGCGCGGCGAGATATTCGGCATCATCGGCCGCAGCGGCGCCGGCAAATCCACGTTGCTGCGCGCGATCAATATGCTGGAGCGGCCCAGCGGCGGGTCGGTCCGCATCGGCGGCGTGGATGCGGGTGCGCTGGACGAGGACGGCCTGGTGGCGCTGCGCCGCCGGGTCGGGATGATCTTCCAGCATTTCAATCTGCTGTCCGCGAAGACGGTGGCGGCCAACGTCGGGCTGCCGCTGCGCGTGGCGGGCCTGGGCCGCGACACGATCGCGCGGCGCGTGGACAAGCTGCTGGATCTGGTGGGCTTGCGCGACCAGGCCCAGGCGTATCCGGCGCAACTGTCCGGCGGCCAGAAACAGCGCGTCGGCATCGCGCGCGCCCTGGTGCATGAGCCGGAGATACTGCTGTGCGACGAGCCCACTTCCGCGCTCGATCCCGAAACCACGCAATCCATCCTCGGCCTGCTGCGCGACATCAATCGCCAGTTGGGACCGACCGTCGTGCTGATCACCCACGACATGGCCGTGATCCGGGAAATCTGCCACCGCGTGCTGGTGCTGGACCAGGGACGGGTCGTCGAGCATGGCGACGTGTGGCGCGTGTTCGGCGCGCCCGGCGCGGATGCGACGCGGGCGCTGCTGCGGCCGCTGCGCCAGGGCCTGCCGCCCGACATCGCGCGCCGGCTCGTCCCGGAACGGACGCCCGGGCGCGGCGACGTCATCCTGGCGCTGCGCTATACCGGCGCCGGCCGCCTCCAGGGCGTGCCGCTGGGTGTGCTGGCGGTGCTGGGGCCGCGCGCGCGGCTGCTGCAGGGCGGCGTCGAACGCATCGCGGGCCATGCGCAGGGCGAGCTGCTGGTGGCCTTGCCGGCCGAGGATTATGACGAGGCGGCGCTGGCCGTCGCCGACCACGTCGAGGTGATCGGCTATGTCCCCGTCGTTGCTTGATGCCGCCGGCCTCGGCCGTTACGGCCAGGCCTTGCTGGAAACCCTGCTCATGGTCGGCGCCTGCGCGGCGATCTCGGTAAGCCTGGGCCTGTTGCTGGCGCTGGTGTTGACGGTGACCGCGCCGGGCGGGCTCTATGCCCGGCCGGTGCTGCACAAGGTGCTGTCGGTGCTGGTGAATATTCTCCGCGCCGTGCCCTTCATCATCCTGCTGGTCGCGCTGCTGCCGGTGACGCGCTATATCGTCGGCACGACGCTGGGGACCTGGGCGGCGGTGGTGCCCTTGTCCTTCAGCCTGACGCCTTATTTCGCGCGCATCGCCCAGGTCAGCCTGAACGAGGTGGACGCGGGCTTGATCGAGGCGGCGCGCGCCATGGGTTGCCGGCGCCGGCATATCGTGCGCCACGTCCTGCTGCCGGAAGCCTTGCCGGGCATCGTCGGCGGCATCACGGTCAGCGTGATAGGCATGATCAACGCGTCCGCCATGGCCGGGGCGGTGGGCGCCGGCGGCCTGGGCGACATGGCCATACGCTATGGCTATGAGCGTTACGAGACGCGCGTGATGTTCGACGTCATCATCATCCTGGTGGTGCTGGTGACGCTGGTGCAACTGGCGGGGGAGTGGCTGGCGCGGTGCGCCAACCACAGGAAATAGAACGGGGCCCAAGGGCCCCGTCGCGTCTTGCGGCCGTGGCCAGGACGGCGGCTACACCACCTGCCACAGCCCGTAGGTGAGGATCAGGCCCATCACCGCCAGCACCGTTTCCATGAGCGACCACGACTTGATGGTCTGGCCTATGGTCAGGCCGAAATACTCCTTCACCAGCCAGAACCCGGCGTCGTTGACGTGCGAGAAGAACACCGAGCCGGCGCCGATGGCCAGCACCACCAGCGACAGGTGGGTCTGCGGCATGCCGACGGCGAGCTTCTCGATGATGCCGGCCGCCGTCACCGTGGCCACGGTGGCCGAGCCGGTCGCCAGGCGGATCAGCACCGCCACGATCCACGCCAGGACCAGGACCGACATGCCGGTGGCCAGGGCGATCTTGGCGATGGCCTGGCCGGCGCCGCCGTCCACCAGCGATTGCTTGAAGCCGCCGCCGGCGCCCACGATCAGCATCACGCCGACCACCGGCATCAGGCTGTTGCCGATCTTCTTCGCCAGCACCGGGACCGTGAAGCCGACCGCGGTGCCGAAGGTGATCATGGCCAGCAGCACGGCGAACAGCAGCGCGAAAACGGGATCGCCGATGAAGTCGAACAGGTGGCGCAGCGGCGAGGCCTTGTCGAGCCAGATGTCCGACGCCGCCTTGGCCAGCATCAGGATGATGGGCGAGAGCAGGGTGAGCAGGGTGGCGCCGAAGGACGGCTGCCGGGTGGGCTTGGGATCGTCCGCCTCGGCGGCGGCGACGGCCTTGTCCGACGCGGTGACGGCATAGGCGGCGCCGGCCGCGCCCACCGGCACCATGCGGGCCGCCAGCTTGCCGAACACCGGGCCGCCCACGATCACCGTGGGAATGGCGATGAGCAGGCCCAGCCCCAGCGTCAGGCCGACGTCGGCGTGCAGGATGGCGATGGCGGCCAGGGGGCCGGGGTGCGGCGGAATGAAGCCGTGCAGCACCGACAGGCCGGCCAGCGCCGGAATGCCGAGGCGCATGGCCGGGCCCTTGGAGCGGTGCACGGCCAGCATGACCACCGGGATCAGCAGCACCAGGCCGATTTCGAAGAACATCGGGATGCCGATGATGCTGGCGACCAGCGCCATCTTCCAGGGCAGCGTGGCGGGCCGCCCGCGCAGCATCCGGTCGACCACGATGTCGGCCCCGCCCGAGTCGGCCAGCAGTTTGCCCAGCATGGCCCCCAATGCGATCAGCACGCCGACGTAGCCCAGCACGCCGCCGACGCCGTTTTCATAGGAGGTGGTGACCTTCTCCAGCGGGATGCCGGAGCCGACGCCCACGAAAAGGGAGCCGATGGTCAACGCCAGGAAGGCGTGAAGTTTCAACCAGACGATAAGCAGGACGAGCAGGGCAATGCCGGCCGCCGCGACCACCAGTACCTGGATGTCGTGCGGATTCAGCTCCGTGGTCGGGTTCATGGAGACTCCTTTTTTCCCGTGTTGGCGTGCAATCCGAGCTTATGGATGATGTCGTTGGCGATGGCCGAGGGCGATCCGCCGATTTCCACGCGGACGGCGGGTTCGTCCGGCGCGGGTTCCTCCAGGGTGGCGAACTGGCTGTCGAGCAGGCTGGCCGGCATGAAATGGCCGTGGCGGGTCGCCAGGCGCTCGGCGATCAGTTCGCGCGAGCCGTGCAGGTAGACGAAGGTGACGCCGCGGCCGCGCCGGTTGATGAGTTCGCGGTAGGAGCGCTTCAGGGCCGAGCAGGTGATCAGTCCGTTGGAGCCGGCGTCGAGGCATTCCTCGACCCAGGTCGCCACGGTTTCCAGCCAGGGCTTGCGGTCGTTGTCGTCGAGCGGGTGGCCGGACCGCATTTTTTCCACGTTGGCCTGTGGATGCAGGGCGTCGCCTTCCTCGAAAGGCCAATCCAGCCGGCCCGACAGTATCGCCGCGACCGTCGTCTTGCCGCAGCCCGCGACGCCCATGAGCACCAGCACCTCCGGCTGTGTGCGGGGATGATCCATGCTTACCCTCCTTTTTTCCGTATTCTGTGCGCCCTGATGGGGGCGTGCGAATCGGCAGGCTGTACCAGCTTGGTCGTTTTGCATCCCTGCGGTCAGCTCGCCGTCAGCCGCGCGGGGCGGACTTACGAGAGTGTATCCCCATCCCTCGCGCCGCCGCCTGCCGGGAACGGGCGGCGAGACGAGGACAGGAACGGTCCGGCGCCGGGCGGCAGGGAAGACGCGGCAGGGAGGGCGCTTTCCATTAATTGCATTTACATAAATGAAAATGCAATAATGGCCGCCATGAACAGGATCCCTCGCACCCAGCCGATCGCCCGCGCGGACACGGCGCCCGACGCGCCGGCCGCGGGCCGCTTTCTGCCGGCGGTCTTGTCGGTCGCCGGCCAGGACTATCGCATCGTCGACCTGCCCGGCGTCTTCGGCGAGCAGGACTATCTCCGCCTGCCCGTGGTCCTGCGCCTGTTGCTGGAGAACGCCGTCCGCTGCATGCGCGGCGCCGAGCGCGAGGCCGCGGTGGCGGCCTTGCGGGCCTGGCTCGATGCCGGTACGAGCCAGGCGGAAATCGCTTTCCAGCCCGGCCGCGTCCTGATGCACGACACCACCAGCACGCCGGCCCTGGTGGATATCGCCGCCATGCGGGACGCGCTGGCGGAAGCGGGCGCCGATCCCGCCCTGTTGCATCCGGTGCTGCCGGTGGATGTCTCGGTCGACCATTCGCTGGCCGTCGAGGCCTATGCCTTGCCCGACGCCGCCGGGCGGAACATGGCGCACGAGATTCGCCGCAACCGCGAGCGCTATCGCTTCCTGCGCTGGGCCGCGCAGGCATTGCATGGCGTGCACATCAATCCGCCCGGCACGGGGATCATGCACACCATCAACCTGGAGCAACTGGCGACGGTGGTGCGGGTGGAAGGCGAGCAGGATTCGTCGGGTGCGCCGCCCTGGCTCGTGCCCGACATGATGATAGGCACGGACAGCCATACCCCCATGATCAATGGCATCGGCGTCCTGGGGTGGGGCGTGGGCGGGCTGGAGGCGCAGACCGTGATGTTCGGCCTGCCCACCATGCTGCGCATTCCGGACGTGGTGGGCGTCGAACTGACCGGCGCGCTGCGTCCCGGCGTGTTGGCCACCGACCTGGCGCTGGTGGCGACGCAGCGCCTGCGCGCCCTCGGCGTGGCGGGGGATTTCGTCGAGTTCTTCGGGCCCGGCGTGTCGACCCTGGCGGCGGGCGAACGCGCGGTGGTGGCCAATATGGCGCCGGAGTACGGCGCGACCACGGGTTACTTCCCTGTCGATGCGGCCGTCCTGGATTATCTGCGCGCCACGGGCCGCGCCGAGGATCACGTGGCGCGCGTGCGGGCGTATGCGCGGCGCGCCGGCATCTGGTTCGACCCGCAAGCCCGGCCGCGCTACAGCCGCGTCATCCGCATCGACCTCGATTCGGTGGGAATGCACGTTGCCGGACCGCGGCGTCCGCAGGATCTGCATGGCTATGGCGACGTGCCGGGATTGCTCGCGGCGCTGGACGGGGACCCGGACACCGCCGCGGACGGCGTTCAAGCGGCGCCTGTCGCGCAGGCATCCCGCGCGGCAGCGACATCCGCCACAACCGCGCCTGCCGCTCAGGTTCCGCAAGCCGCGTCCGCCCCGCAAGCCACGTCCGCCGCGCTGCCGCGTTTCCCCGTCGCCATTGCCGCCATCACCAGTTGCACCAACACGTCCGACCCGGGCCTGCTGATGGCCGCCGGCCTGCTGGCGCGCAAGGCGCGCGCACGCGGGCTGCGCGTGCCGCCGTGGGTCAAGACCTCGCTCGGGCCAGGCTCGCCCGCCGCCGCCAGCTACCTGCGCCGCGCCGGGCTGATGGACGATCTCTCCGCCGTCGGTTTCGACATCGTCGGCTATGGCTGCACCACCTGTATCGGCAATTCCGGCCCCTTGCCGGCCGCGGTCGCCGCCTCGGCGGCGGCGGGGCGCGCGCGTCCCGTGGCGATGCTGTCGGGCAACCGCAATTTTCCCGGCCGCATCCATCCCGACCTGGATCTCGGTTTCCTCATGTCGCCGCCGCTGGTGGTCGCCTACGCGCTGGCCGGCGATGCCGGCGTGGACTTGTCCACCGCCGCGCTGGGCCGCGATGCCGACGGACGCCCCGTGCGCCTGCGCGAACTGTGGCCGACCCGCGAGGAAGTCGCCGCCTGCCTGCGGCAGGGGCTCGACCCGGCGGACTACCGCCGCGACTTCGCCATTGCCCGGCGCAATCCGCTATGGCATGCCCTGGATGCGCCGGCGTCGCCGCGCTTTCCCTGGGATCCGGCGTCCACGCAGTTGCGCCGCCCGCCGTTCGCCGCCGCCGATGCCGGCAGCCAGTTGGGCCGCTACACCGCCTACCCCTTGCTGGTCCTGGGCGACGACATCACGACCGACCATATCTCGCCGGCCAGCGCCATTCCCCCCGACAGCCTGGTGGCCGATTTCCTGGTCGAACGCGGCGAGGACCGCCACGACCTCAACGTGTTCGCCTCGCGCCGCGGCAACTGGGAAGTGATGATGCGCGCCGCCTTCCATAGCAAGACGCTGGTCAACCGGCTCTGCCCGGAGGCGCCGGTCGCGCATACCCTGCACGTGCCGTCCGGCGAGATCCTGCCGATATGGGAGGCCGCGCGCCGTTACGAGCGCGAAGGCCATGCCGTGGTTCTGGTGGCGGGCGAGCGCTACGGCACCGGGTCTTCGCGGGATTGGGCCGCCAAGGGCCAGCGCCTGCTGGGCGTGCGCGCGGTGCTCGCTTCCAGCTTCGAGCGCATCCATCGCTCCAACCTGATCGGCATGGGCATCCTGCCCCTGATCCTGCCGCCGGACGCCTCGCCCGATGCGTTGGCGCTGGCCGCCGGCGACCGGCTGGAAATCGACGCGCCGCCCGGCAGCCTGCGTCCGCGCGCGGACGTGGAGGTCGTGCTGCACCGCGCCGATGGCCGCGCGCAACGCCATACGGCGCGCGCGGCGGTGGAGACCGGCCTGGAAATCCAACTGCTGGAGGACGGCGGGGTGATACCCATGATCCTGCGCCGGACGCTGGGGACGGCCGGGCGCTAGCGTCCGGCATCGGGCAGGGCGCCGTTTCGCGCTACAGTCTTCGCCATGAAGCCGACTACTCCCATCGCGGTCCAGATCGTCCAGTTGATCCAGGCCGAAGGCTGGGCGCCCGGCGCCCATCTGCCGGCGCAGATGCTGGCCGACCGCCTGCGCGTGTCGCGTTCGCCGGTCAACGACGCGCTCAGGCAACTGCACGAAAAGGGCATGCTGGCGCGCGAACCCAATCGCGGCTATTTCCTGGCCAGGCCGCTGCGGCTGGCGCCGGAGCAGGTGGCCGGCGCGCTGGGCATCGAGGGCCGCGACCATGCGACCGACGTCTATTTCCGCATCGCCGACGACCTGCTGCGCGGAGACCTGCCGCAGGCCTGCTCCGAGGCCCAACTGCGGGCGCGCTACGACCTGACGCCGACCCAGCTCAACGCCATACTCGGCCGCATCGCCGGCGAAGGGTGGGCCGAACGCCGGCCCGGCTACGGTTGGGAGTTCTCCGGCATGATGCGCACGCCGGAGGCCTTGCTGCAGTCCTATCGCCTGCGCCTGGCGCTGGAGCCGGCGGCCTTGCTGGAGCCCGGCTATCGCCTGGATCCCGCCGTCCTTGCCCGTTGCCGCGAGGCCGAATGGCATTTGCTCAATGGCGGCATCGAAACCGATACCGCCGACCAGTTGCACGACCGCGGCGTGCGTTTCCACGAGTCGCTGGTGGAGGCTTCAGGCAATCCCTTTTTCATCGACGCCATCCGCCGGGTCAATCGCGTGCGGCGCCTGCTTTCCTACCGCTCCATGCGCGACCGCAAGCGCTATCGCCAGCATTGCGAGCAGCACCTGGCCGTGCTGGCGCTGCTGGAGCAGGGGCGCAACCGGGAAGCCGCGGATGCGTTGCGGGCGCACCTGCAAAGCACCCTCGACAATATCGGCAAGCTCGCGGGGATGCTGGAGACGTAGTCCCGGCTACGTATAATCCAGCGACGCCTCCCACTGCCGCAGCATGTCCGCCACCGCCGCCTCCGAAAAGTCCCGTCTCTCCCAAGCCTGGGCCATGCTGCTCGCCCTGGCCTCCGGATACGCCTTGAGCAACGCCTACCGCACGGTGGCCGCGATCACGGCGCCGTCGCTGGCGCGGGACATGGGCCTGTCGCCGCAGCAACTGGGGACTTTCGCGGGCAGCTTCCATTTCATGTTCGGCGCGATGCAGTTGTTCATGGGCATAGGCATAGACCTGTGGGGCGTGCGCCGGACGATACTCATGGCGGCGCCGTTGACCATCGTCGGCGCGCTGCTGTCGGCCATGGCCCCGGGCTATGGCGCGCTGGTGGCGGGGCAGGCGCTGATCGGGGTAGGCTGCGCGCCGGCCTTCCTGGCCGCGACGGTCTTCATTTCCCGCCACTTTCCCGCCCACCGATTCGCTCCGGTCTCCGGAATCGCCATGGCCGTCGGCATCGTCGGCATGCTGTTCACCGGCACGCCGCTGGCCTGGCTGATCGAAAAGAGCACCTGGCGCATGGGGTTCTGGGTGCTGGCCGTCATGTCCCTGCTCGCCTGGCTCTGGGTATGGCGCAGCGTGCACGAGGAACGCCTGGCGGGCGGCCAGGGCGGCGCGGCCGGCGGCCCGCGCGAATCGGTGCGCGAGGCGCTGATGCGCTTCGGCGCGCTGCTGAAGATTCCCCACACCTGGGGCATCCTCACGCTGAGCTTTTTCTGCTACGCGGCCTTCATCACCTTGCGCGGCCTGTGGCTGGGGCCCATGCTGATCAGCCGCCACGGCTTCTCGCTGGTGCAGAGCGGCAACGTCGCCATTGCCCTGTCGCTGGCCGCGATGGCTGGCCCCATGGTGTTCGGCCGCCTGGATCCGGGCCCGCTGCGCCGGCGGCGCTGGCTGGTGGCGTGCGCCTTCGTCTTCGCCGCGCTCTTCGTCTGCATCGCCTTCGAAGCCGGCGCCTGGGGCGACGTGCTTGCCACGCTGGCGGTCGGTTTCCTGTCCGGCTTCATCATCCTGCAATACGCCGACGTTCGCGCCGCTTATCCGGCGGCCATCACCGGCCGCGCGATGGCGCTGTTCACCATGGCCATGTTCCTCGGCGTCGCCGCCATGCAATGGTTCACCGGGTGGGTCGCGACGCTGGCCCAGGCCCGGGGGCTGGAACCGTTCGGACCGGTCATGGGCAGCATCGCGGCCTTGCTGGCGCTGGCCACGCTCGCGTACCGCTTCCTGCCGAGCCCGCCGCGGCAGGATTGAGGCATCAGGCCGAGGGCTGGAAAGCGATCACCGCCATGCCCGCCAGCGCGATGATCGCGCCGACGACGTCCCAGCGGGTGAGCGCCACGCCGTCGACGACCCGCAGCCACACCAGGGCGATGGCGATATACATGCCGCCGTAAGCCGCGTAGGTCCGGCCCGCGGCGCTCGGATGCAGGGTCAGCAGCCACGCGAACAAGGCCAGCGAGACGGCGGCGGGCAGCAGCAGCAAGGGGCTGCGGCCCTGCCTGAGCACCAGCCAGGGCAGATAGCAGCCGACGATTTCGGCAAGAGCCGTCACGGCGTAGAGGGCGGCGGTAAGCAGTACGTTCACGGGGATTCGTGGCATCGAGGGGCGGGTCTGATTGTTGCGATCATAACCATGGCGTGCGCCATGCCATGCTGGACTCCACGCCTGCGCCACGCCGGGCGCTTGTCGCCATCGACGTCTCGACCTGTTCAAACGCCCGCGTCCTGTCCGATCAATTTGTATAAATAGGACCGGGAAATACCGAGCTGCCGCGCCGCGCGCTGTTTATTCCCCTCGCACTCGCGCAGGGCTTTTATCGCTGCCGCCCGCTGTTGCGCCCTGAGGCTTGCCGCGCCGGGCAGGCTGGCGGTTTCGGCCTGGGACGTCATGGCTACGGCGCGCGCATGGGGATCGCCGGCTTCCGTCGGCGCCGCCCCGGCGGCCGTGCGCGTCGCCTCGTTGCGCCTGAACGCATCCAGGGTCAGGGCGGCCGGACCGGAAAAAACCAGCGCTTCCTCCACACGGTGGCGCAGTTGGCGCAGGTTGCCCGGCCATTCCTGGTCGGCCAGATAGTGCGTTACCTGCGCCTCGATCGCCGGCAGGGCCCAGCCGTTGCGGGTGCAAAAAGACTGCACGAAGTGCTGGAGCAGCGCCGGCAGGTCTTCAAGGCGCTCGCGTAGCGGCGGCACCCGCAAGGTCACCCCGCTGATGCGGTAATAGAGGTCGTGCCGAAACGATCCGGCCCGAATCAGCTCGTCCATGTTGCGGTGCGTGGCCGCGACCAGCCGGAACGAACTGCGCTTGGCGGAATGGCTTCCCAGCCGCTCCACGACGTGGTCCTCCAGCACGCGCAGCAGCTTGATCTGGATATCCGCGGGGATGTCGCCAACCTCGTCCAGGAACAGCGTCCCGTCATTGGCCATCTCCAGCTTGCCGGCGCGGCCCTGGCGAGCGCTGCCGGTGAATGCGCCGGCCACGTGGCCAAACAGCTCCGACTCCACCAGGCTCTCGGGAATCGCCGCGAGATTCATGCTCACCAGCACATGCTCGGGGCGCCCGAGGCGGTGAATCGCGCGGGCGACCAGCTCCTTGCCCGTGCCGCTTTCGCCGATGATCAACACCGGGACGTCCAGCTTGGCGACTCGCGCGATGTCGTCGCGCAATCGTTGTACTGCCTGGCTTTCGCCCACCAGCTCGGCCATCGCTTCGCGCGCGACCCGCAGGTCATCCAGTTCCTGGCGGTAGAACGCCAGTTGCGAACGCAACTGCGTCATCTCGGCCGCCATCTGGGAGACCGCCTCGGCGTCCCGGAACATCACCTGGCCCACGGCGCCGACCACTTTGCCGTTCTTCCAGATGGGGCGCCGGCTCACGACGCGCGTCACATCGTTGTCCAGCTTCAAGGGCTTGCCTATCTCGGCCTTGCCCGATTGCGCGACGATGCCCAGCCGCGAGTTGGGTATCGCCCGGTCCGCCGGCCATCCGATGGCGCCGCCCCGCGGTAGCCCGAGATAGATCTCGTGGACGGGACTCATGTACAGCATCCTGGCTTCATGGTCGGCCACGGTGATGCCCGTGTAGGGGTCGTTCAGGATCTGTTCAAGAATGTCGGCGGCGAAGGGCACGGCGACGATGAAATCCAGCAATGCGGCGCGCGGCTGCGCCGGCCGCACCAGCACGACCTCGGCGTCGCCGAAGCGCAGATTCAGTCCCATCGCGGCGCCGTCGGCGAACTCGATGGAAAACAGGGGCCGGTCCCGGGCCTCGTCCATTGCGCGCATGACCCGCTCGCGGACGTTCGCGTCTTCCAGCAGCCCCAGGGCGATCAAGGGCTCGCCCGCGCGCCGGACCAGCAGGCCCGTGTTCGCTTCGAGCGTCACCGACTGTCCTTCATTCATACAACCCCCGTCCTCTGCGAGAGCGCGGAGTGTATTTGATGAGGACACATTTCTCAAGATCGCGGGTCGCTTGCTCGAACGACGACCTGGCATGCCCTTTGCATAAAGAAGAGCATGAATAACTTGTCTACCCCCATCGAGCTCCGGGGTTATTTCGGGGCGGAAGTCCCCTTCATGGAGCACATCGGCCTGGAGCCGATTTCGCTGGACGAGAACAGTTGCCTGACCCGCCTGAGCATCAGGCCCGACCTGGTCAACAGCCGCCGCGATTTGCACGGCGGCGCGCTGATGGCGGCGCTCGACTTCACCTTGAGCGCGGCGGCGCGCGGGCATGCGCCTTTGCGCTACGGCGTGATCACCATCGACATGACCACGCATTTCTACGAGGCGGCGCGCTCCGACCTTACGGTGATCGCGCGTTGTTCCCGCCGGGGACGATCCATCGCTTTCTGCGACGGAGAAATGGTGGACAACAGGGGCGCGGTCATCGCCGTGGGCCGCGCCACGTTCAAGCTGCTGGACCTCGCCAAGGCGTCATAGGCGTGCCGGGTCCTGAAGAAAAGAGGAGACATTTTGAAGAAAGTCCTGATTGCCAATCGTGGCGAGATCGCGCTGCGGATACATCGGGCGGCACACGACCTTGGCATCGCCACGGTCGCCGTCTACTCGGAAGACGACACCCATTCGCGCCATCGGTTTCTCGCTGACGAAGCTGTCGCGCTGGCCTCCAGCGGTCCCGCCGCCTATATCGACATCGAGGCCATTCTGGCGGCCGCGCGGGCGACCGGCTGCGACGCCGTTCATCCCGGGTACGGTTTCCTGAGCGAACGGCCGGACTTCGCCAGCGCCTGCGCGCGGGCAGGCCTGGTTTTCATCGGCCCCACGGCCGAGCAGTTGGCGCTGTTCGGCGACAAAGGCCAGGCGCTGGAGTTGGCCCGGCATTGCAAGGTGCCTGTCATGCCGGCGACGCCGGGCGGCGCCACGCTGGACGACATCGCCCGTTTTTTCGACGCCCAGGGCGCCTCCGGCATTGTCATCAAGGCGGTCGGCGGGGGCGGCGGCCGGGGCATGCGGGTCGTGCGCAAGCGCGAAGAGATCGCCGATGCGTACGCGCGCTGCCGCTCGGAGGCCGCCGGCGCCTTCGGGGTGGACGCGCTGTACGCCGAACGGCTGGTCGTTCGCGCCCGCCACATCGAAGTGCAGATCGCCGGCGACGGTGAACATGTCGTGGCGCTGGGTGAACGCGACTGCACGCTGCAACGGCGATTCCAGAAGCTGGTCGAGATCGCGCCCAGTCCGGTGCTCGCGCCCGACATGCGCGAACGGATACTGGAGGCGGCCATCCGGCTTGCGCAAAAGGTGCATTACCGCAGCCTCGGCACCTTCGAGTTCCTGGTCGAGGAAGACGAGGCCGGCGAACAGGAAAGCTTCGTCTTCATCGAGGCCAACCCGCGCCTGCAAGTCGAGCACACGATTACGGAGCAGGTGACCGGCGTGGACCTGGTCAGCCTGCAGATCGGCCTGGCGATGGGGCGTGGCTTGCGGGAGTCGGGCATCGATCCCGCCGCGCCGCCCAGGCCGCGCGGTTTCGCGATCCAGGCGCGGGTCAATGGCGAGTCCACCGATGCGCAGGGCCTGGCGCGTCCGGCGCAAGGCCGCCTGGAGCGCTTCGATCCGCCCACCGGTCCGGATGTGCGGGTCGACACCCATGGCTACAGCGGCTACGCGCCCTCGCCGCAGTTCGACACCTTGCTGGCCAAGGTCATCGTGACCAGCCCTTCGGACGATTTCCGCGACGCGGTGCGGCGCCTGCGGCGCAGCCTCGCGGAGTTCAGGGTGGTGGGCATGCCGACGAACCTGCGGTTGTTGCGCGCCCTGGCCGAACGGGAGGATTTCGTCAGCCAGAAGAACCATACGCGGTATTTCGAGGAGATATTGCAGGAGCTGCTGGCGGCCGCGCGGGTCATCGAGCAGAACGACAATGCGAAGTCGCTGGAAGACCTGGCGCCATCGCTGGCGTCGGATGCCTCGGCGCGCGCCGGCGAGGCGGCGGCGGAGGATGACCCGGAAGACGGCCTGGTCGCCATCCGCGCGCCGATGAGCGGCCTGCTCGTCGAGATGCCGGCCGGCGTGGACCAGGTGGTGGCCGAGGGCCAGACGGTCTGCGTGCTGGAGGCGATGAAAATGCAGCATTCGGTCGGCGCCGCCGTGACCGGGCGGATCGTCGATCGCCGGTGCGAGGCCGGCGTGCTCGTCAGGGAAGGGCAGGTCCTGCTCGTGATGGCGCCGGCCGACGCGGACGGACTCGCGGCCGATCAGGAGCAGGAGGCCGACCCGAACACGGTCCGCGCCGATCTGCAGCGCGTGCTGGATCGCCATGCCGTCCTCTACGACGCCGCGCGGCCTCAGGCCGTGGCGAAGCGGCGCGCGCGCGGCCAGCGCACCGCGCGCGAGAACGTGGCGGATCTTTGCGATGCCGGCAGTTTCGTCGAGTTCGGCGCCCTGGCGCTGGCTGCCCAGGCCAGCCGCCGCAGCCTGCCGGATCTGATCGCCAGTACCCCGGCCGATGGCGTTATCACGGGGATAGGCAGCGTCAACGGCGCATTGTTCGCGTCGTCCCGGGCCCAGACAGCGGTGATCGCCTATGACGCTACCGTCATGGCGGGGACGCAGGGCAAGCGCAACCATGTGAAGACGGACCGCATCGTGTCTGTCGCGCAGCGCGACCGCCTGCCGCTGGTCCTGTTCGCCGAAGGCGGCGGCGGCCGCCCCGGCGACGTCGATGTGCCGTCGGTCTCGGGCCTGTGGCAGCCGGGCTTTGCCGCCATGGCGGAGCTCAGCGGCGAGGTTCCCATGGTCGGTATCGTCTCGGGCCGCTGCTTCGCCGGCAATGCGGCTTTCCTGGGCTGCTGCGACGTGATCATCGCCGACCGGTCGGTCAACCTGGGCATGGCCGGCCCGGCGATGATCGAAGGCGGCGGCCTGGGCGTCTTCCGCCCCGAGGACGTCGGGCCGGCGGCGGTGCAGTACGCCAATGGCGTCATCGACGTCCTGGTCGACGACGAGGCGCAGGCGGTGCGGGCGGCCAGGCACTATCTGTCCATGTTCCAGGGGCGGACCGAAACGTGGACGGCGCCCGATGCGCTGGCGCTGAGGGGCGTGGTGCCCGAGAACCGCGCCCGCGTGTACGACTCGCGCAAGGCGATCGCGGGCATCGCCGACGTGGGCAGCGTCATTTACCTGCGGGCGGGTTTCGGCCTGGGCATCCACACGGCCCTGGCCCGGGTGGAAGGCCAGCCGGTCGGCATCATGGCCAACAATCCGCATCACCTCGGCGGCGCCATCGACGCCGATGCGGCCGACAAGGCGGCGCGCTTCCTGCAGCTTTGCGACGCGCATGGACTGCCCGTGGTCTCGCTCATCGACACCCCGGGATTCATGGTGGGCCCCGAGATGGAGGCGCGCGCCCAGGTGCGGCACGTCTCGCGTCTTTTCGTTGCAGCCGCCAAGCGCCGCGTGGCGCTGCTGGCGATCGCGTTGCGCAAGGGTTACGGGCTCGGCGCGATGGGCATGGCGGGCGGCGGATTCCGCGCGGCGGACATGACCTTGTCCTGGCCTACCGGCGAATTCGGTCCGATGGGGCTGGAGGGATCCATCCGGCTCGGCTTCAAGAAGGAGTTGGAAGCCGCCGGCGGCGAGGCAGAGCGCAAGGCGCTGTTCGACAAGCTTGTGGCCCAGGCGTACGAGAAGGGCAACGCCATCAGCACCGCGGCCGCGGTCGAGATCGATGCGGTCATCGATCCCGCCGAAACGCGGCGGTGGATCGTGAAGGGCATCGCATCGGCCGACGCGCGGGCGGGACGGGCGCGGCGTTCGTTCGTGGACACGTGGTGAGCGCGATGACGACAACGGATGCATCGATGGCGCCGTCCGACCCGGACCGGCTGGTCCTGAATGGCCTGCGGGTGCTGGAGATCGGCAGCGGACCGGCCGTGGCCTATGCCGGCAAGCTCTTCGCCGACTTCGGCGCCGAGGTGATAAAGGTCGAGCCGGCGCAAGGCGACGAGTGGCGCAAAATGCCGCCCTTGCTGAATCCGCGCGATCCGGATAGCGAAAGCGCGCTGTTCGCCTGGCTCAACACCAATAAGCGCAGTGTCAGGGCAGACCCCGGGCGCGATGCGCGGTGGCTGGCCGAACTGGCCATCGGCTGCGACGTGGTGCTGGACGGACGCGCGCTGAGCGCGGACGCGGCGCCCGGCCCGTTATGGACCAGGGACGACGCCGGCCGCGCCGGCGACCCGATTCGCATCGATTTCACCTGGTTTGGCGCGGATGGCCCCTATAGCGGGTTTGCCGGCGCCGAATCGGTGGTGCGCGCACTGTCCGGCGCGGTCCACGGCAGCGGTCCCGTCGCGGGGCCGCCGCACATGCCGCACGATCTCCAGGTCGGCATCGTGGGCGGACTGCAGGCCTTCTCCGCCGCCATCGCCGCGTGGATCGGCCGCGCGCAAGGCAGCCGCCATTACACCTTGAGCCTGCACGAGGCCGTCTTCGGGCTCGTCGAGATGGAAGCAGGCATGGTGCAGGATGGCCGCCATCCGCTGCGCCGGCTCGGCGTCAACCGGTTCTGCAATGCGCACCCCGCCGGTATCTATGAAACGGCCGATGGCTGGATAGGGCTATTCACGCATACCTTGCCGCAATGGTCGGCGCTGTGCGCGGAGATCGGCCGTCCCGAACTGGCGGCGGCGCCGGCCTACGCCACCGGGCCGGACCGGATAAACCATGCCGACGAGATCGACGCGTTCCTGATTCCGGCCATGCGCCGGCGCACGGCCCGGGAATGGTTCGAAAGACTGGGAGCGCGCAAGTACCCTGCCGTCCTGGTGCCATCCATGGAGGAACTGCTGCGGCAGCAGGTGCACAGGGAGCGTGGCGCGTTCGCCGTCGTCGCGGCTGGCGGCGTGCGCTTCGAGGGGCCCGTCGTTCCGTTTCGGCTGGGCGCCGAGGGGCCCTTGCCGGGCGGCGAGGCGCCGCGGTTCGGCGCGCACGGCGACCTCTATCGTTCGCTTCCCCATGCCCCGCGCGCCGCCGCGCGGCGGCAGCCCGCGCCGGCCGGCAGCCTGCCGCTGGCGGGCGTGCGCATCCTGGATCTGTCCATGGGCTGGGCCGGCCCGCTGGCCAGCCGGACGCTCGCCGACCTGGGCGCCGACGTGATCAAGGTCGAGAGCATCACCTATCCGGACTGGTGGCGCGGCACCAACTTCAACGAACCGTTCTACCGTGAACGCTTGTACGAGAAGGTCAGCAACTTCAACATGATGAACCGCAACAAGCTGGGCATCACGCTGGACCTCACTCAACCGCGGGGACGCGAGTTGCTGCTATCTCTGCTGAAGCTGTGCGACGCCTGCATCGAGAACTATTCGGCGGAAGTGCTCCCCAAGCTGGGCCTGGCTTACGACACGATGCGCGCCGTTCATCCGGGCATCGTCGTCCTGTCGATGCCGGCCTTCGGGCTCGGCAACGCATGGAGCGACACCCGCGCCTATGGCGGCACGCTGGAGCAGGCCAGCGGCCTGCCGTTGTACACGGGCCATGCGGCGCATCCGCCCGCGATGACGTCCTACGCCTTCGGCGACCCGGTCGGCGGCATGAACGCCGGCGCCGCGCTGCTGCTGGGCATCCTGGCACAGCGGGTGACGGGGAAAGGACGCCACATCAACTTCTCGCAGGTGGAGGCCATGCTGCCCATGACCGCGCCCTTCATGATCGAGCAATCGGTGGCGGGCCGCGTACCGACCCGCCAGGGCAATCGGCATCCGCTCAGGGCGCCGCACGGATGCTACCGCTGCGCGGGCGAGGATGCCTGGGTGGCGCTGAGCGTGGATACCGGCGCGGCATGGATCGCGCTATGCCGGTTGCTGGGCCGATTCGACTGGGAACAGGATGCGCGCCTGCGCGCGGCGTCCGGCCGGCAAGCCCGCTGCGAGGAGGTGGGCGCCGCGATCGCTGCCTGGACGGCGCGCCTGGATGCCGATGCGGCGATGGCCGCCTTGCAGGCCGCCGGCATTCCGGCCGGTGTCGTCCGTCCGATGCGCGAGGTGCTCGACGACGCCCATCTCAACGCGCGCGGTTTCTGGAAAACCGCCGAACGACCCTACGCCGGGCGCTACAAGTCGACAAGTCCGCCACTGCGCGAGGCCGGTGCGCCGCTGCCTGTCGCGCGGCCCGCGCCGACGCTGGGCCAGCATACGCGAGAGGTCTTCGCGGCCTTGCTGGATCTCGACGATGCGGCAGTCGATGCGCTGGAGGCGGCCGGCGTGTGCGGCACCCAAGCCAGACCCAAGGCCAGGCGACCCTCGGCCAATTGATCCACTACCAGGAAAAAAAAGGAAAATCAGGATGAGACAACTCTCGAAACCGCGCCGCCGCTTCCTGGCGGGCGCCTACCGGCAGGCCTTGGCGCTGGCCGCCGCGGCCGCTTTCATCTACCCGGCAGCCGCCGCCGCGCAGCCGGGCAACTGGCCCGGCAAGCCGATACGGCTGATCGTGCCGTTCCCGGCGGGGTCGTTCACCGACACGATAGGCCGCGTGGTCGCCGACGGTCTGTCCAAGGGACTGGGCCAGCCGGTGATCGTCGAGAACAAGGCGGGCGCCAACGGCATGCTGGGCGTGTCGGAGGTGGCGCGCGCCGATCCGGACGGCTATACCTTGCTGGTGACCAACTCCAGCAGCATCACGATCAATCCGCAGCTTTACAAGAAGATTCCCTACAAACCCAGCCAGCTCACGCCGATCACGACGCTCGTGGAGTCGCCGTTCATTCTGGTCATCAACCCGGAATGGGCGAAGAAGAACAAGATCGAAACCACGAAGGACCTGGTGGCCTACGCGCGTGCCAAGCCCGGTGAACTGACCTATGGTTCCGCCGGTCCGGGCAACGCGGCGCACTTGAGCTTCGCGATGATGGGCAATCACCAGAATTTCAAGGCTACCCACGTGCCGTACAAGGGCGCCTCGCTTGCCGAGGTCGCGGTGCTGAGCGGCGAAATCGATTCCGTCTTCGACGTCTGGTCGGCCATTCCGCAGATCCGGACGGGCAAGTTGAAGGCCTTGGCCGTCTCGTCCGACAAGCGGGTGGCGGCCTTGCCGGACGTGCCTTCCATCCAGGAAGGCAGCGTGCCGGATTTCAACGTCATCATCTGGGCGGGCCTGCTGGCGCCGGCCGGCACGCCGGAACCGATCAAGCGGAAGCTTTTCGAGTTGACCCGGCAAGCGCTCCAGGACCCCAAGGCGCAAGCCACGCTGAGCGTCCAGGGCGAGGTGGTCACCACGGGACCGGAGGCGTTCCAGCAGCGTATCGACAAGGAAATCCGGACCTGGGGCGAAGTCATCCGGCGGGAAAACATCACGCTCGACTGACAGCCGCAGGCGGGCGCGATCCGCTCGCGTGGCCTCGTGCATGTACAGCATGAACGCGTGCAACTACGGATCGCGGCGGCTGATCCTGGCGGAGGCGACGTATAGCTGGTAGCGCCGCGTCCGGCTGCCATCGGCCCGGGAATCCGATTATCGACAGGGGCGCGGCCGCATGGTGAACTCATGCGGCGCCGGCGCGGCCGGCGCGTCGGAACCGGCCGGACGAATGGCCGGGGCAGGGCGGGGCCGGAGGGCGCCGTGGGGTAACGATGAATCTGCGCCAGATCGAAGTCTTTCGCGCTGTCATGCTCGCCGGCTCGGTCAGCGGCGCCGCGCAACTCCTGCATGTCTCGCAGCCCGCCGTCAGCCGGTTGATTTCCTACACCGAGTCGCGGCTGGGCTTCGCGCTGTTCCAGCGCCTGCGCGGCCGGCTGCATCCGACGCCCGAGGCGCACCGGCTGTTCAACGAAGTCGAGGTGCTGTACCAGGGCGTGCAGCGCATCAACGGCCTGGCCAGCGACATGGCCAGCCAGACGGGCGGGGTGCTGCGGGTCGCCTGCAGTCCCAGCCTGGCCTATGCGCTGATGCCCATGGGCATCGCGGCCTTCTCGCGCCGTTTCCCGGACGCGCAGGTCATCCTGGAAGGCATGCTCGCCGAGCCGCTGATCGATTCGGTGCTGACGCAGCGCGCCGACGTGCTGGTGGCGATGGTGCCGGTGCAGCATCCCCGCATCCAGGTGCACAAGCTGTTCCGCAACCGGGTGGTGGCGGTGCTGCCGGCGGACCACCGGCTGGCCGAGCGCAAGCGGCTGCGCGTCACCGACCTGAAGAACGAACGCATCATCGGCTACGGGGCGGAGACCCCGCTGGCGCACGCCATCGGCCGCCTTTACGACGGCGCCCGCATCGCGCCGCGCTGGGTGGCGGAGGTCATGCAGACTCACGTGGCCTGCGCCCTGGCGCAGCAGGGCCTGGGCATCGCCCTGGTCGACGAGTTGGCGCAGATCGGCGGCGCATGGCCGGATCTCCAGGTGCGGGAACTGACGCCCACCATCGACCTGCAGGTGCGCATCGGCTATTCGCGCCATGAACCCCTCTCGGCCATGGTCCAGGCCTTCGTCGACGAAGTGCGGGCCTTGCGGCATCCGCTGTTGGTTCCCGCCTGACGACGGGGGAGTACCGGCCTTTTCGCGTCCGGGCGTAGCTCCGCGATTCGCCGGCCGCCTCCCGGCAGCGCCTGTATTCACGCGGTTCTTAACGTGACGTTATGGCGTTTTTCCATAACGGAATACGACTTTTCCCCGGCCTCTCCCTAGAATTTTTAAGCCGCCGGACAAGGCGGACGGGTCGCCCGCAGAGGCGTCCGCAACCAGACAAGGGGTCAGGTCATGAAGCTCGCATACACGTTCATCCGCCGGCGGCTGTCTCGCGCCGCCGCAATCGCCGCCGTTCCGATCGCCATGGCCGCCGTCGCCGCCGCGCTGGGGTCGGCCGCCGCGCCCGCCGTCGCCGCCGGCGCCTTCCCCGACCGCCCGATCACCGTCATCGTGCCGTATCCCGCCGGCGGATCGCTGGACACCGTGGGCCGGCCGCTGGCCCAACTGTTCGAGAAGGCGACCGGCCAGTCCATGATCCTCGAAAACGTCGGCGGCGCCGGCGGCCTGATCGGCGCGAACAAGGTGGTCAAGGCGCCCGCCGACGGCAACACCCTGCTGCTGGCCAGCAACGGCCAGGTGACCATCGCCCCGCTGATCTACAAGGACATGAGCTACGACCCGAAGACCGACCTGGTGCCTATCGTGCATCTGGTCGACCAGACGGCCGTCCTCTACGCGAGCGCCAAGTCGCCGTACAAGACCTTCGCCGACGTGGCGCAAGCCGCCAGGGGCGGGCACGAGGCCTTGCAGTTCGCCTCTTCCGGCACGGGCAGCATTTCCCACCTGGCGCTGGAGCTGCTGGCCCAGAAGATGGGCGCGCATTTCACCCACGTGCCGTACCGCGGCGCGGCGCCCGCGCTGCAAGACCTCGCCGGCGGCCAGGTGCCGCTGCTGTTCACTTTCGTGGGATCGGCCAAGCCGCTGACGCAATCCGGCATGGTGCGGCCGCTGGCGGTGGCCGCGAAGCAGCGGCTGGCCAGCCTGCCCGACGTGCCGACCTTCGCGGAGCTGGGTTATCCGGACGTGCAGGCGTCCGTATGGATCGGCCTGATGGCGCCCAAGGGCACGCCCGCCGATCGCGTGCGGAAACTGGCGAGCATTGTCGACGGCGTGTTGGCGAACGCGGAATTCAGGAAGCTCATGGCCGACAACAACATGGAAATCAAGGGCGGCTCGGCGGCGGCGTTCGAGGCCATGATGGCCGACGACGGCCAGCGCTGGGCGAACCTGGCCAAGTCCGTGAACCTGGCCACCAACTAGCCACCGAATCACCCCATACTCACCCAGGCAGGAAGAAATGATGAAGCAAGTAACCGGCGTGGCGCCATCGGGCTCGATGGGCAGCGGCTATAACCTGGCGTCGTTCAAGCGCGCCATGCAGGCCAATCCCGATTTCATCGGGCAGGACGCGGGCTCCACCGACATGGGGCCGTACTATCACGGCGCGGACAAGGCCTTCCTGCCCTTGTCCGCCTATCGGCGCGACCTGGCGGTGATGCTGGCGGCCGCCCGCGCGGCCAGGATACCGCTGCTGATCGGCTCGGCCATCACCAACGGCTCGAACGCCACGCTGGAGCTCATGGTCCGCATGGTGCGCGACGTCGCCGCGGAACAGAAGCACTCCTTCAAGCTGGCGGTCATCGGCGCGGAAATCGACAAGAAATACCTGAAGGAAAAAATCGCCGCCCACGGTCCGCTGGAGGCCCTCGGCCCCGACAGCGGCCTGACCGCGCGGATGGTCGACGCCGCCGGCCCCATCGTCGCGCAGATGGGCATGGAGCCCTTCATGCGCGCGCTGGAGGCGGGCGCCGAGGTCATCATCGCCGGACGGGCCTGCGACGACGCCGTGTTCGCCGCCATGCCGGTGCTGCGCGGCTTCGATCCGGGCCTGTCGCTGCATTGCGGCAAGATCCTGGAATGCGCCGGATTGTCCGCCGTGCCCTACGACCTGGGCGAGCCCATGATAGGCCGCGTGCGCGAGGATCACTTCGAAGTGGAGCCCGGCAATCCCGATAGCCGCTGCACTACGGTGTCGGTGGCCGGGCACTCGCTGTACGAGCGCAGCGATCCTTTCCTGCAGGCGGGGCCCGGCGGCATCAACGACCTGACGCACGCGACCTTCGAGCAGGTCGACAGGCGCATCGTGCAGGTGCGCGGCAGCCGCTACATCCAGGACGCCGATTACCGCGTCAAGCTGGAAGGCGCCGAGCAGTTGGGCTATCGCAGCATCGTGGTGGTCGGCATCCGCGACGCGGTCATGATCGAACAGTTGGATCACGTGCTGGCGCATGCCCGCGAGCGCGCCGAGGAACGCTTCGGCCTGAAGGAGAACGGCATCAGCCTGCTGTTCCGCCAATACGGCAAGAACGGCGTGATGGGCGCGCTGGAGCCGGACCTGGACCACGTGCCCAAGGAAATCGGCCTGGTCATCGACGCCGTGGCGCCGGACCAGGACACGGCGACGGCGGTCGCGATGTTCACGCGGGGCGTGCTGCAGCACGCGGACTACCCCGGCATCCTCACGACCGCGGGCAACATGGCCTATCCGTTCTCGCCTTTCGGCGTGCCGGTGGGGCCCGCCTACCGCTTCTCCGTCTATCACCTGATGCCGGTGGCCGACGCCACGGAGTGCTTCCCCATCCACTACGAGAACATCCGGAATTGATCATGGCAGAATCGACCTCCCAAAAGACCCGGCCGATGACGGCCTACGCCAAGGTCATCCGCAGCAAGAATTCGGGTCCCTTCGACCTGACGTTCGACATCATGTTCGACGCCGACGCGCCGTACCTGCACGTGAAGCACAGCGGCGTGATCAATGTCGAGAACGTGGCGCGGGCGTTTTCCATCGCCCCGGACCAGGTGCTGGTCTGCACGCCGTTCGACGCGGCGCGCGCCTTCAAGATCACCATCAAGCGGCCGGTCAGTTCCGGCGACCTTCAGGACCGCGATGTGTACGGCTGCCAGCAGCACGTGCCGCTGACCCGGATTCAGGTCCCGGCCTGACGCCGGCCGCCGCCCCGGCGGGGCGGCGCCGCGCGCTTGGACGCCGCCTGGCGCAATTCGTCCCGCACGTCGGCCAGCGCCAGGGCCTGGCTGAAGGCGCGGTTCAGCGTGGCCGGCCTGTCGACCAGGTCGAACAGGGTGACGCCGTCCAGCACCTGGAACCAGGCTTGCAGCGCGCGGTGCAGCACGCCCTTGAGCACGCAGGCGCGGGTGATGACGCAGTGGTCTTCCTCGTGGAAGCACTCGACCAGGGCGAAGTCGCTTTCCGTGGTGCGGACCACCTCGCCGATGTTGATCTCCCCGGCCGGGCGGCCCAGCCGCAGGCCGCCGGCGCGGCCGCGCGCCGTCCGCAGGAAGCCCGCCTGGCCCAGCTTCTGCACGATCTTGATCAGGTGATTGCGCGGGATGCCGTAGGCATCGGCGATGTGCTGGATGGTGACGGATTCGTCGGGATGCGACGCCACGTAGATCAGCGCGCGCAGGCTGTAGTCCGTGTAGTCGGTAAGTCGCATGGGGAGGGCGCTTGGAGGTCGATGGCGTAACCGGCCTGGGTGGCGCCTGGGGGCGGAGGCGGGCGGGTTTGACGTGGATCAAAAGTCTAGCATGCGGATCCGCGATAATTGTCTTTAAGTTGCATGTGAAATACAACTTAAATAGAATGACACCGCCTTCCCTCATCGGCGCGCCCTGGTCCGTACATGCGGCAGCGCGCCGGCGGCGCGCCGCGCCATGCCGGTCCGCCTTTAAAGTTGCATGGAAAATATATCTTTTAGGAGTTCACCATGTTGTCGCAGCAGTCCCGGCCCTACATCGACGCCAGCGTTCCCGTATTGCGCGAACATGGCTTGACGATCACCAAGACGTTCTACCGCAATATGTTCGCCGATCGTCCGGACCTGACCAACCTGTTCAACATGGGCAACCAGGCCAGCGGCGCGCAGCAGCAATCGCTGGCGTCGGCGGTGTTCGCCTACGCCGCCAATTACGACCGCGCGGATGTCCTCGCGCCCGTGCTCGACCGCATCGTGCACAAGCACGCCGCGGTCGGCATCAAGCCGTCGCACTACACCATCGTGGGCCGGCACCTGCTCGGCGCCATCAAGCAGGTGCTGGGCGACGCCGCCACGCCGGAACTGATGGCGGCCTGGGACGAAGCCTATTGGCTGCTGGCCGCCGAACTGATCGCGGCCGAAGGGCGCCTGTACGAACGCAGCAAGGCCGAGCCGGACCACCGCCTGCCGCTGCGCGTCACCGAGCGCTGTGCGCAAGGCAGCGAGATCGTCTCGCTGACCCTGGCGCCCGTGGACGGCACGCCCTTGCCGGATTTCCAGCCCGGCCAATACGTATCGGTGGTGGTCGAACTGCGCCCCGGCGTGTTCCAGCAGCGCCAGTACAGCCTGTCGGATGCGCCCAACGGCGCGAGCTGGCGCATTTCCGTCAAGCGCGAAGCCGCGGGCGAGGGCACTCCGGCGGGCGTGGTGTCGAACTGGCTGCACGACAACGCCAAGGTCGGCGACGTGCTGATGGTCAGCCGCCCCTACGGGGATTTCGCGCCCGTGCTGGACGGCAAGTCGCCCATCGTGCTGCTGTCGGCCGGCGTGGGCATCACGCCCATGATTTCCGTGCTGAACACCATGGCGCGGCGCAACCCCGGGCGGCCGGTGCTGTTCGCGCACGCGGCCCGCGACCGCGCCCGCTTGGCGCATCTGGACGACGTGGCGGACGCCGGCAAGCGGATGGCCTCGTTCAACGCGCACTATTTCCTGGAGTCGCTGCCGGCGGACAGCGAGGCGCCGGTGGCCGGCGCCACCACGCACGCCGGCCGCATGACCTTGCCGAGCGTGCTGGGCAAGCAGGCGCCGGCCGATGCGGACTACTACCTGTGCGGGCCGCTGCCTTTCATGCAGATCCAGCGCGCGGCCCTGCTGGAGGCGGGCGTGCCGGCCGGACGCGTGCACCGCGAGGTCTTCGGGCCGGACCTGCTGGACGACATCTTGTAACGCTTGCCAAGGCCGGGCCCGGCCTTCATGCCTGCCCTCGGAACGGGAATTGCTGATGCGAACCGCTTCGACATCCCCCACCCCGTTCAGGAGCAGACAGCCATGGCCAGCACGAAAAAAACTGCAAGCACGCCCGGTAAAAAGGTTGCCAGCAAGCCCGCCAAGAGCGCGGAAGGCAGTGGGAAGAAGGCCGCCGCCAAATCCGCCGCTCGCACGACGTCGACCGGTCCCGCCCAGGTCCTCGGCGCCGACGACGCCCTGGCGCGTCATGCCGCGGGCGTGCAGGCCTTATCCGCCGGGATGCCTTACAACGAGACCAAGGCGCTCGAACACGGCCGCGACAACGCCGTGGCGCCGCCCGCGGGCCAGACGGTGGAGCCCGCGGACCCCAGCATCACCGGCAGCACCCTCAGCGAAAGCAACGACGGCGGCAAGACGGGCGGCGCCGCGCCCGCGGGCGCCTGTCCGGTCACCGGCGCGCTGGACCGGGTGCGGGTCGACAACGCCGGCCAGGCGCTGACCACCAACCAGGGCGTGCTGGTGGCCGACAACCAGAACTCGCTCAAGGCCGGGCTGCGCGGCCCCACCTTGCTGGAAGACTTCATCCTGCGCGAGAAGATCACCCATTTCGACCACGAACGCATACCCGAGCGCATCGTGCACGCGCGCGGATCGGCCGCCCACGGCTATTTCGAGAACTACAAGCCGCTTACGCAATACACGCGCGCTGCGCCGTTCCAGGAGGCCGGCAAGATCACGCCCGTCTTCGTGCGCTTCTCGACGGTGGCCGGCGAACGCGGCTCCACCGACACGGCGCGCGACGTGCGCGGTTTCGCGGTCAAGTTCTATACCGACGAGGGCAACTGGGACCTGGTGGGCAACAACATGCCGGTGTTCTTCATCCAGGACGCGATGAAGTTTCCCGACCTGGTCCACGCGGTCAAGCCCGAGCCGCACCACGGCATGCCGCAGGCCGCCTCGGCCCACGACACCTTCTGGGACTTCGCCTCGCTGATGCCGGAGATCACGCACATGCTGATGTGGGCGATGTCCGATCGCGCCATTCCGCGCAGCTACCGCATGATGCAGGGCTTCGGCGTGCACACCTTCCGCCTGGTCAACGAGGCGGGCGAGTCGGTGTTCTGTAAATTCCACTGGAATCCCAAGGAAGGCACGCATTCCCTGGTATGGGACGAGGCGGTCAAGATCTCGGGCGCCGATTCCGACTTCCACCGCCGCGATTTGTGGGAAGCGATCGAGGCGGGCGCCTATCCGGAATGGGAACTGGGCTTGCAGATCTTCACCGAGGAGCAGGCCGAGGCCTTCAGCTTCGACATCCTCGATCCCACCAAGATCGTGCCGGAGGAGCTGGTGCCGGTGACGCCGGTGGGCCGCATGGTGCTCAATCGCAACCCCGACAACTTCTTCGCGGAAACCGAGCAGGTCGCCTTCTGCACCGCGCACGTGGTGCCGGGCATCGATTTTTCCAACGATCCGCTGCTGGCCGGGCGCATCCATTCCTATGTCGACACGCAGATCAGCCGGCTGGGCGGTCCCAATTTCCACGAAATTCCCATCAACTCGCCGCTGGCGCCGGTGCACAACAACCAGCGCGACGGCATGCACCGCCAGGCGGTGGCGCGCGGCCGCGTCGCCTACGAGCCCAATTCCCTGGGCGGCGGCTGTCCTTTCCAGGCGGGGACGCGGGGCTTCGTGTCCTTCCCGGAGCCGATGAAGGAGGACAAGCTGCGCGGCAAGCCGGAGAAGTTCGCCGACCACTACACCCAGGCCCGTCTTTTCTACGAAAGCCAGGCGCCCTTCGAAAAGCGGCATATCGTCGCCGGCTTCCGCTTCGAATTGAGCAAGGTGACGGTGCCCGCCATCCGCGAGCGCATGGTTTCCGGCCTGCGCAACGTGTCCGATGAATTGGCCCGCGCGGTGGCCGAGGGCCTGGGTATGGCGCTGCCGCAGCCCATGCCGCGCGCGCTGGAAAATCCCGCCAAGCCGGAAGTCACGAAATCGCCGACGCTGTCCTTGACCGCGCGGCCGGGCGCGGGCGGCATCCGCACGCGCAAGATCGCCATCATGATCGCGCCGGGCGTGGACGGCGCCGCCATCGAATCGCTGCAGCAGGCGCTGGTGGAGGAGGGCGCGGTGCCGCTGCTGGTCGCCGCCCGCATCGGTCCGGTGGAGACGGCCGGCGGCGGCACGCTGGACGCCCAGGCCTCCCTGGAGAATTCGCCCGCCGTGCTGTTCGACGCGCTGGCGCTGCCGCCGGGGGACACCGTGACCGATGAGCTGGCCGACGAAGGCCAGGCGCTGGAGTTCATCCGCAACATCTACCGGCACGGCAAGACCATCCTGGCGCTGGGCGCGGCGCAGGCGCTGCTGGACGAGGCGGGCATTCCCCTGCTGCTGCCTGACGGCGACCCCGATCCCGGGCTGGTGTTCGGCGGCGACGCCGACGCCACGCCCGCCCTGGGGGCGTTCGTGAAGGCGGTGGCCATGCATCGCCACCCGCAGCGGGAGACGGATCCGCCGCGCGTGTGAGCAGCGGCCGGGGCAGGGCGCGCGGGGAAGCGCGCCTCATCCGGCCTTCCACGGCGCCGTATCTGGCGCCTCTCGTGGTCCGCGCGATCCGGTACTTTACGTACCCTGCGCGGGCCGCGTGGGCGCCGCGGCTTCCGCCGGCTCCGGCCGCGCGCAGTCCAGCACGGCCTGCACCAGGCGATTGTCCTGGTCCGTGGCGCGGCAGGCGTAGGCGATCTGGCGATAGGGCGGGTTGCGGCCCAACGGGATCACCCGCACGGGGTGCGCGACGTAGAGATGCTCGCCCGGCTCGGGCAGGATGGACACGCCCAGTCCCCCGGAGACCAGCGCCGTCAGGGCGGCGAGCGAGGGCATGTCGACGCGGCTGCGCGCGTGCGGGGCATGCTCGGCCACGTAGCGGGCGGCGATGCGGCCGCCGATGGTGGACTTGTCGAAGCGCAGCCATTCGTGCTCGCGGAACAGTTCGGCGATGTCGGTCCCGGTCGAGGCGGGCGGCGCGATGAGCACCAGCTTTTCCCGGAACAGCGGGGTCCAGCTCAGGCGGCTGGAGCCGCCGCTTTCCGGCCGCACGATGATGGCGGCATCCAGCTCGCCGCTCTTCAGTTGATCCACCAGGTCCGCCCCGCGGCCGCGCACCGGCCGCACGTCCAGTTGCGGATAGCGCTGGCGGGCCTGGCGCAACAGGCGCGGCAGCAGGCTGACCTGCAACGGTTCGATCGTGCCCAGCCGCACGCGTCCCTCGATGCCCGGCGAACTGCGCCGGCGCAGGGTTTCCAGCCGGGTGAAGGCGTCCTGGAGGACGGCGTCGATCTCCGCCGCGAAGGCGTTGGGGCGCACCTGCAGGGCCGAACGGTCGAACAGGGGCTGGCCGAAGTACTCTTCCATCTGCTTCATCTGCAAGCTGATGGCGCTGGGGGACAGGTTCATGTCGGCGGCCGCCGCCGCGAAACTGCCCCCGCGCAGGACGGCGTTGAGCGTGCGGAAGGCGGACAGCTTCATGCGAATTTCTCACCTGGCGTATTAGGAAACATCGCTTTATATCATCAAAGGCGGCCCGGTAAGATGCGCGGTGGGCCGGCCGACGATACGGCGGGCCCCCAGGAAGAGACCAGGAAGGAGATCCAGAGATGTTGATGCGCAGCAAGCTATTCGTGCCCGGCTCGCGGCCGGAGTTGTTTCCCAAGGCGCTCGCCAGCGAGGCCGACGGCTTGTCCTTCGACCTGGAGGACTCCGTCTCCGAGAGCCGCAAGGACGAGGCGCGCCAGGAACTGGGCCGGCTGTTGGCCTCGGACGCCGCCGCCGGCAGCGGCAAGGTGCTGATCGCGCGAGTCAACGCCCAGGACACGCCGCATTTCCATGCCGACGTGCAGGCCGTGGTGCGCCCCGGCCTGCAACTGCTCAATGTGCCCAAGGTGGACAGCGTCGAACAGGTGGTCGCCGCCGCCGACGCGGTGATCCGGGCCGAGCGCGCCAACGGCGTCGCCGAGCCCGTGCGCCTGCTGCTGAATATCGAATCCCCGCGCGGCCTGCGCGTGGCGGCCGAGCTGGCCGCCGCCCATGAGCGCGTCGCCGGCCTGCAACTGGGCCTGGGCGACCTGTTCGAGCCGCTGAACATCGCGCGGCGCGACCCCGAGGCCGTGCGCCTGGCCATGTTCCAGCTACGGCTGGCCGCGGGCGAGGCCGGCGTGTTCGCCTACGACTCGGCCTTCGCCGACATCAAGGACCAGGACGGCTACCTGGCCGAAGCCGCGATGGCGCGCCGCCTGGGCTTTCTCGGCAAGAGCTGCATCCATCCCTCCCAGGTGGCGCTGGCCAACCAGGCCTTCCGTCCCAGCGACGAGGAAATCGCCCATGCGCAGCGTGTGGTCGAGGCCGCCGCCGATGCGCGGGCGCGCGGCGTCGGCGCCTACGTCGTCGACGGGAAAATGATAGACGGCCCCTTCGTGCGCCGCGCCGAAGCCGTCGTCGCGCTGGCCCGCCGCCTGGGCCTGCTGGCGCAGTGAGCGCCGCCGTATTCCATCATTCAGGAAGTCCCTCATGACATCTACCCATTCCGAATCCCTGCCCACGCTGGCCGGCGGCCCGCTGGCCGGCATCCGCGTCCTGGATCTCAGCGCCTACATCGCCGGCCCGTATGGCTGCACGCTGCTGGCCGACCAGGGCGCCGAAGTCATCAAGATCGAACCGCCCGCGGGCGACAACCTGCGCAAGTATCCGTCGACCCTGGCCGCCGAAAGCCGCGCCTTTCTCGGCGTCAACCGCAGCAAGCAGGGACTGGCGCTGGACCTCAAGCAGGAAGCCGCGCGCGAAGTGCTACGCGGGCTGGTGCGCCAGGCCGACGTGCTGGTGCACAACTTCCGGCCCAGCGTGCCGGACCGCCTGGGCATCGGCTACGAGCAATTGCGCGCCATCAACCCGCGGCTCGTCTACTGCGCCGTGACGGGATACGGCGAGACCGGCCCGCTGAAGGAAAAGGCGGGCTACGACCAGGTGCTGCAAACCCTCACCGGCATGTGCACGCTGCAAGGCAAGAGCGAAGGGCCGCCGGAAATCCTCTATGGCTCCATCGTCGATTACTACGCCGCCGCCATGGTGGCCAGCAGCGTGGCGTCCGCGCTGTACGAGCGCGAACGCAGCGGCGAGGGGCAGTATGTAGGAGTGTCGCTGCTGCGCAGCGCCATGGCCTTGCAGTCGGCGCGCCTGATCTGGGCCGAGGGCGAGCCGCGCGACGTGGGACGCGACATGCGTTCGGGCGGCATCACGGGCCTGCATCCGACGCGCGAGGGGTATCTCTACATCTCCGCCAACACGCCGCATTTCTGGCAGGCCTTGTGCGAGAAGACCGGCTTGCAGGAACTGGCCGCCAACGAACGCTATGACACCGTGCGCAAGCGCGCCCAGCACCGCGACGAAATCGTGCCGCGCCTGCACCAGGCGCTGGCCGCCCGCACCGCCCTCGAATGGGAAACGCTGTTCGGCGAGGAAGTCCCCTGCGCGGCGGCGCGCAGCGTGGAGGACATGTTCGATTTCGAGCAGGTCAGGTCCGAGGACCTGATCGCCGAATTCAAGCACCCGGTGGTGGGCAGCTACCGCGGCCTGCAGAAGCCGATCAAGTACGGCCGCACCCCTTGCGCCGCGCCCTACGCCGCGCCGACCTTCGGCCAGCACACAGACCAGGTACTGGCGCGCGCCGGCCTGTCGGCCGACACCATCGCCGCGCTGCGCAAGCAGGGGGCGGTGCTGTAGCGAGGGCCGGCCGGCCTTCCCGCGCTGGCCCGTTTCAACTCCCCCGCTTCAACCCCCCGTTTCAACCGCGCCGGAATTCGCGGTTGAAACGGTCGATCAGCTCGCGCCGCTGCGCCGCGATCGGCGCCCAGTCCATGTCGCGGGACTTCAGCAGCTCCGGCAGGTTGGGCGCCACGTTGGCCAGGGTACCGTTGAACGGCACGTCCAGGTTGCTGGGAATGCTGTAGTAGGGCGGCTTGGCGAGTTCGGCCTGCACGCCGGCGTCGAGCAGGGTATTGATGTAGGCCGCGCCCAGGTCCGCCAGCTTCGAGCCCGCGACCAGGTGCGCGATATTGCTGACCAGGCCCCAGCCCGTCTCCGGGCGGGCGATGGCGATGTCCACCCCGCGCGCGCGCAAGGGCTCCACCACGCCCAGGAACCCCACCGCGATATCGGCCTGGCCCTGCTGGAACAGCGGGCCCACCGCGCCCGGATTGGGCGGGATGGTGGCGATGTTCGGCTTCAGTTTCTCCAGCGCCTTCCAGGCCGGTTCCAGGTTGCGTTCGTCGCCGCCATGCATCTTGGCCAGCGCCACCATCCAGGTCATGCCGATGGTGGTGTCGGGGCCGCTGATCAACACGCGTCCCTTGTATTCCGGCCGCCACAGGTCTTCCCAGGACGTCGGCGCCTGCTTTACCGTGCGCGGGTTGTAGGCGATGCCGAAGGCCTGCAGGGCCGCCATGGCGCCATAGCCGCCGGCGCCCACCAGCGTCTTGGGCAGGCGCGCCAGGTTGGGCATCTTGTCCACGGGCAGGGGCGCCAGCAGGCCTTGCGCGCGGGCGGCGATCTCGCCGGGTTCGTCGATCATGATGACGTCGTAGGGCGGGGCGTTCTTCGACGCCGCCAGCTTGGCCAGCGCATCGACGATCACCGCCGGGCTGATGGTGGCGCCGCCCGGCGCCACCTTGCTGTAGGCCGGCACGACGATGGCGCGCGCGGCCTGCTCCCAGACGCCGGGAAACGTCTGCGCGACGATCTTGCCGCCGGACTGCGCGCGGGCCATGCCCGGCAGAATGCCGGCCGCGGCCAGGCCGCCGAGGCCGGCGAGCAGGCGCCGGCGGGTCAAACTGGAATCGTTCATGGGGACCTTCCTTGCGTGGGGACTGTCAGGGGTGGGAGGGAAACCGCTCGCGCCAGAAACCGGCCAGATCGATGCGGCGCGGCATCCAGATCCGGTCGCCGTAGCCGTCCAGGATTTCGAGGATGCGCTGCAGGGCCAGGAAGCGTCCGGGCCGGCCGACGATGCGCAGGTGCATGCCGATGTTCAGCAGCTTGGGCGCGCCGGCGCGGCCTTCCTCCAGCAGCACCTCGATGGCGTCGCGCACGTAGTCCACCATGTCCCCGGCCCGCACGAAGCCGTTGGGGTGGAAGAACTTCATGTCGTTGGTGTCGAAGGCGTAGGGGATGACCAGCAGCGGCTCGCCGCCGTGCCCGGCGGCGTCGCGGTCCCAATAGGGCAGGTCGTCGTCCAGGCCGTTGCTGGTGTAGGCGAAGCCCAGTTCGCGCAGCAGCCCGCGCGTCCACCGGCTTTCGCTGCCGCGGCAGAAGAAGCCGCGCGGACGCTGGCCGGTGGCGCGCTCCATGGCATCCAGGCAGCGCAGCAGGTCGGCCCGCTCGGCCTCGCGGCTGGCGTAGCCGGCGTGCGGCTGCCAGCGCCAGCCGTGGCACGCGGCCTCGTGGCCGGCCGCGACGATCGCGCGCGCGATATGCGGCGAGCGCTCGACCGCGCGGCCGCACATATAGAAGGTGACGTGGCGGCGGTGCTTTTCCAGCGCGCGCAGCACGCGCCACACGCCGGCGCGCATGCCGTAGGCGAATTGCTGCTCGGTGCCCTGGTCCCACTGGCCCGCGGGTATCACGCTGTGGATCTCGGCCATGCGCTCGCCGGCGGCGTCGCCGTCGGCCACCGACCATTCCGCGCCTTCCTCGAAGTTCACCACCAGCGACACGGCCAGGGCCGCGCCGTGGGGAAAACGCACGGCGGGCGGTGCGTTGCCGTAGCCGTGCAGGTCGCGTTCGATCAGCAGTTCACTCATGGTTCGTCCAGGTTCCGGGCCGCGGGCCCACGGACGAGTCAAAAGCAATAGCCATGCCAAATTTCCCGCGGCCGGCGGCGGCGCCGGCGCGACGCCCGCAAGGACGCCGTGCGCGCGGCCTTCATGGCGTTTCCGGCGCCGGCGCGGGCGCCGTGCGTGGCCTGCCGGGCTGCACCATCTGTGCACATCCGAACCTGGAATGTGCACATTTCGGACCGGATCGTGCACGGAAATGGGGCGCGCGCCATGGCTTCGCAACCGCCGCCCGGCAGGGAAATTTGGCATGGATATTGCATCGACCGGGTGGGGCGGTCCCGCGCACGCAGGGCCGCTCCGACGAATCCGACCGCCTGCCTGTCCGGCCGCCGGGCGCATCCATCGCCGGATGCGTTCAATGGCGCAGGGCCAGGTTCGCTTTCCGACTTTCTGAATCAGGATGCCCGCATGACGGACCCCCGCGCCGCGCTCGTACTCCAGGATATCGAAGTCCGCTACGGCGATACCGTGGCGGTCGACCGCATCGACCTGCGGATCGCCGCCGGCGAGTTCATCGCCCTGCTGGGCCCCAGCGGCTGCGGCAAGACCACGCTGCTGCGCGTCATCGCCGGTTTCGTCCAGCCCGATCGCGGCACGGTGCTGCTCGACGGCGTGGACATCTCCGCGCTGGCGCCGGCGCAGCGGCGCATCGGCATGGTCTTCCAGAACTATGCCTTGTTCCCGCACATGACGGTGGCCGAGAACGTGGCCTATGGACTGCGCTGCCACCGCGCGCCCAGGGCCTTGATCGCGCCGAAGGTGAGCGAAATGCTGGACGTCGTGCGCATGTCGGGCTATGCCCAGCGGCTGCCGCGCCAGTTGTCCGGCGGCCAGCAGCAGCGCATCGCGTTGGCGCGCGCGCTGGCGATTTCGCCGCGCCTGTTGCTGCTGGACGAGCCGCTCGGCGCGCTGGACAAGAACCTGCGCGAGGAGATGCAAGGCGAGTTGCTGCGCATCCAGCGCGAGCTGGGCATCACCACGGTCATGGTGACCCACGACCAGGAAGAGGCCATGGGCATGGCCGACCGCATCGCGGTGCTCAACGGCGGCCAGGTCGTGCAGTTCGGCACGGCCTCGGAAATCTACGATGCGCCCAGCACGCCCTTCGTCAGCGGCTTCGTCGGCAGCACGACCTTCGTGGACGGCGCGCTGAGCAAGGAAGCGGACGACGCCTGGTCGCTGCGCACGGCCGGCGGCGTCGAGTTCCGCTTCCAGTCGGCCGGTCCCTGCCGCCGCGCCGGCGCCGCGCGCCTGGCCTTGCGGCCGGAGCAGGTCGAATTGTGCGACGACGGCGTGCAGGCCACCGTGCGCCACGCCCGGCCCATGGGCCATACGACGCGCATCGCCTTGACGCTGGCCGACGGCAGCGCGTTGCAACTGGCCGCGCCGCGCGCGCCCGCCAGCGACGGCCTGGCGGCCGGCGCGCGGGTGCGCGTGCGCATCAAGCCCGGCGCGGCCTGCCCCGTGTTCTTGCCGTGACCCCGCCGCCGTGACCCTCCCGCCGTGATCCGCTTCCGCCCCGGACCCGTTCCCGCCATGCCCCAGCCCTACGCCCCCATGGTTGCCGCCGCTCCGCCCATCGCCGCCCCCGGCCTGCCGCCCGCCCGCGCGCGCAAGCGCCGGGGCCAGGGCCAGGATCTATCGGCGCTGTTGATCCTGCCCTTGCTGCTGTACTTCCTGGCCTTCGTCCTGGCACCGCAGATCGTGCTGCTGGTCATGAGCCTGCGCGGACTCGGGGACCGGCCGACCCTGGCGCACTTCGCCCGCGCCCTGGGCGACCCCATGACCTTCAGCGTGCTGTTCTCCACCTTGCGGCTGGGCGCCGTCACCACGCTGACCACGCTGGCGGCCGGCTTCCCCTACGCGCTGGCGATGGCCACCACGCGGCACGAGCGGCTGCGCCGGGCCATGCTGCTGCTGGCGACGCTGCCGCTGCTGGTCAGCGCGATCGTGCGCACCTTCGGCTGGCTGGTGACGCTGGGCAACCAGGGGCCGGTCAACGGCCTGCTGATGGCGCTGGGCGCCATCGATCGCCCGCTGCGCATCATGTTCACCGAGACCGCCGTCGTCATCGGCCTGACGCAGATCGAACTGCCCATGATGGTGCTGGCGCTGTATACGGTGCTGTCCCGGATCGACCCCAGCCTGGCGCTGGCCTCGCGCTCGCTGGGCGGCGGCCACTGGCGCACTTTCGCCCGGGTCATCCTGCCCCTGAGCGTGCCGGGCGTGATCGCGGGCGGCTCGCTGGTCTTCGCGTCGGCGGTCGGCGCCTTCGTCGCGCAGACCATCCTGGGCGGCGGCGGCCTGCTGTACATGCCCATGTACATCTACCAGCAATCGGTGCTCACGCAGCAATGGGCCTTCGCCGCCGCCCTGGCCGTGATCCTCATGGTGACCGTCAGCGCCATCATCTTCGCCGGGACCGCGTTGGCCCGGCGCTCGCAGGGGTACATCCATGGCTGATGCCGGCTTCGTCGCGCCGTCCCGCCGCGACACCTTCGCGCGCCGCCTCGATGCCTGGTCCTGGCATGCGGCCAGCGCCGGCATGGCCGTGCTGGCCGCGGCGCTGCTGCTGGTGCCAACGCTGGTCGCCCTGGCCGCCTCCTTCAATGGCGGCGAGTCGCTGCGCTTCCCGCCGCAAGACCCGTCCTGGCGCTGGTACGCGGCCTTGTGGAATGCGTCGGACGACATCTGGGATGCCTTCGCCGTCAGTGTCCGCGTGTCGCTGCTGGCGACGGCCGCGGCCGGCGTCATGGCCACCGGCGCCGCGCTCTACCTGGCGCGCCGGCGCGCCGCCTGGGCGCGCGCGCTGGAAACCTTCTTCCAGTCGCCTATGATGCTGCCCGGCATCAGCCTGGGCCTGGCCATGCTGGTGTGGCTGCAGTTGATCGGCGTGCCCCTGTCCTATTGGAGCCTCGTGATCGGCCACGTCGCGCTGTCCACGCCCTACATCCTGCGCACCGCGCTGATCGGCTTCGGCCAGATCGACCCCTCGCTGCTGGAGGCCTCGCGAAGCCTGGGCGGCTCGGGCATGCGCACCTTCGGCCGCATCACCTTGCCGCTGGCGCTGCCCGCCATCCTGGCCGGCTGCTTCATCGCCTTCATGTTCTCGTTCGACAACGTGCCCGTCTCGCTCTTCCTGTCCGACGCCCGCACCGAGGTGCTGCCGATCCGGCTGTGGAACCTGATCGAGAACCTGCTGGACGTGCGCGCGGCCGCGGTGGCCGGCGTATTGATCATGTTCACCATCGTCTTCGCGCTGATCATGGAGCGCGTCTTGGGAGTTAGCCGCTATGTCCGCTGATGTGCCGTCCGTCTCTGCCTTGCCCGCCTCCGTCCCGCCTTCATCTTCCGCGCCCGTCCCCGCCGGCGCGCTGTGCGTCGACCTCGGTCCCGAAACCGCGCTGGCCGCTTCGCTGTTCGACCGACTGCGCGCCGGTTCGCGCGGCGAACAGGGCGTGACGCGCGCTTCCTACGGCCAGGGCGAGCAGATGGCCCATGACCTGATGCGCGCCCTGGGCCGCGACCTGGCGCTGGAGGAACGCATCGACGCCGCCGGCAATCTCTACCTGACCCTGCCCGGGACGGACCGCGCGCTGCCGGCCATCATGACGGGCTCGCACCTGGACTCGGTGCCCGATGGCGGCAACTACGACGGCGCCGCGGGCGTGGTGGCCGGCATGGCGATGCTGGCGCGCTGGCGGCGCGCCGGCCGCCAGCCGCGGCGCGATATCACGGTGATGGGCGTGCGCGCCGAGGAGCTGTCCTGGTTCCCCGCCCCTTATATCGGCAGCCGCGCCGCCTGGGGCCTGCTGGAAGCCGAGGCGCTGGATCAATGCGTGCGCCCCGACACCGGCCGCACCCTGGCCGAACACATGGCCGAGGCCGGTTTCGAGCCCGACCGCATCCGCCGCGGCGAACCGCAACTGCGCGCCGCGGATATCGCCTGCTTCCTGGAGCTGCATATCGAGCAGGGGCCGATCCTGGTGCAGGAGGCCTTGCCGGTCGGCGTGGTCACGGGGATCCGCGGCAACCTGCGCTACAAGCATTGCCGTGTCATGGGCGTCTACGGCCACGCCGGCGCCGAGCCGCGCCGCTCGCGCCGGGACGCGGTGCTGGCCACCGCCGAATTCCTCAACCGCCTGGAGGCACTCTGGATCGCGTACGAGGAGCAGGGCCTGGACCTGGTCTGCACCATCGGACAGTGCTATACCGACAGCAAGGTCCACACCATGACCAAGATCCCGGGCGAGACCCGCTTCACCATGGACATCCGCAGCCAGGACAACGACCTGTTGCTGCGCATCGATCATGAGCTGCGGGCCCTGGCCGGCGAAATCGGCGGCCGGCGCAACGTGACGATAGACCTGGGCGGCTATACCAATGCCAAGCCGGGCCCGATCGCGCCGGCGCTGCGCGATCGCCTGGCGCGCCTGGCGGACCGGCACGGGATTGCCCACAAGCAGATGGCCAGCGGCGCGGGCCATGATTCCGCCGTGTTCGGCGTGAACGGCGTACCCACGGCGATGATCTTTGTCAGGAACGAGCACGGCAGCCATAATCCCCACGAAGCCATGGAAATGGAAGATTTCGCGCTGGGCCTGAAATTGCTGGTCGCGGCGGTGGAGGATATCGATGCCGATTCCTGAGGCGGCCGGAAAATCCGCCGCGGGCGACGCCGACGAGGCGGTCTACCATCTCATCCGGCGGGCCATTTTCTCGGGGCTGCTGCGTCCCGGCCTGAAACTGCGGGAGCCGCAACTGGCGCGCGTGCTCAACGTCAGCCGCGAGCGTGTGCGCAAGGCCCTGCATCGCCTGGCGCACGAGAAGTGGCTGGATGCCATTCCCAATCGCGGGACCTTCATTCCGGTGCCCACCGTCGAGGAGCTTCACGCCATCTATGACGCGCGCAAGATCCTCGAACTGGGCATCGCGCGCCAGGTCGCCGCGCGCAGCCGCCTGTTGGCGGTGGACCGGCTGGCCGACCATGTCCGGCGCGAGGCCCGCGCCGCGCTCGACGGCGACCGCGGCCTGGCCTTCAAGCTGTCGGCCGAATTCCATTCGCTGCTGGTGGCGCTGACCGGCAATCCCTTCCTGGTCGAGATGCACCATGGCCTGATGCTGCGTTCGTCGCTGCATTTCTCCCTGTTCGCGCCGGCGACCGTGCACGACTGCACCTCGCCCAATTGCGCCGGCCCGCACGAGCACCAGGCGATTGCCCAGGCCATCGCCGAAGGCAACGCCGCGCGCGCCGGGAAATTGATGGCGCGGCATCTCGACGCGCTGGAGAGCCTGCTGTCCTTGCGCCGCCAGAAATTCGATTTCCTGGACGTGGAAGAGGCTTTCGCGCGGTTGGCCGGGCAGGCGCCCGACGACGCGGGCGAGCAGCATGCCGGCCACGCCCATTTGCTTTCCACGGAGGTATGAACCCATGAGCAACACCGTCGCCGAACGCCTGCGCGCGCTCGACCTGCAATTGCCGCCCATTCCCGCGCCGGCCGCCAATTACCTGCCGTTCCGCCGTCACGGCGACATGGTCTTTCTCGCCGGCCAGACCAGTTCCCTGAATGGGGCGGCGAAATACACCGGGGCGCTGCAGGGGCCCGAGGACGTCCAGCGCGGCTATGATGCGGCGCGGCTGTGCGGGCTCAACCTGCTGTCGGCGCTGGCGTTGGCCTGCGAAGGCGACCTGGACCGCGTGGGCGGGTGCCTGAAGGTCAACGGGTACGTGCTGGCGGCGCCGGCTTTCGACGCGGTGCCGGCCGTGGTCAACGGCGCGTCCGACCTGTTGGTGCAGGTCCTGGGCGACGCCGGCCGGCATGCCCGCACGGCCATCGGCGTATCGGTGCTGCCGCGCAATGCCAGCGTCGAGGTCGAAGCGGTTTTCTTCCTGAAGTCCTGAAATTCCGAAATCCTGAAATCCTGAAACCGGGAGCCTTGCCCCTCATGTTGGAAGTCAACAAGCCAGCCGTCATGGCCGAAGTCGCCGAGCAGTTCGCCCGGTATGAAAAAGCCCTGGTCGGAAACGACGTCGCCGTCCTGGACGAACTCTTCTGGAATTCCCCGCTGACGCTGCGCTACGGCGCCGGCGAAAACCTCTACGGCTACGACGCCATCCGCGATTTCCGCGCCGGCCGGTCGCCGGCCGGCCTGGACCGCACGGTGCTGCGGACCCACATCGTCACCTTCGGCGACGACATGGCCACCACGCACATCGAATTCCAACGCGCCGGCTCGGACCGCATCGGCCGCCAGACGCAGACCTGGGTCCGCACGGACGAAGGCTGGCGCGTGGTCTCCGCCCATGTGAGCGTGATGGCGTAGATGGCGGAGACGCATCCCGTGTGAGAACTTTCTCCTGGCGACGCCGGAATCCGCGCGTTAGGGTTCGGCTTTCCCATTCGACCAAGGAAAGCCAGGATGAAAATTCCCCTGTTTATCGCGCTCATGACCGTGGCCGGCGTTGCCTGCGCCCAGACCGCCACGGTGCAGATGTCCTTCGTGGACGCCAACGGCGTGCAAGAATCCGCCGGCACCATCAAGGCGGAACAGAACAAGTACGGCCTGCTGCTGACGCCGGACCTGCATGGCCTGCCGCCGGGCGTGCATGGCTTCCACCTGCATGCGCATCCGTCCTGTGGGGTGGGGCCGGTGGACGGCAAGCCGGCGCCCGGCGGCGCCGCGGGCGGCCACTGGGATCCGTACAAGACGGGCGCCCACAAGGGCCCGTATGACGACAGCGGCCACAAGGGCGACCTGCCGGCCCTGTACGTGGGCGCCGACGGCACGGCGACCTATCCCGTCCTGGCGCCGCGCCTCACACTGTCGGATCTCTCCGGCCACGCCTTGATGATCCACGCCGGCGCCGACAACCACAGCGACCATCCCGCAAAACTCGGCGGCGGCGGCGCGCGCATCGTCTGCGGCGTGGCGAAGTGACAGCGGCCGCCGAGGCGGCCGCGCTCGCCCACGGCGCGCGCGTGTTGCCGTCCGCGGCGGCGTTCAGCGGCGTTCGCGTCCCGCCCAGGCGTCGCTGAGGTTGTACATGGCGGTGGCCGCGGGCACGAGCCAGCCCGGGTCGCCATGGTAATAAAAGGCCGACGGCAAGGCGCTGGCCGCGAAGGCCGATTGCGCCAGGTCGCCGTCGAGCAGTCCGCGCGCGCACCGGTAGCCCAGGTAGGTCATCAGCGCCACGCCGTTGCCATTGCAGCCTACCGCGTGATAGATGCCGTCGTGGCGGCCCAGGCGCCCTTGCTTGTCCAGGGTCATGCCGACATTGCCTTTCCACGAATGCGTGATCGGAATGCCTTGCAGTTCCGGGTAGACGCGCAGCATGTCGCGGTAGAGCCGGTTCGCGGCTTGCTCCTCGGGCACGTCGCGGCAGTACGGCCGCGACCCGAACAGGATGCGGGTGCCGTCCGGCGAAGGACGCGAATAATAGAGATTGCGCTGGGAATCGCTGATCATGCGGCGGCCGGGGTTGATGGCGTCCATCAATCCCGGCGGCAGCGGCGCCGTCGCTATCTGGTAGCTGGCGACCGGCACGATGCGCCTGTGCAGATACGGGGCGCTATCGTCGGTGTAGCCGTTGGTCGCCATGATGACGTCGCGGGCGCGTATGCTGCCGCGCTCCGTATGCACGACGTGCCCGGCGCCCTCGGGCGATAGGCGCAGCACGCCGGCATGGGAGTACAGTCCCGCGCCGGCCTGGCGCGCCAGCCGGCGCAGGCTGCGATGGTATTTGCCCACGTGCAGGCCGCCGTATTCGTCGACCACGATGCCGCCGTAATAGAAGTCCGAGCCGACGATCTTGCGCTGGTCCCGCCGCGCGACGGTGTGGACCGTCACGCCGGTTTTTTCACGCAGCAGGCGGCCATGGCGTTGCAGGGTTTCGAAATGGCTGGGG